>DATMKR010000152.1:0-12976 GCA_035571115.1 Candidatus Acidiferrum sp. | reverse complement strand
CCACGCCGAATCGGGCGGCCGTCCGCCGTTGCTGTGCAACGAGCTCGTCGCGGCCGGCGGTCGAGAAGTACGCAAGCCAGTCCGCTTCCGGCGACGAGATCCAGCGGTCGCCGTCCCGCTGCCGGATGCGCTGGGCGATCGGTATCAGATATTCGCCTGGATAGCCGTCCTCGGGTAAGGGAAACTCGGGTTCGAACGTTTGACGATAGCGCGCGTAGATCGAACGTCCCAGCGCGTCGAGCTGGCCGCCCGCATCGTTGATGATCCATTCGACAAAAACTTCGTACCCGCAGAAACGCATTGCGTTGGCAAGCGTCGCGCCGATCGACATCGAGCGCCCTTGAACGACGACGAGCGGTCCCGTCGGATTTGCGCTGCCGAACTCGAGCGACACGCGCGCGCCGTGCGGCGGGGTTTTCCCGAAGCCTTCGTCCTCGCGCAAAATGCGGGATAGCTCGGCATGCCAAATTTGCGGAGCGACGCGCAGGTTGATAAATCCCGCAACGGGCACGATCTCGGTAAAGATTTCGGCAAGCTCCGGGGCGTTGCGCAGAACCTCCGTGGCGAGCAGTTTCGCGACGTCGTGCGGGGGCCGCCGCGCGGCTTTGGCCAACGAAAAGGCGACGTTGGAGGCGAAGTCGCCAAACTCGGGGCGGCGAGGCGCCTCGAAGGCAACCTGTGGCGCGACCCCCGGGTACTGCTCCTTCACGGCAGCGGCCGTCGCATCGCCGAAAGCGCGCAGCGCGTCGTCGAGTTTCATCGCGGATGCTCTTCGCCGCCCGGTAGAACTCCGACCCGCGCATAGCCGGTCGCGCCCCGCGATTCGACTGCGCCTTCGAGTTCGAGCCAGGAGAGTGCGGCAAGCGCCGCCGGCGCAGAAATGCCGCTCTCCGCGAGGATTCGATCAAAGTCGAGGGGCCCGTTCTCGAGGGCCAGGAGCACCGACGCGCTGGCCGCGTCATGCGGAACGTAGGCGGGTAGCGCCTCCGCCGTGACCGTGATATTGAGGCGACCGAGCGCTTCGAGAACGTCCGACGGGGCGCGGGCCAGTATCGCCCCATCGCGGATCAGCGCGTGGCATCCCGCAACGTGCTTGCGGTCGACGTCCCCCGGCACCGCGAGCACCGGGATGCGTCCGGCGGCCCAGCTTGCCGTGTTGAGGGCCCCGCTGCGGGCCGGAGCCTCCACCACCAGGACGGCGTCCGAAAGGGCCGCTACCACCTCGTTACGCTCCAGGAACTGCCATGGCATGGCCTTCTGATCCGGCGGATAGGGCGAAAGAACGGCACCTCCGGCGGCGAGAATGCGCTCGGCCAGCCCGCGATTTCGATCCGGAAAGAAAGCGTGGTGTCCGCTGCCGAGGATCCCCACGGTCGGCGCGCCCGCCTCCAGGGCCCCTTCGTGCGCCGCGGCGTCGATCCCCAGGGCCAGTCCGGAGACGATGCAACAGCCGGATCGGCCCAACTCGGCGGCAAAACCGTGAGCGAGCCGGCGGCCGTACGGCGTTGCCGCTCGGGTGCCCACGATCGCTACGCAAGGGCGCCCCAGGCCCTCCAAGCTGCCGGCGCACCAGAGGCCCCGCGCCGCGACCTCGAAGGCTCGGCCGGCGCGCGCGGCCTCGATCCGATCCCGGCTTTCGAAGGTCGGCTCTTGCATCTCGGCCTCCATCACGTCGCGACACGGGTCGTGCAAGAGGGGGAATATGGCGCGCCCAACGGAATAGGCGGGCCCACGGAGGTAGCTCAGTTGGCAGCAGAAGCGTATTGCGTCAAGTGCAAGGCCAAGCGCGAGATCAAAGACGCGGTTCAGATCACGATGAAAAACGGGCGACCCGCGACCGAAGGCAAGTGTCCGGTCTGCGGTACGAAGATGTTCAAAATCGGCTCCGCAGGCTGATTTAGCCCGGTCGACGGTGCCGGGCGGCCGATGTACCTCGGTACACTTCGCCGCCCGTCGTCTAGACTAAAAGCCAATTGGCTTTGCGGCAGGACGGACAAGGGACCGTTTAACAGCGGCCCTTTTTTTGCGTTACCCACCGCTAGTGACGTATAATACGTTCGCCCACAAGATATGCCGTGGGGGAGACTTACCACTGACTTGCCCGACCTGTCGCAAGAGTGAGACGCGCGTCGTCGACTCTCGCGACGACGAGACCGTCGTACGTCGCCGCCGCGAGTGTTTGGACCCGCGGTGCAAGCACCGCTTTACGACGTACGAACGCATGGAAGTCCCGCGGCTCTTCGTCGTAAAGAAGGATGGCCGGCGGGAACAGTACAGCCGCGACAAGATTCTAACCGGCCTGCGCAAGGCGTGCGAGAAGCGCCCGATTTCTGAGGGGCAGATGGAATCGGTGGCGGCCGATCTCGAACGCGAGCTTTTTGCTCGCGGCGAGAGCGAGGTGCCTGCCGCCACGGTCGGCGAGCGGCTCATGGAAGCGCTGAGAAAGCTCGATCCAGTCGCGTACATTCGGTTTGCGAGCGTCTACCGGTCTTTTCGCGATATCGAAAGCTTTCGCGAAGAGCTCGCCCAGCTCTAATGGCTATCGGCCGTTAAATGGAGCGGGTGCGCGTCTGCGTCCAACGTCTCTCGCGGGGCGAGGGACTGCCATTGCCGGCCTATATGAGCGAGCATGCGGCGGGTGCCGACCTGTGCGCCGCAATTCGAGAGCAGCTTACACTGCTGCCTGGAGCGCGGGCGCTGGTTCCAACCGGTTTTTCGATCGCGGTGCCGCCCGGCTACGAGGCGCAAGTGCGTCCACGCAGCGGCCTGGCGATCCGCGATGGTGTCACATGTCTCAACGCGCCGGGCACGATCGATGCGGATTATCGTGGTGAAGTCCACGTCGTTCTAGCGAATCTCGGGACGGTGCCGGTGATGATCCATCGCGGCGACCGCATCGCGCAAATCGTTGTGGCGCCGGTCTCGCGCGCCTCATTTGAAGTTGTAGACGAACTGCCGCCGACCGTTCGCGGTGAGGGAGGTTTCGGTTCCACGGGCGTCGTTTCGTGAAAGTCTATATCGTCGGCAAAGGCGCGGTCGGCACGTATCTCGGAGACTTGCTGCGCGTCGTTTCGGTCGACGTTTGCTACGCCCCGCGTACCTTAGATAAAGTCGAGCCATACGATGCCGACGTTGCGATCGTCGCGACCAAAGCGTACGATACGGACGGCGCCATCGAAACGCTGCGCAAAGCAATCGCCTATCCGGAAAAGTGCGTCTTCGTGTCGCCGCAGAACGGCGTCGGCAACGAGGAGAAATTGGCGCTGGCCTTCGGCGCCGACAATGTCGTGGCGGCTGCGTTGACGACGCCGGTTGGCCGGGACCGCGACGGCAACGCGCGGGCGACAAAGGATGGAGGGTTGGCGCTCGCGCCGATCGGCTCCAACGCCTACAACTGGCTGTCCGCTACCTTTGCGAGCACCGGATTAGTCGTCAAGGTCGTCGAGGACTGGCGCTCGCTGAAATGGAGCAAGCTCGCACTCAACGTCGTCGCAAATGCCAGCTGCGCAATCCTCAACGTCTTGCCAAACCGCTTCGTCCACTTCGACAAAATCTTCACCCTGGAAATTCGGATGATTCGTGAGGTCCGCGCGGTGATGCAGGCGTTAGCGATCGAACCGATCGATTTGCCTCGCTATCCGGTCCGCGCGCTCTTCGGCGTCGCGAATTTGCCCAGCCCGGTCGCGCGAACCCTTTTGGCCCACAGCATCGCGGGCGCGCGCGGAACCAAGCCGCCCTCTCTGTTGATCGACCTGCGGCGCTCCAAGCCTCGGACCGAGGTGGACGTGCTCAACGGGGCGGTCGCGGTCGCCGGACTCGAGCATCGCGTGCCGGTGCCCGTCAATGCCGTATACGCGCGGGTCCTCAACGACATCGCGCATACTCCGCCCCTTTGGGCGAAGTATCGCGAGCATCCCGACCGCCTCGAGGCCGAAGTCGAAGCCGAAGTGAAGCGCGCGAAAGTATTAGCTCGCAGCTAGGAGCCCGTAGGCTCCTAGCACGAACCGGCAAAGAACATGCGCGACCCAAACGTCCCCGAATCGCTCGAAGGTTGGTGGATTCTCCATCGCATGTTTGCATTCGACCGGCGCGCCTGGGATTCGCTGCCGGAGAAACGGCGCAACAAATACGCGGGCCACGCAGCCGATCTCGTCGACCATCTCAAGGGAAGCGAGGACGGCGACGTCGGTCTGACACAGATCGTCGGCAATAAGGGCGATCTCATGCTCACCCATTACGCGCGCACGTTCGATGGGCTTGCCTACGCTCAGACGCTAGTGGACAAACTCGAGCTGCGCGAATTTCTCGCGCTGCGCGGATCGTACGTCTCGGTGCTCGAGGTTGGCCTTTACGACGCCACCGGAAAGATTCACGCCGAGCTGAACCAGCGCGGGCTGCCGCCGCAATCGCCGGAATGGATTGCGGCCTTCGACGAACTCATTCGCAAGCAAGGCGAGAGCCCATATATCGAACCACGCTTGTGGGCCAGAATTCCGTCGCGCCGGTATCAGTGTTTTTATCCGATGAGCAAGCGGCGCGGCGAGGTGCAAAACTGGTATATGCTCGGCTTTGAAGCGCGCGCCAAGATGATGAGCGAACACGGCGTCGTCGGGCGTTCGTATCACGGGCGCGTCACACAAGTGATCTCGGGTTCCGTCGGTTTCGACGATTTCGAATGGGGCGTCGATCTCTACGCCGACGACCCGCTGGTTTTCAAGAAGCTCGTCTACGAGATGCGGTTTGACGAAGCCAGCGCCCGGTATGGTGAGTTCGGCCAATTTTGGGCCGGCCTGCAGTTTTCGCCCGGCGAGTTTTCCGCGTTCCTCGATGGCGACGCGATTCCGCAGTTCGACGAGCCCAAGAGTTAGCGCTCCGCCGGAGGCTCGGCGATGCCATACGGTCCGTTTCCGAGCCGAATCGGATCGCCGGCGCGCCCAGCAGCGACGTCAACAAACACGGCCGCGTTGTCGCGCGAGAGCAGCACGAGCGCCCGCTTGCCGTCGGCGGTAAAGCTGACGCCGAGGGGCGCGCCTCCGACTTCGATCGGTGCAGCGGCTGCGTTCTTCTGCAGATCGAGCGGAGTGATCGTAGAGTTGGCGTGATTGCTGACGTAGGCAGCGCGGCCGTCGGGCGAGATCGTGATTGCGAGCGGATCCACACCAACGGGGATGCGCGCGACCGGCCGACGCGTGTCGAGGTCGACGACGGTGACGTCGTTCGATGCGCTGTCGACGACGTAGAGGCGTTTGCCGTCAAGGCCGATCGCAACGCCCGCGGGACGCAGTCCGACGGGGATATCCTCTCCGGCGGCGTTCGTGCGCAGGTCGATCGGCGTGACGCTATTCGACCACGAGTTGCTAACGTAGAGCGTCGATCCGCCGGCGTCGATCGCCAGCGCGCGAGGATGCGAGCCGACGTGCACGATCGCACCTGCCCGAAGCGTGGCGGCGTCGATCGCTTGAACCGTCCCGTCGTCGCTGCTTACGACCCATAGCGTTTTGCCGTCGGGTGTCAGCGCGGCATCCATGGGCGTTCCGCCGGTCTTGATGGTCGCAGTGCGCTTTCCGGCGCGCGTATCGACGACGCCGACCTCGTTGGCACCGGACTCGACGACGTACAGTCGTTCTCCGTCGCCGCTCAGCACTGCGGCGCGCGGCTCTTCGCCCACGGCGATTTCATTTGCCGCAACGCCGGTCGTGAGATCGATTGGCGTCACGCTGTTCCCGAAGCGATTGGTCGCATATGCCATCGACGGCCACTCGTCGCCGCGCGTGACGCGTACGGGCAGATCGAGGTGTTCGAGGCGCGCGCCGTTCGGCGCGTTGCCGTCGAAGCGAACGTTGTAGTAGCCGGTGCGCAGCGCTCCGTCGGCGGTGAAGCGAAGGTCGACCGCGCGTTCTGCGCGTGGTGCGACCGAAACTCTTCCGCCCGAGTCGTCGACGTGCAAACCGCGCGGGAGCGTTGCGCGCCAGGTGACGTCTGCCGCCGTTTCGCCGAGCCGATTCGAGACGTCAAGCGCGACCGGCGTTTCGAGCGCGTCGCCTGCTCGAACGACGATGGGATTTGCGGGCTTGACGAACTCCGCCGCCGTCGCGGTCGGAAACGCCGGCGTGCGCAGCGCGTACGACGGGGGCGCATCTTCGGGGCCGGTGGCCCAGCGTTCGTTGGCCGTGGCGCCGAGCGTGACGTCCAGCCGCACCATTCCGCGGTCGGGGAGCGCGATCCAGCTCTTGTCGCTCGTGCGTCCGTCGACGCGTAACGCCTCGACGTATGGCGCCTCGGTTGCGGCGTTCGACGCCGAGACTTCGAGCGTGAGACCCATCGGAGACTCGATGCGAACCGAGCGGAAGAGCGGTGCGCCAATACTTAGGTAGCGCATTGCGGGATTCTGCGGGTACAAGCCCATCGCGCACCAGACATACCACGCGCTCATCGTGCCGAGATCGTCGTTGCCGGGAAGACCATCGGGAGCGTCGCTGTAGAGCGTCGTCAGCGCTTCGCGCAGAATCTCTTGGGCGCGCCAGGGCTCGCCGGCGGATAGATAGACCCACGGCGTGCCGAGGCTGGGCTCGTTTCCGAGCCAGGCGTACGGCTTATCCTGGCCGGCGTTCAGTTGCGTGAAGAATCCATCGAGTTTGGCGGCGGCAGAGCGCGCGCCGCCCAGTGCGTTGATGAGATCGCGTAGGTCCTGCGGCACCATCCAAGTGTACTGCGCCGCGTTGCCCTCTTGAAAACCGCTCTGCCCATTTTCGGTGAGCGGTGTCTGCATGAAAGCACCATCAGAATCGCGCGGCGCAATCCAGCCGGTGGCCGCGTCGAAGAGTGTCGCCCAGTTCGACGATCGTGCGAAGAAGTCGCGATAAGCCGAACGGTCGCCGATGGCCAGCGCGAGTCGCGAGATTGCGAAATCGTCCAGCGCGTATTCGAGCGTTTCGGAAGCACCGTTGGGGACCGGAGCAACCGATGTCGTGTGCGTGTTGACGACGTATCCACGCTGCAGGTATTGGTCGCGCAGTTCCCAGCGCTCGAAATACCAGCCCTGCGCGGGCGGTGGTCGCGTGCTGGTAGCGCCCTTGATCATCGCCGCGAGCGCGCCGCGCGCGTCGAAGGCGCGCGCGCCAAACGCGTAGGCGCCCCCGATGACCGCGTCGACGGAATCGCCGCCCATGACGCTCGTCGGTCCGTTGACCAATGGCCAGCGCGGCAGCCAGCCTTCTTGATGATACGCGTCGACGAGCGACTGCATCATGTCGCTGGTTTCACTCGGCGCGATCAACGCGAGCAGTGGCACTTCGGTGCGGTAGATGTCCCAATCGGAGTAGTTTGCGTACTCGGCATGGCCGGCGGCGACGTGGTGCACGCGTCCATCGAAGCCGCGGTATTCCCCTGTGACGTCGCTGATGACGTTAGGGTGGAGCAGCGTGTGATAGAAGGCCGAGTAAAACGTTCTTTGCTGCACCGTCGTGCCGCCGTCGATCGTGATGCGGCGTAGCATCGCGCTCCACTTTTCCGTTGCGTGATCGCGCACGCCGATCAGGTTCCAACCGGAAGTCTCTGCCGCAAGATTTGCGCGTGCGCCGGCCGTGCTGACGAAGGAAAGGCCGATCTTCATTTGGACCTGGCGGTTCTGCATCGCATCGAAGGTCAGCCAGGCCCCCGCGATGGGGCCTTGCGCCGACGATGCATCGGGGAAGAGCCTCGTGGCTTGCCACGTTCCGTGCGCGCGAAACGGTCGGTCGAACTGCGCGACGAAATAGACGGTGTATTGGTCGGGCATCCCGCAGAAGAAACCGCTCCTCGCCGAGCCCGAGATTTCGTCGGACCCGTCGATGCGCACGTTCGAGCCAAGGACCCCCGCCTGATTCGAGGCGACGTTGACGAGCAGATTCGCTTGCGACGTCGCGGGAAAGGTGAAACGGCCGATGCCGGTACGCATCGTCACCGCAAGCTCGGCGCGAACCGCGGGCTCACCCAGCGATACGGCGTACCATCCGGGCGCGCTCTGTTCGCTCGCGTGCGAGAACGGCGCAGATGCGGTTGCCGGCGACGACGGCAGCGCTCCGGCAATCGGTAAGATGCCGAAATCGCCGAAGACGTTACAGCCTGGCCCGCTCAGATGCGTTAGGCTCAGGCCCGTGATCTGTTTGTCGCCGTACTCGTAGCCGCCGCCGGCATTTTGTGACGGTGTATCGGGACTCCACTGCACCATGCCGAAGGGCAGATCGGCGCCCGGAAACGTGTCGATCGGTCCGCCGGCCGCCGTGCCGGAGCTCCCAACGAAGGTGTCGACCAGCGAGGTTGGGGCGACTACCGCCACGAGATTCGCCAGTGCCCAAAAGAGAATGTGCATCGCTGCGCCTGTTGCCCGCGCGCGGTGCGACTGCCTTCCGCTCTACGTTATGCCGCTGAGCCGAGCCGTTCTAAACTGCGATACCCGATCGCTTCGGCCACGTTCTCGGCCGCAATCGCGTCGCTGCCCGCAAGGTCCGCGATGGTGCGAGCCACGCGTGTGATTCGATCCAGGGCCCGTGCGGAAAACTGGCGTTTCGCGCTGGCATGCGCCAGCAGTCGCAATGCGGGCTCGTTCAGCTCGCAATAGCGGCGCATCGCGTTGCCGGGAATCTCCGCATTGCAGCTCAGCACGGTTCCGGTAAGACGGCTTCCCTGGATCTCACGCGCGGCGACGACGCGCCGGCGAATGCTCGCGGAGCGCTCCCCGCCCTCGTACCGGAGCATGTCGTCGAAGGGTACGCGCGCGACGTCTATCTGCAGGTCGATTCGATCGAGCAGCGGGCCCGACAGTTTGCTGACGTATTTCGCGACCATCGCGTCGTCGCAACGGCATTCCGCGCTGCGTGTTCCGCGATAACCGCAGGGACACGGATTCATCGACGCGACCAGTTGGAAGCGCGCCGGGTACGTAAACGTCCCCGCAGCGCGCGCGATCGTTACGGTTCCTTCTTCCAACGGTTGCCTCATCACTTCGATGGCGCTTCGCGCGAACTCCGGCAACTCGTCGAGAAAGAGCACGCCGTGATGCGCGAGGGAAATCTCGCCAGGTTTCACGAGCGCGCCACCACCGACTAGTGCGGTTTGACTGATCGTGTGATGCGGAAACCGAAACGGGCGCGCTCGAACGATGCCGGCTCGTCCTACGAGCAACCCGGCGACGCTGTAGATCTTCGTGACCTCGAGCGCTTCGTGCAGCAACATCGGCGGCAGGATGGAGGGCAGTCTGCGGGCCAGCATCGTTTTCCCGCACCCCGGCGGCCCGACTAATAAGAGGTTGTGGCCGCCGGCCGCTGCAATTTCGAGTGCGCGTTTTGCCGCGAGTTGTCCGCGCACGTCCACGAGGTCGCCGTGGACCGCTTCGGCGTTGGTGTCGAGAACCGGAGCGGCGGTGCGGCGCCGCCATTTCGCACCGTGACCCATCAACACCGCAACTGCCGAGCGCAACGAGTCGATTGCGTACAGTTCGATGCCGGAAACGAGCGCGGCTTCGTCGGCGTTGCAAGCGGGCACGATCAACTTTGAAAAGCCGGCATTGCGCGCGCCGAGTACCATTGGAAGAATGCCGCTCACCGGTTGCAGCTTGCCATCGAGCGCGAGTTCGCCCAGCGCGATAAACTCTTGCAATGCGGGCCGGCGGACTTGCTCGTCCATCCCGAGCAGTGCCAGCGCAATTGCGAGATCGAAGGACGGGCCGGCCTTGCGCACGTCGGCCGGCGACAGGTTAACCAGCAGCCGGCCTGCCGGGTAGGAAAACCCCGAGTTGAGAATTGCGGCCCGAACACGTTCTCGCGCCTCGCCCAATGCGCGATCGGGTAAGCCGATGATAGCGAAGCCCGGGGTCCCCGGCGCGCTATCGGCCTCGACCCGCACGACATAGCCCTCGATGCCGAGCATCGCGGCCGAAAAGGCGAGCGAGAGCATATGTGGTATCTGCGCATCGCGACGCCGGCGTCTAGGGGTCGCGCAAGCCGGTCAAGAATGCGCCAGCCGTGAATTGGGAGGAGGTAAGCGGTTGGGCACAGGTCGCGACTGCAGTCGCACAGGTCGGGACGTTCGTCGTAGTCGGCGGCAGCGTCATCGCCGCGCTCGTTCAACTGCGCCACATGCGCGGCGGCAATCAGTTGCAAGCGCTCCTCTCACTCGAGCGCGATTTTCGCGGCCCCCAATTGCAAGCGGCGCTCACCTACGTTCAGGAGCATCTGCCGCAGCGGTTGGAAGATCCGGCGTACCGCCGGGATCTGGATCAGCTCGGATTCATCGATCCGGAAGTGCATCCGGAGATGGTCGCCTGCAACTGGCTCAATGAAATGGGCACTTTGGTGAAGCGAAATCTGGTTTCAGAAGGCACCTTTATGGATCTTTTCGGGCGATTAATCGTACATTGCTGGAAACACCTATCGCCGGCCATCGCCATCATGCGACGCAAGCGCGGCCAAGCGCAGTACCACGATTTCGAGTACCTGGCGGTGCGAGCGGCAGCGTGGCTCCAACGAAATCCGCAGGGCACCGCGCCGCGGCCATTTGCCCGTGCGGAAGTTGCCGATCCTTGGCTGGCGATTGATACGGCGCCGGGCGCCGAGCGCTAGGAAAACTAAGGCGCCTTTAAGCCGATGCGGGAATCGGCCATAGCGCACGAGAGAAACTAGCGCAAAAAAGCCCTTCTCCACAGATTGCACAAGACCAATGTCACAGGCTGTGGACAATATCCAAGAGGCCGGATGTGGCGGGGCGTTCAAAAGGACCGCCGTTAGAGTCCGTTACTGCAAGGAGAAATCGATTGAAAAGAGCGCTCGGTCGGATTGCGGCAACGCTCGCCGCGCTTGCCTCGCTGGGTGCCTGCTCCCATGGAGCCTCCCAAGCGGCGGCCTCGGCGCAGCCCGGCGCCACGATGGCGCACAAGACGATCGGCGTTTCGATCCAAAATCGTGAGGCGCAGTTTTACCAGGATATGGAAACCGGCATGCGTGCCGAGGCCGCGAAAGAGGGCTACGCGCTCGTCGTCGTGGACGCCAGCCGCGATAATGCGCGGCAACAGAGCCAAGTCGAAGATTTTATCTCCAAGCGCGTCGATGCCATCGTTCTGACGCCGTACGACTCGGCCGCAATCGGCAGCGCCATCGCCGAGGCGAACGCCGCGAAGATTCCCGTCTTCACCGCGGACATTGCGAGCACGAGTAGTCAGGGGCACGTGGTGGCGCACATTGCCAGCGACAACGTGCAGGGTGGCTTTGAGGCGGGTAAACTGATCTGCGCGGCCGTCGGCAAGAGCGGCGCGATTGCAATCGTCGACGAGCCCGAGGTTACGAGCGTTCAGGATCGCGTCAAAGGTTTCAAAGAAGCGATCGCGCAGCTCTGCCCGGGCGTCACGATCGTTGCCGACGTCGATTCGGGTGGAACGCGCGACAAGGCGAGCAGCGATACCGGCGACATTCTGCAAGCGCACCGCGACCTCAAAGGGATCTTTGGAATCAACGATGATTCGGCGCTCGGCGCGCTTGCCGCGGTTCGCGCCGCCGGGTTAACCGGAAAGGTTGCAATCGTCGGTTACGACGCAACGCCGGAGGCGCGCCGCGCAATTGCAGCCGGCGAAATGTACGGCGATGCCATTCAATATCCGGGCAGAATCGGTTCGACGACGATAGACGTAATCCGCGATTACTTCGCCGGGAAGAAGCCGCCGGCATTCGTCAAGATTCCCGTCGGCGCGTTTACGAAATCCTCATAGGGTGCCGGCGCCGCTGCTCGAGATGCGCGGCATCGGGAAAAGCTTTCCCGGAGTTCGAGCACTCTCCGACGTCTCTCTGACGCTTGCGGCCGGCGAGGTGCTGGTCTTAGTTGGCGAAAACGGCGCCGGAAAATCCACGCTGATGAAAATTCTGGCCGGCGCGCTTCGCGCCGACAGCGGCCAGATCTCGATCGACGGCGCGCCGGTGGAGATCGATTCGCCGCAGCGGGCGCAACACTTGGGCATCGGAATGATCTACCAAGAGTTCACGCTCGTACCGCAGTTGACGGCAGTCGCGAACGTCACGCTCGGAGCCGAGCCAACGCGCGGCGGGTTGATCGATTCGAGAGCGGCCGTGCGACGCGCGATGCGCGTCTTTGACGAGCTCGGCCTGCGCGTGCCGCTCGACGTGCCTGTCGCCAAGCTCTCCGTCGGACAGCAGCAGCTCGTCGAGATCGCCAAGGTTTTGGCGAGATCCGCACGCATCATCGTCATGGACGAGCCAACGGCGGCGCTCGCCGATCGGGAGATCGAGGGGCTCTTTGCGGTCGTTGCGACGTTACGAGGCGCAGGGGTCGGCATCATCTATATCTCGCATCGGATGGAAGAACTCTCGCGAATCGCCGACCGCATCGCGGTGATGCGCGACGGAAGCATCGTGGAAACGCGACCGGGCAAGGACTTCTCCGGCGAAGATATTATTCGCGCGATGGTCGGGCGCAAGCTCGACTCGCACTTTCCAAAACTTCCCCCCTCGCCGAACGACGCAGCGGTGCGATTGCAAGTGGAAGGCCTCGCGCGAACGCCGGCCTTCCAGAACGTGGCCTTTCGCGTGCGCGCCGGCGAAATCGTCGGTTTGGCGGGGCTCATCGGCGCCGGGAGGACCGAGATTTTGCGGGCCATCGCCGGGGCCGACGTGCCGGATCGCGGCGAAGTTCGCATCGACGACCGGCGCTTGCGACCGGGCGACATCGCCGGCGCCATCGCCGCCGGCGTCGCTTTCATCACCGAGGACCGCAAGGCGCAGGGCTTGGTGCTCGGGATGAGCGTGCGCGAGAACGTCTCGCTCGCGCATCTCGCCGACTTTGTCGATCGGGATCTCCTGATCGACGTCGCGCGCGAGCGAAGCGCTGCGATGCGAATGATTGCGGAACTACAGATTCGGACGCCGAGCACCGAGCAGCTCGTGCGAAATCTCTCGGGCGGGACGCAGCAGAAGGTCGTGCTCGCCAAGTGGCT
>DATMKR010000151.1:0-22399 GCA_035571115.1 Candidatus Acidiferrum sp. | reverse complement strand
CCTGCGAAAAAACCGAGACGGCTCGATTTCTATCTACATATCGCAACGCTTACCCAAGGCCGTACCGATGGCCAACTGGTTGCCGGTACCCAGCGGCCAGTTCAACCTCATGCTAAGAGTCTATGGTCCCGAAGGCAAGGTGGCGGCGAACACCTACGTACCTCCTCCTGTAGAACAGCTGCAATAGTTTCTTCCGTCACCAGCCGGACATTTCAGACTTTTTTCATCTCCAGCGCTTACTCCTAACGGAGGATAGCGAGGTAACTATGCTCGGAGAGATGTTCTCGAAAGGATCGACCGGTATGAGCGGCTTTGGAAGTAAACCGACCCGGGGGGCGTTCGTTCGCGGCATGATCGTACTGCCGGCGCTCGCCAGCCTCGTCACGGAAGTGGCGAGAGCCGACGATACGAAGGTCGCGCAGTCGGCGGTCCAATATCAGACGAAGCCCAGCGGCGACAAACAGTGCTCGAAGTGTGCCTTCTTCATTCCGGGCGCGACGCCTGACGCGAACGGAACGTGCAAGATTGTCGACGGCGTTATCTCACCGAACGGATACTGCACGGCCTTCAACGCAAAGTAGCCCGCGCCGGGTACGCTAGATCAGACGCGTGCCCACAAAAACCAGGGTCAGCGCGACTGCCGGGCGCAGCCAACGCGTCTGCATTCGTCCGCAAAGTTTGCTGCCGATGTAGACACCGGGCAACGAGCCCAGCAGCAAATTCCCGACCAAGGGCAGGTTCACGTCGCCCATCGTCCACCGGCCGGCTGCGGCAGTGGGAATCAGAAACGCAGCATAGGCAATGTCTGAACCGACCAACTCGGCAAGGCCGACGCCCGGCAGGGCCAGCGTCAGCAGCGGCAGCGTGATCGAGCCGCTGCCGATCGAGGTGATCGTAACGATCAGGCCCACGACCGCGCCGATCGCGGCGACGCGCAGACGCTGCGAGCCGACCCACGCGAACTCGCGCGAATCTTCAACATGCCCGCGATTGAAAAGCGGCCGGGCCACCATGATGGCGGCGGCCAAGAAGAGCGCCACGCCGATCGTGTGCCGCGTCCACAACGTAATGAGCTTTATGTCGAAGTGGGTTCGCAGATAATACAGAAGCCCAACTCCTACGAGGGCCGCCGGTATGCCGCCGGCCAAGAGCGCAATCGTGATCTGCCAGTTCACCGTGCCTTGCCGGTTGTGGAGATAGGCACCAAACAGTTTCGTAGGAACGCTGTAGAGCAAGTCGCTCCCGACGGCAACCAACGGATTTACCTTTAACGCCAACACGAGCAACGGCGTCATAATTGCGGCGCCGCCTACGCCGGTTAGGCCGACGATCGTCCCGACGACCAATCCGATGAAAACTAACTCCCAGTTCACGAAAGAGGGGCCTCCTGCAAAGCAAAAGATGACCTAAGCTAACAAGTCCAGGAGAATAATAACCCAAGTTACCGATAATTGAAAGGGGGAGGTGCTGTCAGGTCGCTGCCGCTAGGCCGGGCGCTCGAAAAGCCAGCGCGTGATCGCAGCTTTGACCAGTCGATGCTCGGCGGCATGCAGGCGCTCCATCAAGGACGCCTCTTCTTCTGCCGCCTCGACCCGCAGCGGTTTTCGCGCGAGCACCGGACCACGATCGGTTGCGGGCGTTACGCGATGCACCGTCGCTCCGACCCACCGGCTGCCGGCGGCGAGCGCGTCGCGCACGGCGCGCGGACCGCGAAATGCCGCGATACGCGCGCCGTCGGGGAGTGCGACGTCATCGCAGCCCGGATCGAGCGGCAAAAACGCCGGATGAAGGTTGAGCATTTCAGGGAATGCCGACACGAATGCATCCGAGAGCAGATGCATCCAGCCCAGCAACAGCACGAGATTCGGCTTTTCGAAACGTACCGTTTCGAGTAGCCGCTCGTCGTACTGCGCGCGCAGCTCTTCCTTGCGACGCCATTCCACCACGTGCACGCCGGCGACGCCGGCCGCGCGCGCTCGTTCGATCGCATGCGCGCGGACATCGTTGCTCACCAGCGCCACGATCTCGATCGGAAGGCTGCCGTCGTGAGAGGCATCCGCGACGGCTTGAAAGTTGCTCCCGTTGCCCGACGCCATCACTAGCGTGCGCGGCCGTGGCGCGAGCAACGCGGCTCGGTCGAACTCTTCTGCGACGATCGCGCCCACGGAATCGGCGTAATATCGGAGGAGCCCTTCGCCGCTCACCGCGGGGATCAAGGCGCGAGCATACCCGCGTTCGCGCAGCGCTTGCAGCGCCTGGCGTAAAATGAAGACGCCCAGCCCGGTCTTGCGCTCTTCTGCAACGACGCCAAAGGGGCCGAAGAGCCCGACGTCGCGCTCGCGTGCCAGCCCGTTGAGCCAGCGATACTTTAGTCCTCGCGCATCGAGCGTGGCAAAGCCGATCGGTGCATCCGCACGGCGTGCGACGATATTGACACCCGCTGCAGCCTCCGAGCCCCACGTGCCGCTAAAAGTCTCGTCGATCCATGCCAGCGTGCGATCCTCGGCCACCTCCGCCTCGATTGGCCGCGCGTCGCCGGATATCGTGGACAGATCGACGACGAGGTTGCAGAGCGTCTGCACGTCAGGGATGAACGACGACGCGCGGTTCCTCGCCGATACGCGATTCGATCCAACCGACGACCTTCGCGCCGGGAACCGCGGCGATCGCTGCCGCCGCATCGGCGACCGGCACGACGAGCGTGAAGCCCACACCCATATTAAAGATGCGATATCGTTCGTCGCCCAACTCGCCGCGCCGAACGAGCTCCGCGAGAATCGGCGGAACGCTCCAGCGCTGCTGTTCAAAAACCGCCTTGACGTTCTCCGGCAGCGTGCGAGGAAGGTTTTCCAGCAACCCGCCACCCGTGATGTGCGCCATCGCCTTGACGTGCGCCACACGCTGGATTGCGCGTACGGATTGAAAGTACGACGGATGTTCGGCAAGCAGCGCGTCGGCGTAGGTTCCACCGTCGAAGGGCGCGTTCCATTCGTCACTCGCAATCAGCGAGCGTGCGAGCGAATAGCCGTTCGTGTGCAGGCCAACCGCGGGCAAGCCGATAATCGCGTCGCCCGGCTCGACGCCGCCGAGCTTCTCGAGCGCTTCGATCTCTACGATACCGACGATCGTGCCCGCGAGATCGAAATGCGCCGGTTGATAGAGCCCGGGCATCTCAGCGGTTTCGCCGCCAAGCAGCGCGCACTCGTGAAGGCGGCAGGCTTGCGAGCATCCGCTCACAATCTCGGCAGCCACCGCAGGGTCGAGTTTTCCGACCGCGAGGTAATCCAAGAAGAACAGCGGCGACGCGTTGCAAACCAGGATGTCGTTCACGCAATGATTCACCAGATCGGCGCCGACCGTCGCGTAACGTCCGAGCTCGGCGGCAATGACAACCTTCGTGCCGACGCCGTCCGTCGACGCAACGAGCGCGCGGCTTCGGTCGCCGGGGACGCGAAAGAGTCCCGCGAAGCCGCCGATGGCTTCGAGTTGGTCCGCGTGGCGCCACGGGCCGAGCACCTGAGCGTAACGCGCGACCGCTTCGTTGCCGGCGTTAACGTCAACGCCGGCTCGCGCGTAGCTATCCGAACCCGTTTTTTGCTCCGGACGAGGATTCTCCCAGCTTTCTGCCATAGGCTGGCAGTAGTTCACCATCGGAAAGGTCCACCATGCAAGTTCGTCTTACTCATGATGCGCCCAGCCACGTGCGTACCGGAGCGCTCGTCGTCCCCTTTTTCTCCGATAATTCGCTCGAAGGCGTCGCCAAAGAGATCGACGCCAAACTCGGCGGAATAATCGCCGACGCGCGGGCCGCCAAAGAAATCCAAGGGCGTCTTGGCGAGCACGTCCTCGTTTACGCGAAGGACGAGCCGTATCGTCGCGTCCTCGCGATTTCGCTCGGCGAACGTTCGCGCTTCGAGCCACACTTTCTCGCACGCTATGCGGGCAGCGCCGTGCGTTACCTAGGTCGGCGCAACGTCGAACAGATCGCTATCGCGCTTCCGATACAGGCACAAGGCCAGGAAGCCGCGTGCGCATCATTTGTGAGCGAAGGCGCCGTCACCGGCGTCTTCGAGACGACGCTCTACCAGGAGAAACCCGATCGCGGTAATGCAGCGAACGAGGTAGCGATTCTCGCCGGCGATCTCAACGAAGCCGAACTCGAGCGCGGTATCGTCCGTGGAACCACCCTTGGCGACGCCGTGAACCTGGCCCGGCGCCTAGCGATTACGCCGTCCAACTTGATGACGCCGACGCGCCTGGCCGAAGAGGCGGCGAAAGTCGCCGAGCAAAATGGACTCGAGATCGACGTCCTCGATGAGGCGCGAGCGAGTCGCGAAGGAATGGGCTCTTTTCTCTCCGTGGCGCAAGGCAGTGCGCAGCCCCCGAAGTTCATCGTGATGCGTTACACGGGCGACCCGTCGAGCAAAGAGCTGCTCGCACTCGTCGGAAAAGGAATCACGTTCGATACGGGCGGCATCTCGATCAAACCCGCCGAGCGAATGGAGGACATGAAGTACGACATGTCCGGTGGCGCCGGTGTGATTGCGGCGATGTACGCGATCGCGAAGTTGAAACCAAAGCTCAACGTGGTCGGCATCGTTCCGGCGACGGAGAACATGCCGGGGGGGAAGGCAACCAAACCGGGCGATATCGTAACGGCGATGAACGGCAAGACGATCGAGGTCATCAATACCGATGCCGAGGGCCGCTTGATCTTGGCCGATGGGCTCTGCTACGCGAACAAACTCGGCGCGACGAAGATCGTCGATGCCGCGACGCTCACCGGCGCGTGCGTGATCGCGCTCGGCCACGCGTCGTCGGCCGCCGTCACGAACGACGATGCATTCGCCGCGCAGTTCTTAGCGGCCGCCAAGCCCACCGGCGAGCGTTACTGGCAAATGCCGTACTACGAAGATTACACGAGCGCGATGAAGAGCGACATCGCGGACTTGAAGAATACCGGTGGACGCCCCGCAGGCACGTTAACCGCCGCGGCTTTCCTGCGCGAGTTCGTCGACAAGACGCCGTGGGTGCATCTCGACATCGCGGGGACTGCCTATCTCGACACCGATTCGCCCTGGCTGGCGAAGGGCCCGACCGGAACGCCCGTTCGCGCGTTTCTCGCACTCGTCGAATCGCTTGCCGGTCAACCGCTCATCCTTCGACAGGCTCAGGATGACATCCGACAGGCTCAGGATGACATCCGACAGGCTCAGGATGACATCCGACAGGCTCAGGATGACATCCGACAGGCTCAGGATGACATCGGCGAAGGCGACGTGGCCTCTGGCAACGGTGCGAGGTCTTCCGAACTGAAGGTGTGAAAGCGCGAAACGCCGCCGAAAGCGCTCGTCCGTACGAGCCGGAGAAGAACCCGGCGATACGCCGTCTGACGGCGGGCGCCATCAAACGCCGAAAAGGAAAGACACTCTTTCCAGTTGCAACCGCATACGATGCGCCGTTCGGGCAGTTTGTCGAACGGGCCGGCATCGACGTCATCTTGGTCGGCGACAGCGTCGGCAACGTCGTTTTGGGCTTCGACGAAACGACGCCGGTAACGCTCGAGAGCATTCTCTATCACACGCAGGCCGTCGTGCGCGGAACGACGCGCGCGCACATCATGGCCGACATGCCTTTCGGTTCCTACCAGGTCAGCAACGAAGACGCATTGCGTTCCGCGATTCGACTGGTTAAAGAGGGCGGAGCGTGTTCGGTGAAGCTCGAGGGCGGCCGCGACCAAGCCGATCGCATCCGCGCGATCACCGGCGCAGGTATTCCGGTTGTCGGGCACATCGGCGTGACACCGCAGACGGCCGGGCTCGGGCCGGGCTTCAAAATGCGCACGCATCGCGACCGGTTAATCGACGATGCGCGCTCGGTCGAAGCCGCCGGCGCGTATGCGATCGTGCTCGAGGTCGTGGATTACGAGATCTCTCGGGAGATTACCGAGATGTTGTCGATTCCGACGATCGGCATCGGTGCGGGTCCGCACTGCGATTCACAAGTGCTCGTGCTCCACGATATCCTTGGAATGTATCCCCATTCACCGAGCTTCGCCAAGCGGTATGCCGAGATCGGAGAACTCGCGACCCAAGCTTTGGAGAGCTACGCACGAGAAGTCCGCGAGCGAACCTTTCCGCGCTAGGTCGGCGGTGCCCACCAGTTGGCACTCTGCGGGGCTACGGTAGCGGCATGTTAGAAACGAACGACTGGTCCGACCCTTTGGTTATCGCGATGCGCGCTTTCGAACGCGTCCTTCTTGCGTCCGACGAAAGCCCTCGAGCGCGTCGAGCCGCCGCCGGATTGCGCGCAGTTCCTCTACGAGCGCAAGACCGCCCATCGCCAAGTGACCGGCCTCCGCCGGCAACGGTGATTCCTTTGCATCCTCGTCGTCGCTAGGCGGCGCCTCGCGAACGCGAGCACCGGCGCGCTCGAGCGCGGTGGTGATAAAGCTTTGGGCACGGGCCCGCGCGGCTTCGCCGGACTTGCGCCCGAGCGGGCGAACCTCCACGAACATCGCCGACTTGTTAGCCTCGACGAAGAGCCGCGCTTCTTCTCGCTCCAGGCCGAAGAGCGTCTCGGCGGTCGTTCCGAGTGCACGCGCAATGCGAACGACGATGCCGATTGAGGGATTTAGCCGTTGATCGGCCTCGATCTTGAAAAGCGTCGGGTGATTAACCTCGGCGCGGCGAGCCAACTCGTTCTGGGACCATCCTAGAGCACGGCGTCGCGCGGCGATTCTCTTTCCCAGCGTCACTCATCTGGACTGTAGCGCCACAGAGCCTTGACCCTTGAACCGTCTGGTCTTGACTCCTGGTTCCTAAGCCGGGGAAGCCTGTGCCGCGTTATGCATCTGATGGGCCGCCGGCGCGTTGGGGTACTCGCCGACGAAACATCCGAGGCACATCTCGCTGCGGTCTCGTCCAACCGACGCGATCAATCCCGCGAGACTGAGATAGCCCAAGGAATCCGCGCCGGTCTTGGCGCGGATCTCTTCCACCGTGAAGTTGGCGGCGATGAGCTCCCCATACGTCGCCATATCGACACCGAGATAGCAGGGATGCTTGATCGGGGGCGAGGTGATGCGTAGATGCACTTCGAGGGCACCCGCCTCGCGCAGCAGCGCGACGATCCGCGGCGTGGTCGTGCCGCGCACGATCGAGTCGTCCACGACGATCACGCGCCGGTCGCGCAGGTTCTCGACGAGCGGATTGAACTTTAGATGCACGCCGCGAGCGCGCATATTCTGATCCGGACTGATGAAGGTACGGCCGATGTAGCGGTTCTTGATGAGACCTTCGATATATGGAAGCCCGCTCTCGGCGGCATAACCGATACCGCCCGCGACCGCGGAATCAGGCACTGCCATCACGACGTCCGCGTCGACGGGATGCTCCTTGGCCAACTGGCGCCCCATCGCATAGCGCGCCATGTAGACCGAGCGGTCGTTGAGCTGCGAATCCGGCCGCGCGAAGTAGATGTATTCAAACGTGCAGAGCGCCGGCTGCGCGTCTTCAACCGGTGTTTGGTGCGACTCCAAGCCGTCCGCGCTGATGCGGACGATCTCGCCGCGCTCGATCTCGCGCACGTACTGCGCGCCGATCGTACCGAGCGCGCACGACTCCGACGCTACGACGAAGCCGCCGTCGCCGAGTTTTCCCAAACATAGCGGCCGCACGCCCCACGGATCGCGAAACGCATAGAGTTCGTCTTGCGTGCAGAGCACGGTCGAGTACGCGCCGCGCGCCTGGGCGAGCACCGACTCGATCCGTTGCAGCATCGTGCCCTTGGACTCGACGATAAGCTTGGCCATCACCTCGGAATCCGAGGTGGCTTGCATTACCGTCGTCGGCGCGAGCGATTCGCGAAGCTCGTCGGTGTTGGTGAGGTTTCCGTTGTGCGCGAACGCAAAGTCGCCGAGCTCGGTGCGCTCGAGAAGGGGCTGCGCGTTGACGACGATCGAGGAGCCGGTCGTCGAGTAGCGCGTATGTCCGATCGCGACGTAGCCGCTAAGATCGCTTAAGATGTCTTCGTCGAAGATGGCGCCGAGCAGCCCCATCTCCTTGTGCGAGCGGATCGTTCCGCCATCGGCTGCGGCGATGCCGGCGGATTCTTGCCCGCGGTGCTGCAAGGCGTATAGCGCGAAAAACGCGAGCCGCGCGGCGTCGCGTCCGGGTGCGAAGACCCCCGTTATCCCGCACATCTTACGCCATTATACCAGTCCGCTAGTCTGAAGAGCGCCTCCCCCCGAAAATCTGGAGCAGAGCAAGGAAGATATTTATCGCATCGAGGTAGATGCTGGTCGCCATCAGGACCGGCGTCAATCCGTCGCCGCCGGCGCGCAGCCGCGCGAAGTCGATCAAAACCAAACCCGAAAAAATGGCGAGCGTCAACCACGCGTACGTCTCCGGATGGATGAACTTCACGAAGATCGAGATCACGCCGACCACGACGAGGCCCAGCAGCGCGATCATGAAGATACCCTGGAAGCGTCGCAGGTCGAGCCCCGTAGCGTACACGATGGCCGCCAACGCGAACATCCCGAGCCCCGTCGTCAGGGCGGCGTTGACCACGACGTCCGGACCGAAGGCGCGGACGTACTGGCCGATCACCGGAGCGATGCCGACGCCCTCGCAGAAGGTGAACGCATAAAAGAGGAGCAGCGATAACGCTTCGTTGCGGCGCACGGCGTTGATGGAGATCAGCAGCACGAAGCCGACGAGCATCGCGACGAGGCCCACACCCGGCGCGAGATCTTGGAAGAGCCACGCCGCAAGCGCCGTTATGCATAAGCCGAGCGCCGTGATTCCGAGCACTTGTGCCAGCATCGAACGTGCGGGGACCGCCGGCGCGAGCGGTTGCCCGTATTGGTTTTGCGGTTGAAAGCCAAAAGCCATGACGTCATCTACTATCCCTTTTCCCGACGCCAGGTTGCAACGGTGCGCCCGGTTAACCAAGGTAGCTGTCGTCTGCCTGTGGAAAACGCCCAGCCTTGACCCTGTTATCCACGCGGATTTGTGGGTTTGTCGCGGCTGTGCTCGTCGGCTCGATTTCATTCGCCCGTGCGGCGGCCGGCGATCGACTCGACGTCCCGCCCAGCGGCCTCGTTCCGACCACCGCGCGCCTTTCGGAGATACTGAAGGCCCATCAGGCTGCAATAGGCACCCGGTCTCCCGGTGCGATCGACAGCGTCGTGGAAACCTGGACCCTTGTCGAGGCGGGGCTGTCGGGTACCGAAGAGCTGCAGCGCTCCGGCACCAACTACCATTCGCGTATCGTCGAGGGTCCGTTCGCGGACGAATACGGACAGGATGGCGCGCAGCGCTGGCACCAGGATTCCAACGGCTTTAGCAGCCTGACGACGGGAAGCGATATGCGGAGTTTCTACGGTACGCGCGTACTAGGGGATGCCGCCGATCCCAAAAACGACGTCACGGTTCTCGGACAAACCTCTGGCGCGCATGCCGCCTACGTCGTCGAGGTAAAGCTTCCCGATTCGAAGCATCCGGAGTTCGTCTTCTACGATAAGGCGAACGCCCAGATCGTACGCGACGAGTTCGTCTTTGCGAACAGACGTATCGTCGGGACGTTCGACGACTTCCGCGCTACCGGCGGCATCTCTCGGGCCTGGCACATTCACGACACGGACGGCCGGCCCGAGCTCGACGACGACTTGCTGCTCCGCTCTCTCCAATATGGCGTTTCGCTTCCACCAGAGACCTTTGAAATTCCGCCCAATCGCCCGACCGTCTCGGACGCAACGACCGTGATGCGTTTGCCGGCGCGGCCGATGTGGCTAAATTTCTACTTCCGCAAACTATGGGGTGGGTATCTCGTCCGGATGGACGTCGGCGGCCGCGGGCTCGATTTTCTGATCGACTCAGCCGCGAGCCGCTCGATCATCGACTGGGACGTCGCGCACGAAATGGGCCTCCCGACCTACGGGCAGACGACGCGCCTCGCCGACGGAACCGCCGTCGCCTACCGCACGACGATCGGGCACGCCACGGTTGGCGGCATCTCACTCCACAATTTCGCGCTCGACAGCGAGCGATTTGCCTATCAGCCCGACCCGACCACGAAGATCGTCGGAGTACTCGGCTACGACTTCTTTGCCGCCAACGTTTTGCACTTCGACTTTGTCGACGGTACGATCGACGCGCTTCCGCTCGCCGATTTCGGCGCCGTTGCGCCGGTCAAGGACGGCGTCGACATCCCGTACGCACTCGACAACGGCTTGCCGCTGGTGAGCGTCTTCCTGGGCGACGCCTTCACCGCGCACGCCGTCTTGAGCACCTCAATGCCCTTCAGCATGATTCTTGGAAGCTTCGTGGCGGCTCACCCGGATCAAACCCGAGACGTGTCGGGCAAGCCGCACGGGGAAGGCACGATCCCACTCGCCGACGCGGGCACCTACGGTCTCAACGTCGAGCATTGGACCGCGCTCTTGTCGCATTTTCGCTTTGCCATCTCGGACTACAAAGGTGTCGGCGTCGAATCGACCAACGCTCCGCTCGTCGTGAACGATCAACCCATCGACGCGTTGATCGGCATCGACTATCTGCATTACTACGATCTCTATTTCGACTATCCGTACGGCCGATTGATCGTCAAGCCGAACGCAATCTTCTTCAAGACATTTAAGAAGGATGGCTAGAACGCGACTCGCCGCCTTCGGCGCGGCTGGCCTGCTGTTGCTCGCCCAACGCGGCCTCGCCGACGACTTGCAGACCGGCCCACCTCCGGGAATCGTGCCCGCCGCCATGACGATCGAACACGTTCTCTGGGCGAGCCGTCGCGCGCAGGGACGTTTGGCCGCCGGCGTAGCGGCAACCAGGCGAGAGCATTGGAACGTCAGCTTCGGCGCCATGACGGGGACGCTCGACTACGTCTCCGCCGGAAAGAACTATCGCGCAGATCAATCGTTGGGCCCGAGTCGTACGGCGTGGGGACGGGCGGGTGACAGAACGTGGCAGATGAATGCGAACGGTCAGGTCTCCACCGGAATAACGCTTCATCGTTCCGACGAAACCGACGCGATCGCGGTCGAGTCGCCGTCACATCCGGGCGTCACGCTCTTGGGGCGCGTCGCCGCGCCGGTCGCGGCATACGTCGTGCGAGTCGAGCCGGCCGGCGGCCGGCTCGAATATCGCTTTTACGACGCGAAGACGTTCTTACTCGATCGCGTCGAAGAGATCCGTGGCGCTCGCCGCGTCACCGTAAGCCTCGACGATTACCGGACCACCGATGGCCTCTCGGAGCCGTGGCACATCCATACGTCGGACGGCTTTGCGACCAACGACGGCGACCGAGTCCTTCAAACACTCGTCGCCGGGGCCCGCATTGCCCCCTCCGAAACTGCGATTCCGCGCAATGGTCCGCCCTTGATCTCGTTAGGCGCGTCGCCGGTGGAGCTGCCGGTCGTTACCTCCGGCGACCGATTTATTATTCCGGTGAAGATGGGCGAGCACACCGTCGATTTTCTCCTCGACTCCGGGGCGGATGGAATCGTTATCGATAATCGCGTCGCCGACGTCCTGGGAATCAAACAATACGGGCGTATCACGAGCGAGACCGCTGGAACCTATGTAGAGAGCGACGTTGTAATCCCAAGGATGTCCGTTGGACCGATTACGCTCCAAGGAGTCCACGCGAAGAGCCTGCCGTTCACGCAGTGGACGGCTTCTGGGACGCCGATCGCCGGACTGCTGGGCTACGATTTCATCCACGACGTCGTTTGGCATGTTGACTATCAGCACGGCACGTTGCAGGCAATCGCTCCTACTTCGTTTACTCCGCCCGCAGGAGCCCAGGCCTTCGACGTCAGCTTCGACGATAACGTCCCAACCCTCGGCATTCGAATCAACGGTCTGGAAGCACCGGCATTCGTGCTCGACACCGGTGCCGATCGCAGCGCGCTCTTTTCACGTTACGTGCAGGCACACCCTAGCGAGCTCGCGGATCGCGGGCTCGGCCAAACGATGACGGACGCTCATCCATTCGTGGACGACTTCAACGGCGTCGGCGGGACCGTCGAATATCGGCCGCTCGAAGTCGGACCGCTTCTCTTCGGCAAATGGCCGTTCCCAACGTGGCTCTTCGAAGTCACGCAAAACGCTCCATCGTTCGAATTCGAAGATTACGACGGCCTAATCGGACAGGATCTCCTGCGCAACTTCGATCTCTATCTTGATTATCCACACGAACGGATCTATCTCGTACCGAACGATCGATTCCGTCAGCGCTGGCCGACCGGTTGACCGACTTAGCGGCTATAGTTTGGCAATATCCGTGCGATAAGTCAGTGCGGCGCTCCCTAAGCGCCCCGCCAGTCCCTTCACGCTCTCGTAGGCCCGCGACCGAGCTTCATCGAGTCGCTCGCCCAGCGCGGTAACGGTAAGCACGCGGCCACCGCCGCTGGTGACGGTTTGATCGACCAGCTTTGAGGCTCCCCAGAACGCCTGACAGCCGTCCGGGAGCGAAATGTCGGGGTTGAGGGTTCGCAGCGGCGTGCTGCTTCGCGGGTAATCGCTGGTCGCGAGAACGACGCCGACGCAGCATTCGCCCGAGACGGTCGCCAGCGAAAGATCCATCGCACCCTGCGCAGCGGAGTGCAGGAGCAGCGCGAAATCGCCGCCGATGCGCGGCATAAGCACTTGGGTCTCCGGATCTCCAAAACGCGCGTTGAACTCGATGACGTGCGGTCCATCGGCGTTCCACATCAGCCCGCAATACAAAACCCCGACATACTCTTCTCCTTCAGCAAGGAGTCCTCGCAACAAGGGCGCGAGAATACGCTCGCGCACGCGAGCGTCGAGATCCTCGGGAAGGCCGGCCGGTGGCGAGTAGGCGCCCATCCCGCCGGTATTCGGTCCGGTGTCGCCATCGCCGGCGCGCTTGTAATCGCAGGCAGCGGCGAATGGAACGATCGCGCGACCGTCGCAAATTGCGAAAACGCTCACTTCGCGACCGGCAATCGGTTCTTCGAGCAGCACGTCGAGGCCGCCGCCGGGAATCTTACTGCTCGCATACCAATCGGTGACGACGGCGCGCGCCGCATCGGCGCCGGGCGTCACGATTACGCCTTTACCCGCGGCAAGTCCGTCGGCTTTAACGACGACACCGCCTCTCCACTGCGCCAGGGCGTTGCGGGCTCCGTCGAGCGAATGAACCACCAGCGCCTTGGCCGTCGGAATGTCGTGACGCTCCATAAAACGCTTGGCAAAGATCTTGCTCGATTCCAAACGTCCGGCGGAGCGGTTCGGACCGAATACGGCGATTCCGGCCTCGCGAAGACGATCCCCGACGCCGGCGGCAATGGCCGTCTCCGGTCCGAGAACGACAAGGTCGATGCCTTCTCGCAGCGCGCGGTCCGCCAAGCCTTTGCCGTCGGTCGCGGAAATCTCCCAGTTCGCTCCACGCGATGCCGTCCCCGCATTTCCGGGCGCGGCAAAAATCGCTTCACAGGATGGCGACTGGGCGAGCCGCCACGAGAGCGCGTCTTCGCGCGCGCCGTTACCGACGACGAGGATTCGCACGCGTTACTCCCACTCGACGGTCGCGGGCGGCTTCGTCGTAATGTCGTAGGCCACGCGATTGACGCCGCGCACTTCGTTGACGATCCGAGCCGACATGCGCTCCAAGAGTGCATGCGGTAGCCGCGCCCAATCGGCCGTCATGCCGTCCTCGCTGGTAATCGCTCTGATTGCGACGAGGTTCGCATACGTTCGCCCGTCGCCCATGACGCCGACGCTCTTGACCGGCGTCAGCACTGCAAAATACTGCCAGGGGTGCGGATCGAGCTTGGCGGAATCAATCTCGGCACGCACGATCGCATCGGCCTCGCGCACGATCGCCAGACGCTCTTCGGTCACGTCGCCGATGATCCGCACCGCTAAGCCCGGACCGGGAAACGGCTGGCGGCCGACGATAGCCGGAGGGAGCCCCAGCGTCGCACCCAGCTCGCGCACTTCGTCCTTGAAGAGTGCGCGCAGCGGCTCGATGAGCGTGAGATTCATTTCATCGGGCAGGCCGCCGACATTGTGGTGCGATTTGATCTTTTGGCCAGCCTTGCTTTGCGGCGTCTTCGACTCGATCACGTCGGGATAGAGCGTCCCCTGCACGAGATACTTGACGCCGGGAATCTTCACAGCCTCCGATTCGAAGACGGCGATGAACTCGTGACCGATGGCCAGCCGCTTGCGCTCGGGATCCTCGACGCCGGCCAGTTTGTGCAGGAACCGTTCGCGCGCGTCGACCGCGACCACGTTGAGGTGCAGCACCTCTCGAAACGCGGCGACGACTTCTTCAGCCTCGTTCTTTCTCAGCAAGCCGTGATCGACGAAAATACAGGTGAGCTGTTCCCCGATCGCGCGCGCGACCAGCGTCGCGGCCACGGCGGAATCCACTCCGCCGGAGAGCGCGCAGATCGCTTTGTCGGCGCCGACGCGTTCGCGGATACCCCGCACCGAGCTGTCGAGAAACGATTCCATCTTCCAATCGCGGCCCAAGGCGGCGATCTCATGTAAAAAGTTGTCGAGAACGGTCCGCCCGTGCTCCGTGTGCACGACTTCGGGATGAAACTGGACGCCGTAGATCTTCTTCTCCGGGTTGCCTATCGCGGCGACGTGGCAGCGCGCCGTCGAAGCCAATGCGTGATACCCGTCAGGGAGCGCGACAACGGAATCGCCGTGCGACATCCACACCCGCGATTCTTCCGGGACGCCATCGAAGAGCGGGGTATCGCGATCGCCGACCACGAGCGTGGCCGGACCGTACTCGGCCTGATCGAGCGGCACCAGCTCGGCGCCGATGTCGTGAGCCAAGAGCTGCATGCCGTAGCAGATGCCGAGAATCGGCACGCCCGCCTCTACGATCTCGGGGTCCATCCTCGGCGCACCCTCGGCCAGCGCGCTTTCGGGGCCGCCGGAGAGAATCAGCGCCGCGGGCCGGCGCAACGATAGCGCGTTCCAGGTGACGTCGTACGGTACGATCTCGCAGTAGACGCCCAGCTCCCGCGTCCGGCGCGCGATCAGTTGGCTGTATTGCGCGCCGAAGTCCAGGATCAGAACGGTTGGCGGCATCGCCCTCCTTTAGGCGGCAGCGGCAGCGGCGGCGTGAAGCGCGGCATCATAATCCGGTTCGTTGGCAACTTCGGGCACGATCTCCACGTACGAGACCGTTGCGTCTTTGGCGATCACGACGATGGCGCGCGCCAAGAGGCCGAGCTCGGCGATGAGCAGTCCGTAGTTCGTGCCGAAGTTGCGGTTCCGATAATCGGAGAGCATGTCGAGCTGGACGTCGCCTTCGGCAGCGCACCAGCGGGCCTGCGCGAACGGCAGATCCATGCTAACCACGGCGGCTTTCACTCCTTCGGGAAGCTCGCCCAAGCGCTGATTGAACTTCTTGGATTCGAGCGAGCAGACACTTGTGTCGAGGGAGGGTACGACGATCAGCAATGCGGCCCGCTTGCCCGCATCGAGCAGAATCTCCGGAGTGACGGTCGAGAGATCGCCGGCGGTCAGCGCAAAACTCGGGGCCGGATCGCCGCGGCGCAGCGCGGGGCCCAGCAGCGTCATCGGTTGCCCTTTGAACGTTACCACTCCGGCACGCTCTTGGACGTTGTCAGTGGTCATGTACGATCTCCATAAAAAGCGAATCGAATGAATTTACGTCAACACGTCTTGGAGTCGTTTGGTGTCGCGGGCCATTACGACTTCCATCGCAATCCGTTCGCCCACCGAGACGTCGCGGCCCCAGCGATACGCCGAATATGGCGTGAATCGCGTCCCGGGCGAGCCCGGTACGCGTAGCGAGACGTCGTAGCAGACGAGCTCCTTGGGAGGCCCGGCGGCAACGATGCATTGCAGCGCGAACGGCCCGATGACTCCCGGCGACTCTGCCTCTCGCGCCGCCCGCACGAACCGCTCGCCCATTTCGAAGGCCGGCTCCAGTAGTGACTCCACGACCGTCGTCGCGATATGGCCCACTTCTTCTAAGCGCATCGTTATTCCACGCACCGCCTCGAGTGCAGCCGGCGGCACGCTGCGAAAGCCCTCCAAGTTCGTCTGGCGTCGCGTATCGGTTCCGGAGAGCTCGAGCTCGCCGAGAATCGGGGAGTAGAAAAAATTGAGGTTCACCGACGGGCCGAGCACGTATTCCTCGATCCTCGCCGAAGCGAGCCCGGCGGCGCTCAAAATCCCTTCGTCCATCAGGTGATCGGCAGCGGCGCGGTACTCTTCCGGCGATGACGCCAGAAAGAAAGCGCGCTCGAACGAGACGCGCGCGTGCGGCGCCTTGACCATTACGAGACGGTCGATGTCGTCAGGCGACACGAACCGCCGCGGATGGCGAATCCCCGCGGCTCGCATCAAAGAATACTGATCTTCACCTTTGTCACCCTGAGCCGGCTTGCCCTGAGCGGAGTCGAAGGGAAGGGTGCGTTCTTCGGCACGTAACAGATGCCGGTTCCCGAAAAACGGGACGAGCATGCGCCGTTCGATCTCGTCGTACTCGAACCGCTGATGGAGGTAGACTTCGAACGAGCGGTTCGGGATGAAGATCACGTTCTGCTCGAGGAGCCGCCGCTGTACCTCGTCGTTTAATATCTCGGGAAAGTTTTGCAGCTCGAGCACGCCGTCCACACAGCCGCGGCCCACCGGACTTTCCTCGCGGACAAAGTAGCGGGCATAGGTTTTTTCGCGCCCCTTCGCCGTGATGATCAGGTTGCGCAGTCCCTGCGCGCGTGCACCGGAGGCAACGTCCAGAGCCGAATGGCTCCCGATGGAGCAAAGCGTCAGACGCGAAAGATCGTACGCGTCCAGTGCCCGGGCGACGTACTCCTCGCTCATCGGCGGCTCATTCGGCGCGAAGCTTCCCACCCATGCGCCGCCAGACGATCGGCGTGTAGATGCCGACGATGACGATGCCGACGAGCGTTACGGTCAGCGCGCACGTCAGGGCGACCGCCGATGGCGCGCCCGAAAGGATCGAGATGCCGCCACGACCCGCCGGAAAGGCTGGAAGCAAATACGGAAAGAGGGTGCCGGCCGCCGCGGTCAAGAGCGTCGCGACGAAGGCCAGCGACATCGCAAAAGCGCGCTCCGGGCGCTGCGATCGCGCACCCCACCACACGCCCGCTAGTGCGGCAAGCGAAAGCAGCGGCATCGCAAGGAGCCACCACGCGACGCCGCCGTGCACCGCAAAGGTTGCGGCGGTAACCGTGAGGTACAGCGGCAGGACCGCCCACCAAAGCGTCTGCACCATTCGCGCGGCTCGCAAGCCAAGATCGCCGTCGAGGCGCAGCGCGGCGAAGGCGGCGCCGTGCTGGGCGAGCGTCGCCAGCGCGAAGACGCCGACGAGCAGGGCGTACGGATTGAGCAGGAACGCAAACGTCCCCGCAAAGTAGCCCGCCGCGTCGAGCGGCACGCCGCGTAACAGATTTCCCAACGCGATGCCGAAAACGAAGATCAAGAGCGCGCTCGAGGCCGCGAACGCGGCGTCCCAAAACTGATGCCAAAGATCCGACGGGAAATGCTCCCGCAACTCGAGCGCGATGCCGCGCAACATCAGCAGCCACAGCACGATGATGAAGGGCAGATAGAACCCCGAGAACGCCGCGGCGTAGGCCGCAGGAAAGAGCGCGAAGAGCGCCGCCGCGGCGGCGATGAGCCAGACCTCGTTGCCGTTCCAAAACGGGCCGATGCTGGCCATAACCGTGCTGCGGTCGCGCTCGCCGCGCGCGATCAACGCGCCGACGGTCGCCACGCCGAGGTCGTAGCCGTCGAGCATTACGTACATCGCGAACATGAACGCGATCGTGACAAAGGCTGCGACGCTCATGCGGGCTTCTCGCGCGACGGACCCAGGCCGATCTCCCGCAGCGTGAGATACAAGAAGAGAAAGCCGAGCAAGAAATACATGCCGGCAAAGCCGATCAGCGTGAAGATCGTCTCGCCGTTCGAGACGGTCGGCGAGCCGCCCGCCGCCGTCTTCATCAAGCCATAGACGATCCACGGTTGGCGCCCGACCTCGGTGGCCACCCAACCCGCTTCGTTGGCAATGAATGGAAACGGCATCAGCAGCATCAGAATCCAAAGCATCCAGCGAGCGTGCCAGAGCCTTCCAAACGCCAGCAGCATAACCGCGACCGTTGCGGCCGCGGCGAAGATCGTACCGAGACCAACCATGATGTGATACGCATAGTACGTTAGTTCGACGGGGGGCCACAGCTCGCGCGCATATGCGTCGAGCCCATTGACGTTGGCTTTGTAGTTTCCGTAGCTGAGAAAACTCAAGAAATCGGGGACGAATATCGGATCGATCAGTCGCCTGCGCGCGACGTCGGGCATCCCGATGATCGCGAGCGGCGCCTCGCGCTCGGTCGTGAAGAGGCCTTCTTCGGCGGCAAGCTTGACCGGCTGATACTGCGTCACGTCTCGCCCGTTACGATCGCCGGTCGGAAATACCACGATCAACGCAAAGGCGAAGGCCACGATGGTCCCAGCGCGAACGAGCCGCCGCCCGATCGCCTCATCCCGGCGTGATAGCAAGTAATAAGCTCCCACGCCGGCGACGATGAAACCCCCGGCAAGAATTGCGCCCGAGAGCACGTGCGCAAACTGCCAGTACGAAAACGGCGAAAAGAGCACCCGCCAGATGTTCTCCAAAAGGATCGTGCCGTCGGGTGCGATGCGATAGCCGACCGGGTGCTGCATCCACGCGTTGGTGGCAACGATGAAGAATCCCGAGAGCCAAGCGCCCGCGCAGACCACCACGGCGGCCCAGGCGACGAACGTCGAAGGCAAACCGCGCCGCCGATAAAGCAGAGCCCCGAGAAACACCGACTCGAGAAAGAAGGCAAACATGCCCTCCATCGCGAGTGGTTGACCGATCACCGAACCCGTGTTGCGCGAAAAGGCCGCCCAGTTCGTCCCGAACTGAAACTCCATTGGAATTCCCGTGACGACGCCGGCGGCAAAGTTGATCGCAAAGATTTTCGTCCAGAAGTCGGCAATCCGCGCGGACTCTTCATCGCGTTTATGCGCCGCCTTCCAGGTGTACGCAGCCACGAACGGCGCCAGACCCATCGTTCCGATCGGAAACAGGTAATGGAACATGACCGTGAAGGCGAACTGCAGCCGATCGACGAGCACGGAATCTCTGCCGTTGTCTCGCGACTACCGCGCGATCACGAACTGCGCAGCAGCTCTCGAGCCTGAGGGCTATCCTGGTATTCTACCGTCAAGATCGCCTTCAGTTGGCCGGCCGCTCGGCGAGACTGATCGTCGCTCATTCGCTGCAGCGTCGTGTAACACGAGTAGAGCAGCATCGGCAGGTCGCGATCGTGCGGATAGACTTCCTGCATCGCCACGATCGCCTTCGCCACGCCAAACGCCTCGTCGCTCTCGCGATTCCCGTAATCGTAGTTCAACATGTAGTTGATCCGCTTGAGGCGGTTCTCGATCTCGAGAATCGACATACCTCGCGGCCCGAAATACTCATCGGCCGGCGCGAGCGTCGTAAGGTAGACGTCGTGCGGAACCGCGGTCACGGTCGCGATGACGCGAATCGGATCGACCGCCTTCAAACGCGCGAGGAACGTCTGGGCGTTCGCGAGGTCGCCGGCGGTGTAGCCGTCGTTACCCGGCGATGCCCGTTGTGCCGAGACAACCAGCTCGTTTCCCCAGTTAGTGGGGAGATGTGCGACCGGAAAGTTGGGAGCGGCGGCCCGCTCGAAGGCCAGGCTTCGCCACGCCGGATCGTGCGTCAGCAGCCAGCCGCGCCAATTCGCTTCCACGCGGATCAGCAGCGCGTCGATATCGCCGGGGTACGCCTTGATGCTCGCCGTCGCGTCTTCGTCGGCGAATCGCGCGAGCTGTTCGGGATCGTCTTCGGAGTTCACGCGGGTCAGCAGCGCCTGCGCCTGCGAGACCGTCGTAAAATCCTCGGAGTGCTTCATGGCATAATCGGCCGCCTCTCGCACCCACCAAACCGCGCCATCGTGGTTGGTTAGCGGATTGTAGTGCAGGCCGCTTCCGATCTGTACGGTCAAGGTTGCGAGCACGCCATAGTTGGGATCGCTCGGATACTGCAACGAGTACGCTCGGCCGGCGTTGAAAATCGTCGCAAGGTAGATCTCCTGGGCGCGAAAGTTCCAGCCGGCGGCGGCATCCTTCGCGTAGGCGTCCTTCATCTGCGCGTAAAGGACCGCCGGGTCGGCTTCAAGCGCTGCAGCGGCCTTCGCCGGCAGCGCGACGAGTCCGCAAAGGACGGCGGCGCTCACAGCCCTAGACCACGCTTGAATCATCCAGCACCAAACCAAGATTGTTGGTCAGCAACGCGTTCTTGATCTCGCGGGCGATCCGGCGGCCCGTAGACATCGGCTCGGAGTAGTTCAGGTACGAATAAGGAGAGCCGTCGATAAAGAGATTCGTCCCGGCAACGATCCGTGCCGAGATCTCCATGACGTAGAAGTGAATGTCCGGCGTGATGATCGTCTCGATGCAGAACGCGCCGAAGAGGCCCTTGGGGCCGCAGATTTCTTTACTGACGCGCACGACGTCGTCGCCCATGCGCAGCGCTTCGGCGAGCATAGACTCGCGAAGCGAGACCGGCTGATTGCCGACCACGACGTATGAGGGGCTAACGTCCATGCCTTCCTGCGCCGCCGCGGGAATGCGGCCCAGCGAATCCACGTTGGTCTCGTAGCGGCGGTCCATCGACATAATTTCGAGCTTGTTTTGCAGCGGCGAGTAGAAGTAATGAATGTAGAGCGGTACGCCGATGATGTATTCCTGAATGATGTAGGCTTCCTTGAGATGCGTGGCGCGTGCTTCGAAATCTTGGGCGTCTCTAATGAACATGTAGCCTTTGCCGCCTGCCGCCCCGTAAAGCTTGACGATAACCGGCCGGTCGATCTCTGCGCCGGAGCGAAACTGCCGCGGCAATTTGAGGCCGGCGCGCGAGAGCCACTGCCGCTGGAGTTCGCGGCTGGCCTCCCAGTCGAGCACCGCCTTGTTCCCGAAATACGGGACCGTCATTTTCTTATGCTGCTCGAGCGAAAGATAGGCCACAAAGGACCCGTGCGGTACGATGATCGCCTTGCGACGCTCGAGCTCGTCCATCAGCGTCATGAACTCGGAGTAGCGCTCCAGCACGATTACTTCGTCGACGAACGCGAACGAGCGGTAGAGCCGTTCGGTATCGCGATTCGAGATCGCGAGCGTTCTGAAGCCTTCATCGTGGGCGCCTTTGAGAATCTGCAGGGCCGAATGGGAGCCCAGCGTCGCGATCGTATACGGCCGGTTCATATGCGCGCTTTTAAACTACTCGCTCGCACGCGGAATGTCCCGTTCGAGCGTGGCACGCATCAATAAACGGCTCGTTCGATGGCCGGATTGCACAAGAGGCGTTCGGCTGCGGCACGGAGCGACTCGCGATCGAGGCTGGCTTCGTCGGAGCCGAAGAGCCGCCAGGCAATGGCTGCTCTCTCTCCACCACCCTTCGACTGAGCCCGTCCTGAGTTTGTCGAAGGGCTCAGGGTGACGTGGTCGAGGGGTTCGATCCAAACTTCACCGGAGCGCGGAACCGCTTCAGCGAGCACGGTCACACAATGTTTGTTCGGATTGAAGATCGTTTCGTCGGCCTCGATCCGCTCGATTAGCCCGCTCCCTTCATCCTCGAAGAACCAAATCTCGCTGCGCTCGACTCTTTCCACAGCGATGCCGAGCCGGCGCAGCGCCACGGTTGCCGTAAACGCGGTGTTGTCGGGAATTTTGAGGCCAATGGCCACAGCTCTAGTCATCCTTCGACTGGCACTCAGGACGACGCCAGCGCCTGGACGAAGCTGCGAAAGAGGGCCGAGCCGCCGGAGGTTGCGAGCACGTCGTCGCCTTCGCGGCGGTCGAGATGGTTGAAGTTCCAAGCGTCGCGCTCGGGATGCGGCATGATTGCCAGCACGTTACCCTCGCGGTTCACCAAACCCGCGCAACCGAGCGCCGATCCGTTGGGGATCGCGGCCTGGTCCACAACGCCGGTTGAGTGTGCGTAGACAAAGGCGAGGTGGCCGCCCGTTACGATCTCGCGCAAATGCTCCGGCGTAGCGGCGAGCCGTCCCTCGGCATGCGCCGCCCAAGCCGGCACGAGCGCATCCTCCGGCAACGCGGCGGTGATCGCGCAACGCGCGGGCTCGATTGCGAGCTTCAGGTAGACGTGCCGGCAGACAAAGTGCGGCGCCGGTGCGTTGCGAGTGAAAGCGGCAGTCGGCCGGCGGATCGAACCCGTCCCCGGCACCAGACCCGCTTCGAGCAGAATCTGCGCGCCGTTGCAGATACCGAAAACGAGTTTCCCACGTCCGGCCGCTTCAATCACGGAGTCCATCAAGCGATCGTGGGCCGCA
>DATMKR010000150.1:0-6911 GCA_035571115.1 Candidatus Acidiferrum sp. | reverse complement strand
ATCTGCTGGGCATCGACTTAAAGGAAGAGGAGACGGGCCTGCGCGTCGATACGGCGGGACGTTTGGCCTCGACCCTCCTGGGCTTCGTCGGCACCGACGAAAATGGGCTCGACGGGGTCGAGTACGCCTACGACGACGTGTTGCGAGGGCACTCCGGGCGCGTCACGCTGGAAGCCGATGAGTTCGGCCGACCGATACCCTTCGGACGAGAACGCATCGTGTCGCCGGCGCAGCCAGGCTCGAATGTCGAGCTCACGATCGACCCGTACCTGCAGTTCGCCGCCCAACAGGCTTTGCAGGAGCAGGTGCGCGCCTATCATGCGCTCGACGGTACGGCGATCGTTATGGATCCGTGGACGGGCGAGATTCTCGCCTTGGCAAACGCGCCGGATTTCGACCCAAATCGGTTTTGGAGATACGGAGAGGACGAACGTCGCGACCGCGCGATCATGGACGCGTACGAGCCCGGCTCGACCTACAAGCTGGTCACCGCGGCTGCCGCGCTGGAATCGCACAAGGTTGGGTTGACGTCGCGCTTTCCGGCTCGCGACACACTCGAAGTTGGCGGTCGCACGATTCACAATGCGGAAGACGGTTTCATGGCGGGGACCGGGAGCAGCGAGACGCTCGAGCAAATCGTCGAATATTCACATAACGTCGGCGCGGCGGAAGTCGGGCTCTCGATCGGATCGAAGACCTTTTACGACATGGAGCGGAAGGCGGGCTTCGGGGCGCCTACCGGCGTGGGCTTATCGGGTGAGAACCCGGGCATCGTGGTGCCGCCCGATCAGTGGAGCGGTTCCTCGCTGGCCACGATGGCTTTTGGTCAAGGCGTCTCGGTTACGCCGCTTGCCATGGCTCGGTATTATTGCGCGATCGCGAATGGCGGACTCCTGATGCAGCCTCGAATCGTTAAAGCGATATACGATCAAGAGGGAAACCTCGTGCGGCGCAGTGGGCCGAAGGTCACTCGCCGCGTCTTCTCTCGGCGCACGGCCGCGGAACTGCTCGGCTTTCTACGAAGCGTCGTGCTGCGCGGTACCGGCGACCCGACCGCGCAGGTCGCAGGATACGCCACCGCGGGAAAAACGGGGACCGCCTCTATGGTTGTTGACGGCCGGTATCTCGGCGGCTATTACGCCTCATCCTTCATCGGCATGGTTCCCTATCCGCGCGCACGCTACGTCATCTACGTGAAGGTCGAACGACCGATCGGTTCGTATTACGGCAGCGTCGTTGCCGCCCCGGCATTCGCTCAGATCGCGCGCGCGGCCATGCTGCACGCCGGAATCTTACCGGGTGGCATCGTTGCGCTAAATGGCCGCTGACCGCGAAATCGCACTGACGGCACTGCTCGATCGGCTGCCGGAGGCTCGCGTCACCGGCAACCGCGCGCAACTGGTCACGACCATCGAAATCGATTCTCGTTCCGCGTCGCCGGGCGCGCTCTTCGTTGCGTTGCGCGGCAGTCACACCGACGGTCATCTCTACGTCGCGCAAGCGATTGCGCGCGGCGCGACTGCCGTCGTCGTCGAGGAGCACGCGCGTGTCGCCGAATCCGAGCACGCTGCCGTCATTCGAGTTGCGGACTCGAAGCGGGCACTCTCCGTTCTCTCCGCAGCATTTTATGGAGACCCCTCGCAACGCCTCGCCGCGATCGGCGTCACCGGAACGAACGGTAAGACGACGACGACGCGAATGGCTGCGGCGATTCTCGATACGGCCGCCATACCGTGCGGCGTTATCGGCACCATCGGCGCACAGCTCGGTTCGCACCGCTGGCCGCTGGGCAATACGACGCCATTGCCGCCCGAGCTGCACGGCGTGCTGGCGGCCATGCGGGACGATGGGGCGCGAGCGGTCGCCATCGAGGTCAGCTCCCACGCACTTGCGCTCGAGCGCGTCGAGGACGTTCGTTTCCGAGTGGCCGCCCTGACCAACGTCACGCGCGATCATCTCGATTTTCACGAATCGCAGGACGCCTACGCCGCAGCGAAGCGCCATCTGTTCGAATTGACGGAAGACTGCGTCCTCAACGTTGACGACGGCTACGGCCGGCGGTGGGCTCTCGAACTCGGTCGCGAGGGACGCCGGGTCATCACCTACGGCAGCGGTCACGCTGCGCACCTGTCGCCGCAGGAGATCGTGCTCGAGCCAACCGGAAGCCGCTTTACGGTCAACGCTCAACGTTACGAGCTGCATCTTCCCGGGCGGTTTAACATTTGGAATGCATTGGCTGCAATCGGCATCGCCCAGTTCTTCGGGATCGACGACGCCACGATTGCGCGCGGCTTGGCGACGCTGCGGCATGTGCCCGGGAGGATGGAGCGCCTCGAAGGCATGGGAGTTGACGTCGTGGTGGACTACGCGCATACGCCGGACGCACTCGAGAACGCCTTACGAGCGCTGCGCGAGACGACCGCGGGCGCGATTGCGATCGTCTTTGGTTGTGGCGGCGACCGCGATCGGGGAAAACGCGCCGAAATGGGCGCCGTCGCCGCGCAACTCGCCGATCGACTCTATCTGACCAGCGATAATCCGCGCAGCGAAGAACCGCGCGCGATCGTGGACGACATGCTCGCCGGCATTCCAAACGGGGTCGGGCACTGCGTTGAGCTCGATCGCCGTCAGGCGATCCGGCGCGCCGTCGCGGAGGCGCAAGCTGGTGACGTCGTGCTCGTCGCAGGCAAGGGGCACGAAGCCTATCAGATCGTCGGCGAGCGGACCCTCCCGTTTGACGATGCGGCCGTCGCACGTGAGGCACTGGCGCTTCTGGGTGCGCCGCGATGAGGGTGCCGCTCGACCGTGCGATCGCCGCATCGGGCGCTACGCTGGTTGACGGCGCGGCCGCGCCTGCCACGCTGCGAATTGGCACCGACACGCGAAGCATCGAGCCGGGCGACGCATTTGTGGCCTTACACGGCGAGCATTTCGATGGAAACGATTTCGCCGCCGAAGCCGTGCGGCGCGGCGCGGCGCTGCTCGTGCTCGACCGCCCCGCGGCGCGCGTCGCAGGTGTCCCCGCGATGCTCGTGGAGAGTACGGACCGCGCATACATGGCGTTCGCGCGCGTCGCCCGCGAGCTCTTCGACGGGCGCGTCGTCGCAGTTACCGGAAGCACGGGCAAGACGACCACCAAAGCGTTTCTCACGCAGCTCTGCGCCGCGCAGTACGGGGATCGCGTGCTCGCATCGCCGGGCAACGAAAACAATGAGATCGGCGTGAGTAAGTTGCTGCTGGGCGCGTCGAATGAAGCACACGACGTCGTGATCGCCGAAATGGGTGCGCGACGGCACGGCGACATTGCGATCCTCGTCGATATCGCCCGCCCGCACGTTGGAATCCTGACCAACATCGGTGAGGCGCACGTCGAGATTATGGGTTCGCGCGAGCGTTTGGCCGAGACGAAGTGGGCGCTCTTCTCACAGGGTGCGAGTGCCGTTCTCAATGCAGACGATGAGGTTTCGGTCGCCAGGGCGCCGATGCTGCCGCAGCCGCCTTCGTGGTTCGCAGCTGTGGCGAGTGAGCCGGCGCCGCCGCTGCGTTGCGCGTTCGACCCGCTTACGGCCTTGGTCGGCGAACGCCGGTTGCTCGTGCGCGACCGAGGCCTCGAGTCAGAGTATGAGATCGAAACGCGCGTGCCCGGCCTGCACAACCGCGTCAACCTTGCGGCGGCAATCGCCGGCGCGCGCCGGCTCGGGGTCTCGCCCGAGCGCATGATTCCCGAGATTCCCGCTCTGCAGCTGCCGCCGGGCCGGTACGACCGCCTTTCTATTGAAGGTGGCCCGCGCGTCATTTACGACGCTTATAATGCAAATGCGAGCGGAATGATTGCGGCACTCGACGCCTTTGCTGGCGAAACCGCCGCGCGCCGAATCGCCGTCCTCGCGAGCATGGCGGAACTCGGCGATGAGTCGCAGAGTTTGCACGAGCGCGTGGGCGCGCACGCCGCCGGCAAGGTGGACGTGCTGCTCGTCGGCGGGGATTTCGCTACCGCGCTTGCGCGCGGCGCCCGACGCGCGGGTCTGGATGCTTCGCACATCGTCGTGGTCCGGAACAACTCGCACGCCGCCGCTTGGCTGCGCGAGCACGCGACCGGCGACGATGCGATCCTCTTGAAAGGATCTCGCAAATATAAGTTGGAGGAAATCGTCGAGGAGCTATACGCGTGAGCCTCGCGGTATCGACGCTGACGGTGATGCGGCGCGAAACTCCCCAAGGGTTGAAGGCCATTCCGGTACGTACGCGCTTGGTGCGCCCCGGCGACGATCTGATCGAGCTCGTTTCGGGAGCGGTACGCGGCATCGCGAGGACGGGCGACGTCGTCGCGGTTTCGGAGACGGCTCTTGCGATCGCGCAAGGCGAGTTCGTCGTAGCCGAGCGCGTTCGGCCGTCCAGGCTGGCGTACGTGCTGTGCCGTTATGCGGGGCCGATGGCGACGATCAGCCAGCCGGAGTCCATGCAGCTCGTCATCGATCGGGTCGGATATCCACGAGCGATGTACGCAACCGTCGTGCACCTCGTCGGTCGTCTCTTCGGGCGCCGCGGCGTCTTTTACGAGTTGATGGGCGAGGCGATTGCGGCCTTCGACGGCTACACGGGGACGATGCCCCCGTACGAGCGCGCCATCGTCTTTGCTCCGCGCGACCCCGAAGCATTCGCTCGAGACTTCGAGCGGCAAAGCGGGATCGAGTGCGCGGTCGTCGACGCCAACGACTTGGCGAGAGCGAAGGTTCTCGGCGCGTCCCGCAAGGTTTGTGCTGGCTGCGTCGAGCACGCGCTGCTCGACAATCCGCACGGCAACAGCGACGAACAGACTCCGGTCGTGGTGCTCAAGTGGCGCGGCGCCGGCAGCAATCCGCTGCTCCGGGATGCGGCATCGTGAACGCCGCGACGCTCTTGATCTGGATGCTCGTCGGCTTCGCGGTAGCCATTCCGACGGGTCTGGCATTGCTATTGCTTGTCGCTCGCCTCGGCGTGCGGCAGCACGCGTACGAAGATGCGCCGCAAACGCATCGGGTCAAGACGGGAACGCCGACGATGGGTGGTCTCGTTTTTGTCGTCGCGCTTCTTGCCGCGCTGGCGGCCGCCCGCGTCGCGCTATTACCGGAGCTGGTAGTTCTGGTCGTGAGCTGCGCCATAATCGGGGCCATCGACGACATCATCACCGTGCGCGGCGGCGCCAAGCGCGGCTTGCGAGCGCGCACCAAGCTCCTGGCAACCGCCCTGATGGCCGTGATCTTCCTGCGCGCGATCGACGGCGGCACCGCCTTATTCCCTCGGGATACACTCTTTCATGCCGGAACGTTGTGGCTGACCGCGCCCCATTGGCTTTGGCTGCTGCTGGGAACTCTCGCCATTACGGGCACGATTCACGCGGTCAATCTCACCGACGGTCTCGACGGCCTGGCCACCGGAACGGTGATTCCTCCGCTCATTGTTTTTGGGCTCGTGTCCGCGCAATCCAGCGTGCCGGCGGCTGCAATCGCCGCATCGGCCGGCGCCGGCGCCTGCGCGGGCTTTTTGATCTTCAATCGGCATCCGGCCAAGCTCTTCATGGGCGATACGGGCTCTTTAGCGCTGGGTGCGCTCCTCGGCGGCGTTGCGATTCTCAGCGGCGAGATGCTGCTGCTCCTGGTCGTGGGCGCGGTCTTCGTCGCGGAAGCACTTTCGGTGATCGTTCAAGTCTCTTACTTCAAAGTCACCGGAGGCAAACGTATCCTGCGCATGAGCCCGCTTCACCATCATTTCGAGTTGGGCGGGTGGCTCGAAACCAAAGTCACGGCTCGCTTTTGGCTTGCATCACTGCTCTGTTCGCTGCTAGGATGGACCATCGTTCGATGACCGATACGCTTGAACTTCGTGCCGGTGACGCGATACTCGTCATAGGCTTGGGCCGCAGCGGATTAGCGAGCTTGGAAATTCTCGCTCACCACAACGTCCGGCTCTACGCGACGGACGAAAAGCCCCCCGAAGCATTGAGCGAAGCGATCGCGGCGGCGGAGTCCTTTGGCGCGCGCTTTGTGGAGCCCGGCGCGCTCGATGCCATTCTTCCAACGATTTCCTGGGCGGTGCTCTCGCCGGGCGTCCCACCGATCTCGCCAGTCGTCCGCGCCGTCCATCGAGCGAACGTTCCGGTTATGGGAGAAATCGAACTCGCTTATCGTCTTTGCAAGGCGCCGATCGTTGCCGTCACCGGAACCAAAGGTAAGTCGACCACGACGGCGATGATCGGGCACTTGCTTCGCGGTTGCGGTCTGACGGCCCGGGTCGGCGGCAACATCGGCAATCCCCTCATCAAAGAGATCGAGGGAGCGACTTCCAAAGAATGGATCGTCGCCGAAGTCTCGTCATTTCAGCTCGAGACGATCCGCGCGTTCAAACCTCGCGTCGCCGTCTTACTCAACATCGCGCCGGATCATCTCGACCGCTACCCCTCGATGGACGAGTATGCCGAGGCGAAGTATCGCATCTGCGCCAATCAGTCCATGAGCGATTGGTTCGTCGGCAATCTGGACGATCCGCGGATCGAAGCTCTTGCATGGCGCCACGGCAACGCTCGCGTCCAAGCACGCCAGTTGTGGTTCACGCGCAACGGGAGCGAACGCGCAACGATGTACCTGCGCGACGGCGTCGTGACCTACGCGCCGGTCACCGGCGATCCGCGCCCGATCCCGCTCTTACCGAGCAGCGAAATTCCCTTGCAGGGCGAGCATAACGTAGAGAATGCCATGGCGGCGCTGCTCGCGGCGCTGGCCGTGGGCTGCGATCCCGCTTCGTTGCGAGCCGCAATACGGTCGTTTGCGCCGATGCCGCACCGTCTCCAGAGCGTCGCCGAAATCGACGGCGTCCTCTACGTTGACGATTCGAAATCTACGGTCCCCACCTCGGTGGTCGCGGCACTGCGCAGC
>DATMKR010000149.1:0-6155 GCA_035571115.1 Candidatus Acidiferrum sp. | reverse complement strand
GTTTCGCACGTAGCGTTCGAGTGCGGCCGGCCCCGCGGTGCTTTCGACGAGCTCGTACTCGCCCGTAATCGACGTATCAAAGAGCGCGGGATCGTCGCTATCGATGGTCACCACGCAGCCCAACCGGTCAAAATCGACGTACGGGTGAGGATGATCGACTAGAACCGCGCCGGTGAGCCGATTCGACGTCGGACAGATCTCCAGCGGTATGCCACGCGACGAAAGTAATTCGACCGTCCCTGGGTCATCGAGCGCGCAGATACCGTGGCCGATGCGCTCCGCTCCCAACAGCTCGACGGCATCGCGTACGCCTGCGGCTGCGCCGACTTCGCCGGCGTGCGCGACGCAATGCAGCCCCTGCGAGCGCACGTAGGCGAAGGGCTCGACGAAGAGCCGCGCCGGAAAGCGCGCTTCGTCGCCTCCGAGCGAGACCCCGACGACGTCCAGATCGGTCATCGTCGCCATCGCTCGTGCGGTTTCCATCGCTTTGGCTTCACCGAAGTTTCGCGTAAGGTCCGGCAAGAGTCGGAAGATCGCGCGCGGCCGCGCTCGCCGCAGCTCGCTCGCGATTGCCTCCATCGTCGAGCGCACGTCGAGGCTGGGATTGAAGAACGACCAAACCGGCGGCGAAACGAAGAGCTCGCCGTAGATGACGCCCTGCGCCAGCGCATCGTCGACGAACTCGGCCGCCAGCCTGGCATAGTCGCTCGGCTCCCGCAGCGACCGGCTGACCGCCGCAAAGAGGTACAAAAACTCCCCCATGCCTTCAAACCGATACGGATCCGCCGGATCGCCTTGCTCCTCCGCCTCCTTTGGACGGTACCGCAAGCCAACGCCCTGCTTGGCGGCCAACTCGACGAAGGTCGCCGGGCGCAGCGTTCCTTCCAGATGGCAGTGCAAGTGAATTTTCGGAATCCGTTTCGCGAGCGCACCGGGGGCCATTCGCCCCGCTTTCGGCGCCGGCAGGGGCAAAACCGGGCTCGTCGTAAGTAAGTCGGTCGCCGCGGGGTGGAGCAGTCCGGTAGCTCGTCGGGCTCATAACCCGAAGGTCGGTGGTTCAAATCCACCCCCCGCAACCAACCCTGTCGGCACATTTTCGGAGGCGCACATGGCGGACGAGATCACTACGAGCTTCGCCAGGGATATCCGTCCGATGTTTACCGACATCGATGTCTCGCACATGAAGGCCGCCGGCATAGATCTGTCGAGCTACGACGACGTCCAATCGTACGCGCACGCCATCTACCGGACGGTGAGTAACGGCACGATGCCGCCTCCCGGCACGGGCGAGCCATGGACGCCTGAAATGTGTGCGCGCTTCAAACAGTGGCAGAACGATAACTGCCCGCCCTAGTTTTTTGCCGCCTATCCGGCGCCCAGCTTCCGCAGGAAGACTCTGGAATCGGTCTGCACCCATTCTTCAGCAAGCCGGTCATCATCGTCATAGCGGAAGACGTTCATTACTTCCCACTCGACGTCCGTGCCCGTTGGCGGCACCTCTCCGACCGAAGGGTGCACGAACGAGCGCGTGAAAGTTCCTGAGAAAATCGTCCGCGCCGCCAAGTAACGGTCTTCACCGATTATGAACGCACGTCTAACTGCAAGGTTTTCGAACGCGGCGCGAAGGGCTGCAAAATAATCCCTCAACGATATGAAGTCGATGTCTGCGTCAGGGAGATGGAGCACGTACCCCAATCCGTAGTAGTCGCGCAATGCAGCGTCATCCTCATTAGCAATAGCGGTCTCGCCGATGGCGATTAGGGCTGCGGCAAGCGAACTCTGTGTAATGTAGGCCACGGTCACCTCCTATTCAGCGCTAGTTTTCGGTCGGAACGGGAGCGTCAGTCTCGATCAAGCCTTCGGATCGAAGATCCGACCAAAACGCCGGCGGAATCTTCGTCTCGAGCGACGTGTAGTCGGCGAGTACCTGCTGCGGATCCGCACAACCGACGACGAGTGCCGCCGCGACGTCGGGGGCGCTAGAGAACTGCAGGGCGGCCGTGCGAAGGTCGACGCCATGCCGCGCCGCAACGGCGCGCAACCGCTCACGCTTCTCGATCGCCTCAGCAGGAATCCTATAATTTTCCTTGCCGTAATTAAAGCGCGCACTGCCGCTGATGAAACCGGCGTTGAGCGACGAGCCGACGACAAATGCCATACCGCGCTCGCGTGCCTTTGGAAAGACCTGGTGCAGCGCGTTTTTATGATCGATCAAAGAATATTGACGCGCCAAGAGACACACGTTCGCATCGGCAACCTCCATCAACTTGAGAATCGGCTCTGGCGAGTTGACGCCAAGCCCCCAGCCTTTGATCACGCCTTCGTCACGCATCTTGCCCAGCGCCGGAAACGCGCCTTTACGCGCGATCTCGAACTGCTCTTCCCAGGGTCCCGGCAGCCACGGGTTATCCGGTGAGAGATCGTGCACGAAGACGAGGTCGAGCGCGTCGACGCCTAAACGTTGCAGACTGTCCTCGATCGAGCGCTTGACGCCGTCGGCGGTGTAATCGTAACGGAGATTGTTGGGCGAAGGAGTGAACGGAAAGTACTCTTTCGCGTTGTTGTCGCGAGATGCGGTAAGTAACTTGCCGACCTTCGAAGAAAGAACGTACCCGCTGCGCGTTTGTTCGTGCAAAAACGTTCCCAGACGACGCTCCGCCAGGCCCAAACCGTACCACGGGGAGGTGTCGAAATAGCGCACCCCGGCATCCCATGCGGCTTTGATGGTAGCGTACGCCACTTCATCGGTGACGTAAGCGAACTCGTTGCCGAACGGCACGCCGCCCAGACCGAAGGGCTTTCCGCGGAGAATTTCGGACACTTTCATGCCCAGGCTACGATCGAGCGGATCACACTAAGTCTTCCCCTGAGACTCGGCCGCGTGAAACTTGCGCCGAATCTCGTCGATGTCGACCGCCGGCGGCGGAAACTTCATATCGAACGATTTCAAGGTCTCGACGACGATCTTCGAGACCGCGAGGTTGCGGAACCATTTTCGTCGCGACGGAATGACGAACCACGGCGCGTACGCCGTGCTGGTCTTGTTCAGGACGTCTTCATAGGCTTTGACGTATTTCGGAAAATACGCTCGCTCTTTATAGTCCGCGTCGCTGATCTTCCATTGACGCCTTGGGTCGTCGAGGCGCTTCTTGAAGCGCCGGAGCTGTTCCTTTTCCGAAATGTGCAGATAGAACTTCAGAATCGTCGTTCCCGCAAGCGCGAGATTTCGCTCGAACTCGTTGATGAGCTCGAAGCGCTGCGACCAGACGGATTCGGGAACGAGATCGTGCACGCCCACGATCAGCACGTCCTCGTAATGCGAACGGTTGAAGATCACGATCTCACCCTTTGCAGGCGCGTGAACGTGGGCGCGCCAGAGGAAATCGTGGTCGGCCTCTTCTTGCGACGGCTCCTTGAATGCGTGTGCCCGCGCGCCTTGCGGATCGAGCGCACCGAAAACGTGACGGATGGTACCATCCTTTCCCGAGGCATCCATCCCTTGAAGCACGACGAGCAGCGAACGCTGGTGCTCGGCGTACAGGAGATATTGCAAATCGCCGAGCCGGCGATCGTCGCGCTTCATTTCGCCGCCCGCCGCGGCCTTGTCTTTGTGTTTTCCCGTAAAGTCCGAGTCGATCTCGGAGAGCGTTATCCGTCTCTCGGGGCGAACCTCGAAGCGTTTTCGATAGCTCATGGCCTCATTTGAGCAAGCCGGTCTCGCGCCCAACCTTTTCGAAGGCCGCCAGCGCGCGATCCATCTCGCCTTTCGTCAACGCGGCGCTGATCTGCACGCGGATGCGCGCCGTTCCTTCCGGCACGACCGGATAGCCGAAGCCCGTAACGAAGACGCCGGCTTTTAGAAGCTTGTCGCTGACCGCGATGGCAAAGGCCGTTTCGCCAACGATGATCGGAACGATCGCGCTCTCGCTCTCGAGCGGTTTGTAGCCCATGCGCTTGAGCGCGTCGCGGAAGTATCGGGTGTTTTCGCGCAGCTTCTCGACCAGTTCGGGATGCGCCTCGAGGTACTCGATCGCGGCGAGCGAACTGCAGGCAACCGTCGCCGGCAACGCGTTGGAGAAAAGCTGCGGCCGAGAACGCTGAATGAGCGTATCGATCAGAGCGTCGCTCCCGGCAACAAAGCCGCCGGCCGCGCCACCGAGCGCCTTGCCGAGCGTCCCCGTAATAACGTCGACTTGCCCCGTCAAGCCGTAATGCTCGATCGTGCCGCGTCCGGTCTTTCCCATGACGCCGGTACCGTGGGAGTCGTCGACGACCGTAATGGCGCCGTATTTTCGCGCAAGCTCGACGATCTCGGGCAGTTTAGCGAGATCGCCCTCCATCGAGAAGACGCCGTCGGTGACGACGACGATCGGAAAGCAACCCGCGACGCTTTGCAGCTTCTCTTCCAGCTCGCGCATGTTGCTGTGCTTGAAGCGCTCGCGGCGAGCTTTTGACGCCAGCCGGACGCCGTCGATAATCGAAGCGTGGTTGAGCTCGTCGGAGATAATCGCCGCCCCCGCATCGCAAATCGTTGCAAACAACCCGGTATTCGCATTCCAACAGGAGACGTACGACAGCGCCGCCTGCGTGCCAAGAAACTCCGCGATCCGCTCCTCCAGCTCGCGGTGGATGGAAAAGGTGCCGCAGATGAAGCGCACGGATGCGGTTCCCGCGCCGTATTGGTCGAGTCCGCGTTTTCCCGCCTCGACGACCTCGGGGAGGTCGGCGAGTCCCAAGTAGTTGTTGCTCGAGAGCACGATGACGTCGCCGGCCTCTTCCATGTGGACTTCCGCGGCCATCGGCGTCGTCAGATGACGCAGGTGCTTGTAGGTGCCGGCCTTCTTGAGGGTATCCAGATCGGTTTGCAGCTTCTCCTCGAACGCCTGATTCATGATTTTGAACTCGCTCCTTTGAAGTCGAGAACGATCTTGGCGGCTTCACCTTTGCGCATCAGCTCGAACGCCCGGTCGAACTCTCGATATGGCAGCACGTGCGTAATGATCGACTTCAGATCGACGCGGCCGCTCTTCACCAGCGCCTCGGTTTGATACCAGGTTTCGAACATGCGTCTGCCGTTGATGCCGAGCACGGTCAGACCTTTGAAGATGATGCGCTCTGCGAGATTGAGATTGACGGTATCGGATGGAATTCCGAGCAGCGCCGCCGTTCCACCGTTGCGCACGAGTTGGAGGCCCAGGTCGATTGCGGCGCCGCTTCCGGACATCTCGAGCAGGACGTCGACGCCGTCGCCGCGCGTACGGCGCTTGACTTCGTCGACGAGGTCGGAACGGCTCGAAAGAAACGTCGCGTCGGCACCGAGCCGCTGCGCGAGCTCGAGCTTCGCGGGATTGACGTCGATCGCATAGACGAAGCTCGCTCCGGCGGCCCGCGCGACCGGTATCGCCATGAGACCGATCGATCCGACACCGGTGATCGCTACGCTCTTCACGCTTACGCCGGCAGCCATGACCGTATGCACGGCATTGCCGAGGGGATCGAAGATGGCGGCGTATTCGTCCGGAATCGCCGGATCGAGCCGCCACACGTTGTACTCCGGAATCGAAATATATTCGGCAAATGCCCCGTCGCGATCGACCCCGATGATTTTGACTCGCTCGCAGATATGAGCGTTGCCCGTCCGGCAGAGGAGGCAAGTGAGATCGGCGATATGTCCTTCCGCCGAAACGCGCTCGCCGACGCGAACCGAGCGCACCGCATCGCCGACCGCGGCGACCGTTCCCATGAACTCGTGTCCCACGACGATCGGCGGCTTGACGCGGTGCTGCGCCCACGCATCCCACGAATAGATGTGGTAATCGGTTCCACAGAGGCCGGCCTTCTCGACCGCAATTAGCACGTCGGTCGGACCAATCGAGGGTATCGGCACCTCGGCCAAGCTAAAACCGGGCCCAGGGCCCGGTTTGACCAGCGCCATCATTGACGAAGCCATGACGGCGCTGGTATTTCACTCGGACGCGCGGGAACCCCCGCCCTTCGACAGGCTCAGGGCAGGCTTACAAAGCCCAGGGTTCCCTAGAAGTCGTACTCTAGTTGAACGCGGTTGTACTTAAAGAGCGGCAGGCCGCCGAACTCCGGTGCGCCCAACGTCGAGCCTGAGGGACAGTCCGTCGCTGCCGCACCGCAAAACGTGTTCG
>DATMKR010000148.1:0-13802 GCA_035571115.1 Candidatus Acidiferrum sp. | reverse complement strand
TTGCTCGCGGTGGTCGAAGCCGGAACTGAAGCTGCGGCGCTGAACATCCTTAGCAGCGAATGCGTTCTTGCGTCAGGGAGCAAGGCAGATGAAGGTTTCTGATTTTAGCCGCTATGCGCTAACGACGTGCGCGGCTGCCGTAATGCTTTCGGGCTGCGGAGGCAATGCTGGCAGCGGTGCGACGCCGCCCGTGAACGACGATGGCAAGAAGCCACTATTCCACAAAACGTTCAATTACACGGGCGCAGAACAGATGTTCACCGTTCCGGCCGGCGTGAAGAAAATCACGGTGGATGCCGTCGGCGCCCGCGGAGGTGGCTTTCGACCCAATCGGGCCCTCCCCGGACGAACCCGAGCGATCGTTCCGGTTACGCCCGGAGAAAAGTTAGCGGTCTTTGTTGGCGGCCAAGGATCGAAATACGACGGCGGTTTCAACGGCGGCGGGGGCGGCGGGGACGGAGGAGGGACCGGCTTAGGATGGGGCGGCGGCGGCGCTTCCGACCTTCGGCAAGGCGGTCACTCGCTCGAGGACCGCATCGTGATCGCCGGAGGTGGCGGCGGCGAAGAATCTTCCGGGGGTTCGGGCTACGGGGGTTTCGGCGGGAAGGGCGGCGGTCGCCACGGCGGCGCCGGAGGCAGCGGCGGCCAGTGTGACTGTAACGGCCGCGGCGGCGGTGGCGGCACGCAAGATGGCGGTGGCGCCGGCGGCGTGGGCGGTTACGCCTCTAGCGGCCACGGCAGCTCGGGGAGTTCCGGGAGCCTCGGCGCGGGTGGCGCCGGTGGTTACGGAGGTGGCTCGCCCGCCGGCGCCGGCGGCGGAGGTGGCGGCGGTGGTTACTATGGCGGCGGCGGTGGCGGTGGCGGTAGCGCCTACGAGATCAACGCCGGTGGTGGCGGTGGCGGATCCGGATATGTTGAGCCGAGTGCGTATGCGGGCCGGACCTGGGAAGGTTGGAAAAAGATCCACGCCGCTAACGGCCTCGTCGTCCTTAGTTGGAACTGAAGCAGTTGCGTTTCGAGCACTGCGCCGGCGACGTTTTTTCGTGGCTGCCGTAAGCGGAACGACGAGTAACTATACCGGGAACGCGGCGACGAATCAGGCATAACCATTTACCGACACGCGAAGGAACGCCCGAAGTGCTTTACACGTCGCCGTATTACGTGGGATCGTGCGCCTACGATCCCGCTGGGAATCTTTATCTGTCAGTATCACATCGGAACATCCCGATGAACTGTACCTATACCAGCTGAGCGTCAAGGGAAGCAAAGCGACGACCGTTCGCACCACCCAAAGTGGGTAGATGGCTTAGCCGTCGCGCCATGACATAGGAATCCGTTTGTCGAGTAAGTTAACGCCCACGCGACCGGCGACGAAAACCCCAAGAGCGAACAAAGCGCCGGCGAACAAGATGGAACCGAGGGTGTCGACGGCGCGCGTGTAAGCGTCGATTGCCGGATGCGCTACGATTGCCACTAGGGCGAGCGCACAGACGGCGCTCAGCAGGCGCTTCATCCAAGTAGGAAGGGTGCTGACCGGTATTATCAGCAGCCAGCTTCCATAAGCGATCAGGCCGATAACGGCAGACACGCTCGGGTAACTGCTGTACACGTCGCCGCCGGCATTGTGAGGGAATAAATACGTTACGTCCGGCGCGAGCTCATACGCTGTGAAGATCATTGCCGCGCTCCATAACATGCGATCGCTCCAACGTGGACTTAGGAATGAAATCCATAGCATGACGAGACCGCTCAATACGGGAACGTAACCCATTATTGCCTGGAAACCGCTCCAGGCCAACATCCTGACGGCGTAGCCCCGATAGGTGCTGCCTTCCCACCTCGACAACAGCGCAAAGCCCCGCGTTGTTTCGTGAATAGATTGAGAGTAGATTCCGAGAGCCGCAAAAGCGATTAATAGCACGACGCTTACCCACAACAATCGCGGCACGATTCGCAATGGTATCTCGTTGCGATCGGGTACAAGCGCTTCTGCGCCTCCTTCCAATGGCGGAATGTTCACAGCCGCCTTGCGGCTAGAATGCGTCGCGCTTTGTGGCTTTGCTGCGCCGCACTTTGCGGCATTGGGCCTGCCGCGCCGATCAGCGGCTGCGATCCGCCGCGCCACGAGGGTATTGCGGAATGCCACGTATACCGCCAGGCGTAGGTGTCGGCGTAGGTACGCTCGTCCGACAATAGCTGGAGCTTGGTGTACGACTGTCGAACTTGACTTCGCTGTGAAATCATGCTTGCCACCAGCGGGGGTTCTTCATGCCTGACTCGGCCAGACCGCCGGAACCGAATCCCTACCCGGGCCCCTACAACGAGCGCTTCCCGATCGCCTGCCCCGTTGAAGTTGCGGACGCGGATACGCTCAATAATTTCAAAGCGGCCTGGAAGTATCACCATCCGCTTGACGCGGAACAGCTACACTTTGCGGGACTTATAACGACCGTCAGCTCTATCGGTTATTATCATGGCGGCGACGTGGTGTACCAGCTCCGTGACACCGGACCGTATACATGGCACGATGCATGTCTACGCATCCCCGGCAAAACGGAGTCTGCGATGGACGAGATGGACCGCTGTGGATACCTCGACCTGGTTCAAATATCTGAGCTTAACAATAGTCTTCGACTGATCGTGGCCGAGCTTTCGGTGAGCGATCAAGTCATGCCGTCGCCGCCGTCCCCCGTGGAAGGCGCCCACCCTGTCGAACACACGCGACGAGATCACCTTTTTGAGGTCCTTTGGCCTAGGTACGTAGCCTACAACGTCTTCAATGAAAGCTACACGAGTTGGGACGCATCGCAATCGCAAGAGTTTCAGGGAAAGCGATTCCGTCTATACCACAAATCGCACTATTTGAACTTCGTAAGGAAAGAACAGAACGTCGGCTTCTTGGCGCCAAAACACAAGCACTGGGGCGTCATGTGCGAAAACCACATAATCGACGTGGTTTCTGAAAAGGAACCGAATGTTGCTCGATTCGGCAAAGGCTAATATCCGAGATGAACGAGCCTGACGACTGGCATGGAGTCTGGATCGGCCACCTGGCCACGCCGTGCCTCTGGACTACCTACCTGAAGCCCTCTGGAATACGGGAGGAGGGTCGGCATCGGTTTAGCGCAGAGGCCGTCGCGCCAGGCTTTAAAGTGCGTTTCGATTTTGAGTCACAACTTGTCGATTTCGCCGGTCACGAAGACCAGACGCTGCCGTGGAAGGTCGCCGCAAAGATTGGAGATATGTTTGAATGGCTCGGAAGAGAATAAGCCACCGCAGTGCTAGCTGTGTGCGGCGGATCGCTGCCGCCGATCGGCTCGTCGGGCGCGATGCTCTGACCGCCTGATCCAAGCATGATCAAAAGCACACTTCTCCTGTGCGTCACTCTCGCCTTGGCGTCTCCGCCTGCTAAGAATGGCGCGAATACCGTCTCACTCTCGATCACCTTTGTCGACTGCCCGCAAAGCCTTTACGGTTATAGCGAGCCGAGGCTCATAGTTTCTAGACTGCAGGGACTACACATTATTCAGCGTTCTTGGCCGCGAACGCATGCGGTTGCTCAACGAGAACTCCGCGTGACGCTTTCACCAGGCTTTTACGACGTGTTTGTCGGAAACGGTGGGTGCGGCGATGACGTCCCTGTCACACTGCTTCCTGGACACGATCGGCATATTACCGCGCTCGGTAGGAACGAATTTTGGCTTGGCCGGCGTCCCACGATGGTCTCCGGTACGCTGCCATCGCGAGGATGGCAGGTGGCAATCGTATACCGCGATCGTTCACAAAACTTTGCGCAACCGTCGTCTAGCCGCGACGGCTATCTCCAATATCCTGCCCAGGTCGAGGGGAATGCGTACTATGCCGTCGGGGTACCAGATGGCAGGTTCACCGTGCGGCTGTATAACGAGTGGTACCTTACGTGGCTGGACTTTGACGGGGGCCAAATCGAATACGGAAAGGACCAGCGAGCGATAGTTAGGAACGTAACACAAAAAGACGTATCGGAGAAGCTGTATTATCTTGCGCATACACCTCCGATGTGCGTTACGGAAAAGAGTGGCGTGAGAGTCTGTACGCCTCCAGATTAAGCTTCGCCCACGCGTCTGTCCCTCTGCAGGGCTTCGCGACGGAGATCGCTGTGACTCCTGGATTCAAGGAACGAAAGTCGTCGCAGGTACGATCATTTTCACCTCGGTTCCCGGCAGAGTTGAGATCTGGGACTGTCCCGCCGGTGGCAAGCCGATCAAAGCCTTCGGTAACGCGCAGTTCACGAACGCCGTAACCGTCAGCGCCGCGCCGCCTAGATGAATGCAATGAACGCCTCTGCGTGTCGCTACGCCTCAAGCCTTAGCGTGGCAGCCTTACTCAGAGGCTGCGCCGGATCGCAGCCGCCGATCGGCGCGCCGGGCGCGATCTCGCAAACCGCGGCTCTCGCAACGCACGCCGAGCGCGACAAGTCGTGGATGCTGCGGGAAGCGAAACTTAACAGCCGAGTCCGGTCGCCATCATTCTTCCTGCGCTGTGCTTGATACCTCGTCAAGGATATAGTGGCGTAGGCCGTCGTGGGCGTTAAAGATGGTCGAATGATCGAAGCCGGGCAAAATTTCAACCTGAGCATCGCTTCCTAGATCATGCAATTCCTTTTGCAGCAGCAGAACGGAATCATTGAGATGAAAGTTGTCGCCGTCGCCAACAAAGATATGAAGCTTATGGCGTAACTTGGGTTCTATTGTTGCCCATCCATCACGTAAGATCCGCGAAATATCATAATGCTGCTCCCAGTATCGAGCTACCGCCGGATCGATGTCGCCATCGTTCACGTTGAACAACGGCTCAGGCTTTCCATCGGCTCCCTTCGGACTGAACACGGCGTTGAACGAGGCGAACTGACGCTCTTTCCACCCCGCCTCATTCACAAATAGTCGGGTGGATTCACCATTGAGGTCATCGGCGCTTTTGAAAAAATTTGCCGGTGGCACAGCGGCAAGATTTACGCCTAAGAAATCTCGGAAATCCACCGGATCGGGCGAAATGGACCACTCGCCACCAAAGGTGTCGGGATAGGTGACCTGGAGCCAGAGAGCTGACCACCCTCCTGACGAGTGACCACCTACAAATCGCGCCGACGGTTTGTTTACGGCTCGAAAGTAGGCTTCGGTTTTGGGAATAAACTCGGTAGTCAGTGCTGTACCCCAGGGACCATTGTTAGCGGAGTCCGCGAACTCTTGGTGTCCGCCATTGAACATACCGTTGAGGAAGATGAGAATGAACTCGCTATGTAAAGCTCGCATTGGCTTCTGCCAGGCGAGCGTTTCCGTGAGGTCCGGATCGCCGTAACCGTCAAAGCCTTGAACCCAGTAAAGGACCGGATAGTGCCTTGTGAGATCCTTGTAATATGAATCGGGAAGGAGAATGTGCGCCTCCATTGCAACGGGCTGACCCCAGAACGCCGACAAGCTATCGCTGTGCATTCTCACGTCGAAGTACTGAGTTTCAGCAGCCGCAGCTAGCGGGCTGCTAAACACGATCAATAACGCCGCCGCGACATTAAGGAGCAAGAGCCGCATAGTTTTCGTCATACCTATTTAATCCGAATTTGTAGCCCCTTGAGGCACCTCCTCCCCACGCCTCTGTCCCTGCGCACGCCTTCGCGACTGCGAGGCGCTGCGAGCAACGCTGCCGCGACGCGAGCGCGCGCAGCTGCAATGCGAGCAAATCCAACGCCGCTAAGCACAGCGCTCGCCAGCGCGGACGCCGTGCGCGGGGCAGAGGCTTGGGGGGCTGAAAGTACCGTCGTCAAAGTGCCAGGCTGTACAGCGTACCATCGTGGTGGTCGCCGCCGAAGATAGTCGTGCCATAAAAGACACCTTTGGCATCGATGAGACCCGAGTACGGTACTGAGGCGTCTGTCCCACCCCTGAACTGATAAAGAATCGTTTCGCGGCCGGAGGGTGTCACTTCGAACACGGTTCCGCACCCGCAAGACCCACCTCCGTTTCTGGTCGTTCCGTACAGCTTACCGTCGACTGCAATAAGTGTGTTTGGGAAAGCCCCGTCTGCTCCGCCCCGAAAGTTGTAAATTACCTGCTCCTCGCCTGAGGGCGTCACTTCAAATACGGTGCCGCAGGGAAGATAATAATATGCACCGCAGTTATGCTTTCCCCCAGAAATGGTTGTGCCGTACAAATTGCCACGGACAACGACAAGGCCGCTTAGCGGAACAGCGCCGTCCTGCCAGCTGCCGGTAAATCTATGTAGTATCACTGCCTGGCCCGACGGGGTGACTCGAAAGACCGTTCCGCACCCGTCGTTAAAATAGCATGCTTGGCTTCCGCCGCCGCTCGTGGTGCCATAAAGGCGACCCTCGAATAAAAGAAGGCCGCCTTGTGGGGTTGCGCCGTCGCCACCACCTTTGAACGTATAAACGATAGTTAAGGATTTAGATTGGCTCCATTTGAAGAGTAATCCGCAGCCGCGATATTGATGACTCGCGTAACTGCATTTTCCCATACCACCACCCGCAGCTTCTCCGTAAAAAGCATCTTTAAGATGCGTAAGTCCGGAAATGGGCATTGCACCTTGCGTTTTCCCTAGAAAGCGATACAGCACTCGTTCCTTTCCCGATGGAGCGAGTTCGAACAGCGTGCCGCACCCTTCGGCGTCTCGTGACCTGCAATCTGATCCGCCGCCATAAAGTGTGCTGCCGTAGAACACGCGGTTCACATCTACAGCGAACCGCTTGGATTGTCGCCGTCACTCCCTCCTTTGAACGCGTAAAGTATGCGCTCTCGTCCGGAGGCGGACACCTTATAGACTACTCCACAACCATTCAGGCATCCATCGCCTCCAAAACCGGCGGTGCCATATAGACTGTCGCCAATCGCGATCGGCGCATCCACCGGATTGTCTCCGTCATCTCCGCTCGCGAATGAATGTAGGACGTTCTCCTTACTGAGTACGTGCAGGGTGTTTAAGGCGATCGACCGGTCCTGCCGGGTCGCGCCTTGAATCGCGATCGGCAACTGAGGCTGTGATCCCCCGCAGCCGACAATAAGTGCAGCCGCGCCGATCGTAAGCGCAAGCCGGGATAAGTTCTTCATGTGCGCAGCCTCCAGCAGTGAACCGACGGGCCAGCGACGTTCGCCAAAGACCGCCACCCATCCCGGCGCAGTAAGCGTCTACGATTCCGCGAGTTTTCGCAAGGCTTCCCAATGCCTCGGATGCGGCACCTTGGCACCGGCCCGTATGCTCGCGGATTCGCGCTGGTCGAAGCCGGGAACTGAGCCTCACCGCCGAACGTCCTCAGCCGTCGATCCGTTACGTGGATCGGGGGAGCCTGGAGAATGAAGCGCTTTGGTTTTGGCACGTACACTCTAAGCGGAGGCGTCGCGGTTGTAATGCTCGCAGGCTGCGGCGGTTCGCAGACGCCGATCGCCGCGCCGGGCGCGATGCCGCATACCGCCGCGATCGCAGCGCACGCCGATCGTGGCAAGTCGTGGATGCTGCCGGAGGCTAAGAATGAGGACTTGATTTACGCGACCGGGGGCTGCCTGGGCACCTGTGTCTTTTCGTACCCGGGAGGCAAGCTTGTCGGAACCCTTGATGTCGGCTTCGGCGGTAGTTACGCTACCAGCGGAGCTTGTGCAGACGCGAACGGCAACGTATTCATCTCGAATAACCAGAATATTTTTGAATATGCGCACGGGGACGCGACACCCATTGCAACGCTTGATTTACCCGGCAGCAACGCGATTGGCTGTTCTGTAGACCCTACGACGGGTAACTTGGCGGTTGTGTTTAGCGGAAGCGGTAAGAATGTCGCGATTTTCCCAGACGCGATGGGGACACCGGCGCTCTACGACTCGGACATCGACTCGACGTATTGCGGCTACGACAACGCCGGAAACCTATTTGTCGATGGCCTTGGAAGTGAAAACGCGCCCTCATTAGCCGAGTTGCCGAGTGGAAGCAGTGAGTTCTCAGCCATTTCAGTTAGCCAGTCGGTCGGACTCCCTGGGCAAATACAGTGGGACGGACGATACATCACATATCAAGACTTGGAACACGAAAATATAGCGGTGTCTCGCTTGGACATTTCCGGCTCTAATGCTACCATTGTCAGTAAAGCGACCTTCGATATAAAAAAGACAGCAATGCAATCTTGGATATATGGCAACAAGATTTTTATTCCTTACGCTGACACGCGCATCGGGCGCCAAAGCAGAGTTGGCGTATGGAAGTATCCGAAAGGCGGAAGGCCGACGACGAGCATCCGCGTCACCGGCGTATATCAGAAGACCATCAATTTTCAGGCCGTGACTTTTAGCTCCAACCGCGACCACGCAAGATAAAGAGCGTAGGTTTTGGCCGCAATGCGTTAGGCACTTGCGTTGCTGCGGCAATGCTCGCAGGGTGCGGCGGATCGCAGTCTCTGATCGGCACGCCGGGCGCGATGCCGCAAAGCTCAGCGATCGCAACGTCTACCGCGGATACGGCACGTTGAACAATTCAAATCGTCGCACTCGCAGAGCTGTAGCAATCACCGTCGCTGCAGTTGGGAGTGTCCTAGTTCTAGGTGTAGCATTCTTCCTAGGGTTTGTGCCCGACGTGCCGGCTACGGTTAGGGAGCCGGTCGCGGTTGCCATGCTAAAGCACCGCACCGATCGAAGCTCATTCGAGCGGTTCTTGCGAGTCTCTGGAGCCGATTGGCACAAGGGCTACGGCTATCAGGCGGGTGCGGCGTTCTCAGCTTTCGACGCGGTCTCGCGCGACGCGTGCACGATTGAATGCGATTCCGTCGTGCAGACGGCGTTTACAAGATGGTTCGGGATTTGCTCCGTTAGCGGCGATGTCGTGGCAGCTCGGTTTGATAAGAGAGGGCAACTGCTGGCTTGGAATCTTAACGAAGCCGCCGATGGATGTTAGCTAACGTGCCGCCCCTTGGGTTTTGAAATAGCGTCGCGTGACTCTCTTGCACCATGCACGCCCACACCCAAGCACGCGCGCAGGACCCGCTGGCGCAATGCACCACCCGCGTGGGCGTCGAAGCAGTCTCTCTCAAAGCCGGTGGATACCCTATGACGGTACCACCTCGATTCGCTTCATTTCGGGAGGTCGATTGTGAAAAGCGTCCCGTCAATCGTTCTTTCGCTGGCGGTGGCTCTTGCCGCCGCACCCGGCATCCCCGTTTCAGCGCAGGGCGTCGCCGCGGATACGCCTTCCAAAACGACGTGGGGCGTGGCGTATACGGTGCCAAAGGAGTGGTCGTCGCAGACGCAAGCGTCGTTCATCGTTATGACGGCGCCCGAAGGGGACGCCCGCGTTGCCGTCGTCGACGTGGGTGAGGCAACGGACGGCGATGCGGCCATCGCCGCGGCTTGGAAGATGTACGAGCCCTCGATGCGGCGCAAGGTCGAAATCGCAAACTCCTCGCCCAGCCGGCACGGATGGGACGAGATCCGCGATGATCAATATACGAGTTCGCCGAGCGAACATCTCGTCGTGGCAGCTGAGGCGCTGCGCTACCGAACGCATTGGACGGTGCTCCTTATTGAAGGCTCGCAGTCGACCTTTGAAAAGCGGGGTGCTGCCACGAGTGTGATCTTCGAGAGTTTGCGCCCGGGCGATTACAAGCCCGAAAGCTTTGTGGGACGTACAGCCAACCGGCTCGACCCCGCACGGATCGCGGAGCTTATCTCGTTCGTCAAGACCGGGATGAGCGAACTCGACGATCCTGGAACGGCGATCGCTTTGATCGATCACGGCAAAGTCGTCTTTGAGGGCGGATTTGGCGTACGTCGTCTCGGCGATCCGACGCCGGTCGATGCCAACACGCTATTTATGATCGCTTCGAACACGAAAGGGCTCACGACTTTGCTGCTCGCGCGCCTCGTCGACGAAGGAAAACTGCGCTGGGATGAACCCGTAGTGGAGAACTATCCGTCATTCCGTTTGGGCAGTAGTGCTACGACGAAGGAGGTCGAGTTCCGCAACTTGGTCTGCGCCTGCACGGGCGTGCCACGCAAAGACTTGGATTGGCTCTTGAACACGAATGCGCAGACGCCACCGTCCTCGACCTTCGTCCAACTGGCCGCAACCGAGCCAACGAGCAAATTCGGCGAGGTATTTCAGTACAGCAACCTTATGGCATCCGCTGCCGGCTACATTGCGGGCTACAACGTCCACCCCGACAGGGAAATAGGTGCAGCTTACGACGCGGCGATGCAATCGAAGATCTTTGCGCCGCTCGGCATGAACGACACGACGTTCGACATGAACCGCGCGCTAAATGGTAACCATGCGAGTCCGCACGGCAACGACGTTAACGGCAACATCGCGGTTGCGAGCATGGGCATAAACATGACGGCGATTCCAATTCGTCCGGCCGGTGGAGCGTGGTCCTCGGCCCACGACCTGATCAAGTACGTCGAAGACGAACTGACGGAAGGCGTGCTGCCCAACGGTCGACGCTTGGTCTCGGCGCAGAATCTGCTGAAGCGCCGCGAACACAACGTCGTCGTAAGCCAGGACGTCTATTACGGAATGGGCCTGGGCGATGATCGCCGCTACGGCATCTCGGTTATTAGTCACGGCGGCGACCTCGTCGGATTTCACAGCGACTTCATTGCAATTCCCTCCGCCGGCGTTGGAGCCGTGATCCTCACCAACTCCGATCTCGGCGGCGACCTGCGAGACTGGTTCGGGCGCCGCCTGCTCGAAGTGCTCTACGATGGCAAACCGCGGGCCGTAGCCGAGCTCGCGGCAGCTGCAAAGAACGACAAAGACGCAATCGCCAAGGAGCGCGCCCTTCTAACGGTCCCCGCGGATCCCGCGCTCGCATCGGCGCTCGCTGCCCACTATACTAATGCCGAACTCGGACATATCGACGTGAGCACCGATGCACAGGGCCTTGTCTTCGACTTCGGCGCCTGGAAGAGTCACATGGCATCGCGCAAGTACCCAGATGGAACGATCTCACTGATAACGATCGATCCCGGCGAGGGGGGGTTCGAGTTTGTCATGACGACGCAAGGGGGCAAGCGCGGCCTAGTCATCCGTGATGGCCAGCACGAGTACAAGTACACCGAAGCGAGCTAACCGGACGCCCAAGGGGAGCCCACCTACTATTCAGACTCGGAGATTTCAGATGCCGGTCAGCGCAACCGGGACCGCTCGCGCTCGATATCATGGAACCGGTGCGCGCGGACGTGGACGCCTTCTTACTCGATCGGTTAGAGGATCGCGAGTTTATCGCGCGCGATTTCGGCGAGCTTCCGAACGGCATCTGCCGGGTCGCAGCACCGCTGACGCGGCTAAATCCGGAAACAGCCGCCGCAGCGTTCCTGGGAGCGTGCCCGGGCAATCCCATCGCGTGCGCGATGTGCGGCGAGCCGCAACGATCCGCGTCGCGGCGCCGCGATGAACTGTGCGCGAGGCGAGGCGATTAGCGAGGGGCATCGCCGTAACCGCAGCTGGGCCCGCGAGCATCCCGGCGAGCGCGATGAAGCGTGGTTTAGCCGCGAGATCGCCCCGAAACTCGACGCCTTAACGCTCGCGAGATTACGGCAGCCACGGGCTTATCGCTCGCGACCTGCTCGCGCATACGGGGCGGTGCCAAGGTGCCGCATCCGAGGCATTGGGAGCCGTTACTCTTGTTGGCTCAACAGTAGCTGGAGGCCTAGCGCCCACGTCGAAAGCCGCTCTGCTGTGAAAGCTGCAGCTTGTCCTGTCGTTCTGGCGCTAATAATCGTTTTTGTGGAGCCATCGCGATCGTCAGCGGCCCCTACGTCGTCACCGCGGGCCGGATGCCAAATCAAGGGCGATTTGATAAGCGGCCGAGGCCTAGGGACGCCACCACCTTCGTTTATTAGAGTCACTTCCAAGGATGGAAGTCTTAACGAGATTCTTCCGTTGCCAAGCGTTCAATCGGACATGATCCAGACGGAGAGCCTTATTCGGGGCCCTAGCAACGGCGATGAATGGGTTGACGTCAACTGCGCCGCTGTCAACCCGGTCGATGCATATGGCAACGTAGCGCTCTCGCGTGACCCATGTGACTATCGAAACTACACGATCGTTGACAACGGCCCGAAAGCGACATTTGCAGGCGCCGCACGTAGTGGCTCAGCCGCTGTTATACGAGTCAAGGTCGTTCAGGAGAAGTTCTTTACATCAGGCATTTTCACCCTGGACGACTGGGTGGGCTTCAGCGTTAACGGTAGCCCAGAGGTCGCGCTACCGGCAAAAGGAGTTGAACCAGTCTATGTGACGGCATATTTCCCCTACCTAAAGCCCGGGCGTCACTACGTAGCGATCACGGTATTCGAGGGATTCATAGACGAAGGAGCGCCTGCAGGTACAGTATGCCTTTAACGACGGGAGCGAGTTTGACGCATTGCATGGGGCGCGATAGATTGCTAATCTTTACCCTGTCCACCTTCGGATCGCAGCTGCGGATCGGAGCGCCGGGCGCGAAGCCGCGCCGGATGATCGATCATGTTTGAGCACCTGCACAATCGGGCCGCTGAGCTGATTCCCGAACTGCGTGAGTGGAATGAGGGTAGAGGGATTAGCCTTGCCGATTGGGCTAACGCCGTGGGCAGATACGACTACGCCGTTGCGTACGCCTCGATCTTCTGGCCAGATTTTTTCCTCCGCGATGACTGCGTATTTCGTCTCGACCCGAAGGGCGAAAACTATGCAGCATGGATGTCTGAGCTAGAGGGTGACCGATCGAAGGTCGAGGCGATGATCAACCACCTTCACATCCTGGACATGTTTACAAGCGAGGGCTTTGAACCGACACCTCAAGTGGTCGTGCAAATATCTAGGGTTCTGCAGGACATGTGGTCGTGCAAGCTTCAACGCGATTTCCCCGAGCGCCGATTTAAAGTAGAGATTCAGGACGGGAAGGCCGATGATCTGTTAAGCTACGAAATCACATTCTTTCAAGATCGGGATGGGCCGCAAACACGTTTCGTGCGGCTTCATCCTGAGATCACACTTACAGACCCTGAGTTCGATGAGGTCTGCGACTTCACGTCCCTCCTTATACGTCTGCGAGACCACGCTGACAGAGGCGTCAACATCGAGTTTCCAAGCTACTTGTCGTACACCAAATCAGATGAAAGCTTCTTTTTTATAGGACGGGACCTTGCCAGTAAGCTTATCGCTAGTGAAAACCGTGGACACTGGCTCTACGATGTGCGGGAGTCCCCGCTGCTCCGAGATTTTCTGGCGCGCAATCCCCACGTTAACCCGAGCAGGGACGTCAGGCACTATCTCGTTGTCGCTGACAATGACGTAATAGATGTTATCGGCACGGAGCAGCCTATCATCTCGGCACGCACCGATAGCGTTCGTGGATGGATTCGGCCCGGGGAGAAGCGTTCAGCGCCGCCCGGGTGGGACGGAACTCCGCGATCAGATGATCCGTGAGAAATGGTTACCACACTATGGCGGGTCTTCCGATAACCCCCCGGCCGCTCCGCCCCTCTGCACAACGTTCGCGAAAGCGGGCCGTGTTTGCTTAGCGGGCATTGCAGCATTGCGGGCATCGATCCGTGGATCGGCGTTGCAGCTGCGCCAGCATGGCGGCGTCGATCGCAGAGCGGCGTAGCGCCGGCTGCGATCGCAACGAGGCTGAGCGACCAGGCGCCGGGCTTGTCTCGTCTTTGCCGATCAGGCTCCTTCCCTCAACGCTGCGGCACCGTGGCAACCTTCTTGCAGTCGTTGCATCAAGCTGGAGAGTGAGGTTCCGAGCCTCGGAGCCCCTGCGCGTGCGCAGGGGCTCCTGAAAGACG
>DATMKR010000147.1:0-7628 GCA_035571115.1 Candidatus Acidiferrum sp. | reverse complement strand
GGGCGGCCGTGACGATCTTGCGGCAAACGCGTACCGCGGGCACGGTGATATATTCGGCGCCTTCGAATCGACGATCGCCAGCGCGGCCTGTGAGTTTTACTACTCCGCCTCGTACAGCTCGTCGAACAACGAGCTCACCGGAAGCTATAAAGCAGTGAGCGGATGCTCGGGCCAAACCGGCACCTTCACGCTGACCCAGCAGTGTTACTACAGCAGCGGCAGACAACATAGCGTGCGGCGCGAAGGCGGCGGCTTAGGTCGCTGTTAGCCCTTCGTCTTTATCGAACGACGAGACTACGGCGGCCGCGCAAACGACCGCCTCTTCTTCACGCATGGCCGCTCCTTTGGCCAAGAGCCGCGACAGGTCCCCATCGGTGAGCTGTCGCTTGAGCGTATCCCCAAGCGCGTCGACCATCGCCCGCTCGTAGCCGGGTCGCTCCCAACCGGCCGTGCGCAGCAGCTCCTCTGCATAACCTATGAGCTGCGCGGCTTCATTCGGTTTGCACTCGACCGAAAGCGCCGCAATATATGAAATGGCAAACGCGATCTGAATTGAGTCGCGAAACTTCTCTGCCATTGCCAGCGCTTCGCGTACGCTGAGCTCGGCGTTCGCGCGGTCGCCCATCAACAAGTAACAGCAGGCCATGTCTCCCACGATCGATACGGCAAGCTCCTCGCCGGCGAGAGGCCTTGCGTCGATCAAACGCCTTACCGCTCCGTTGTAGTTTCCGACCTCAGTTTCGAACTGTCCCCACCACGACAGCGCTCGTGCCGTATCATCGTCGTGGCCTAGCGCTTTGAGGAGCGCGACGCTTTCCTCATACATCGCCCGCACGACCTCGACGCCCTCCATTGAGAAGCTTACCGCGCAGCGACGAAGAACATCGGCAAGGAGCCGATTATCGCCGAGCTCGCGCGCGAGTCGCAAGGCTTCTTGCGCCGCCGATTTGGCTTCGTCCAAATGCTTTTCACGACCACGCTGATTGGCGACTTGCGATAGCGCGCGGGTCAGCCCCCGAACGTCGCCGGCTCGCCGGTAGAGCGATTCGGCCGCCAGCGCCTGCGCGAGGGCGTTCTTCGTCGCGCCCTGGTTGTTATACAGCATCGAGAGCGTGTATCGCAGGCGTGCCTCGATGTCCACCGGCAGCAATGCGCCGTTCCCCAGCGCCCGCTCGCACCACTGCGTCCCTTCGCTCAAGAGCGTAAGCCGCATAAAGATCGGGGCGGTGTCGCCGGCGATCGCGGCGCCAAGCTCGAAATCGTGTCCCTCGCCGGTTGTCCAGATGAGGGCGCCGCGGAAGTTCGCCAGCTCGTTTTCTAATCGCACCAGCCAATCGCGAGCCGGGCTCGTCTCCCACTCTTCGTAGCCGTCACGGGCGATCGCCGCATAGACTTGGGCATGGCGCTGCGAAGCACCCCACGTTTCGCCGATTTCCTCGAGTTTCTCGCGCGCAAACTGACGAATCGGTTCGAGCAAACGATACCGGGCATCCGTTTCTTGAACGTCCATAACAAATAACGACTTGTCGACAAGCGATGAGACGAGGTCGATCGTGCCGACGTCGTCCGTGCCACAGAGCGCGACCGCGCTTTCGAGCGTGAAGCCGCCCATGCAGGGCGCACAGCGGCGCATGAAATCCTGCTCTTCGGGCGTTAGGAGATTGTAGCTCCAATCGATCAGCGCGCGCATGGTTTGTTGGCGCGGTTGGCGGTCGCGGCCGCCGGAGAGCACTCGCAGTTCAAGGTGCTCGGAGAGTTTTTCGATCGGAATCGTTCGAACGCGCGCCGCGGCGAGTTCGATAGCGAGTGCAATTCCGTCGAGCCGCCGGCAAATATCCTCGACGAACGGCCGCTTCGTCTGCGCTGCGAAGGCCCGACTGGCCGTGCCGGCACGCTCGTTGAAGAGCTGCACCGCCAGATCGAGATCGAGCCCCGAGATATGATAGACGTTTTCGCCGCCGATGTTGAGCGGTTCGCGGCTCGTTGTTAGAAGCGTAAGGTAGCGGCAGCGGCTCATCATCGCCGCCGTAACGCGCGCGACTTCGTCAATCAAATGCTCGCAGTTGTCGAGAACCAGCAGCAGCTCGCGTTCTTCAAGAAACTTGAGAAGCGCCTCGAGCGGCGCGACACCTTTGGCCTGATCGACGCCGAGCACCGAGAGCAGGACGCTGATCACGAGCGCTTCGTCGGAGATTGAAGCGAGGTCGACGAACCAAGTGCCGTCTTTTCCATCGTTGAGCGCTGCCGCGGCCACCTCGAACGCCAGCCGGGTCTTCCCCATACCGCCGGCGCCAACGATCGTGACGAGGGCTTCGGTCTCCAGAAGCCGCTGGATCCGAAGAACGTCCTGCTGCCTTCCAACGAAACTCGTCGTTTGCAGCGGAAGATTGTTGGGCGGCGTTTCGAGCGTGCGCAGGGGTTTGAACTCCGTGGGCAGCTCGGCGCCGATCGCCTGAAAGACGCGTTCGGGCGCCCTGAGGTCGCGTAGCGCAATGGTGCCCAGCTGACGCAGCGTTATGCCCGCCGGGAGGCTGCCCGTTACGAGGTCGGCGGCGTCTCCCGAGACGAGAATCTGGCCCCCGTGACCGGCCGAGACGAGACGCGCCACGCGATTAACTGCCGTACCGAAATAATCGCCGGAGCGTTCGTCGGCCTCGCCTGCCGCAATCGCCATCCGAACGCGCAGCTCGTCCACATCGGCGAAGTTCTCGCGGCCAAGGCGTCGCTGCGAATCGACCGCGGCTTCGAGCGCCTCAGCGACGCTCCAGAATGAGGCGCAAAACGCATCGCCGATCGTCTTAAAAACGTATCCTCGCCGCCGTTCGATCTCGGACCGCACGATCTCGTCATGCCGTCGCACGGCATCGCGCATAGCGTCGGCGTGGGCGTCCCACCGTCGCGTGCTTCCCTCGATGTCGGAGAATAAAAATGCGACCGTGCCCGAAGGAAGAGCCGCATTTTTCACGCCGTCCGGGCCTTGCGCTCCCTTTGCCCGGCTATGCGCCAGGCGGTTGCCCTAACCGTCTTTTCGCTTATGTCGCGTCAGGCTCGTTATTGGAACAACCTGCTTGGAGAGCACGGCGACCAGCTCCGCGCGACTCTTGACGTCGAAAGTCTGGAAGAGTTGTGCGAGTTGGTTGCGGACGGTGTGCGGGCTACGTCCGAGCTTCTTGGCAATGTCCGCGTTGCGCTGGCCCTCGCGTAGTAACGCGAGCACCTCGCGTTTCGCAGGCGGGATGCGCTCGAGCGGCACGACGGTTGACATTTTCGAATCGGAGATTCGGCGCGCGATCCAGCTGTTCGGCCAGGGTGCGATCTTGCGGCTCGCCCGCTCGAGCCAGCGCTTATCGTGCGTCGCTTCGTAAAGGCCCATCGCGCACAACGCCGCTCGCCACCCGTAGTTAAAGTCTTCAAAGATCGACCACGCTTCCGTAAGCGCAGTTTTTCCTTCTTCCGTATCGCCGAGCCGAAGCCAGGCAATGCCCTGCGAGTAGCTTTCGAAACCGCGAACGCGAGGGTCGCTTCCGTACGAGAACATCGGCGTGACCGATGACTTAAGCGAGCGAAAACGGGCCAAATATTGTTCGGCCACCGCGGGGTTTTCATAGGCGTGCAGCTCGGCGAGAACCAGCAGGGCCTCACGCTCTTCGCCAGTCACTTCACTCCACGAGACGCGTTGCGCGATCTCGCTGGCCTCCTGCAGTTGTTCGGCGGAAAAGGCCGCTTCGCCGGTATTGCGCGCGAGCAGCGCTCGATCCAAATAGCACAGAACGCTCCAGTGCTCGGAGGGCGCCAGTTTGCCGGCCTTCTTGAAGGAACCGAAAGCGGCTAGCTCGTTGCCTTGCAACTCGTCGACCGCAGCCAGGAACCGCGTAACTTGAAAGTGCTCGAGCGCGAGTCCCGTCGTCCAGGGCAGCGCGTTGTAGATCTGGCGAACGCGTTCGGCCACATCGTGCAGCGGCATTTCCCGGCACAGCAGGGCAAGGGTGAGCAGCGCGTTCCCGCGGAGATACTCGTCGGGCATCTCCGAGCCGTCGAGCTCATCGAGCGCCTTTTCCAGCTCTTCGACCTGCAGGAGTACGTCGCTGCGCCGCAACGCGATCCATGAGAGCATGATGTGGGCTCGGGCGCGATTATTTGGATCGTTGGACCGCAGTTGGACCGTGGTGGCCTCTTCGGCGGTGCGATGATCGTGCTGCATCCACGCAATCGCGGCCGTGTAGAAGTACGCTTCATCGTAGAGGGAGTCGCCGGGCATTAAATCGTCCAGGGCACGATTGATTAGCCTCTGTCCCGCTACGTAGTCACTCGTGTATCCCAAAGCGGCGCCCAGAAAAACGTCGCGGGCAACACGAAGCCGGCCCGAATCTTCGGGGAAGTCCGAAAGCGAGCCGATGACGTCGAAAAATCGGCGCTCGCGCGAGGCTAGCCTCGCACCCGCGATGATGCCATCGGGGGTCTCGCTGCCATCGATGAGCTGATGGCAACGGTCAAAGTCTGCCGCTTTGAGCGCATCTTCGAATTCCGCGTTATCGAACGTTTGATAGAGTCGAACGTTTGTCTGCATCGATTCCGATCTGCGATTTAACGCACGGGCAAAGGGCCTGGGGCTTTCCCCGTCAAGTCGGCCCTTTCTATAGTACCTTCGTACCGGCCTTCGGGCAACGATTTTTTCCCGAACGCCGGCGCGTGGAAAGTTTACAGGATTGAACCGCCTATCGATGACGGGATCGAGCCGCCTACCGACGAGGGAATCGAGCCGCCTACGGACGACGGAATCGAGCCGCCTACCGACGACGGAATCGAGCCGCCTACCGACGACGGGGCCGAGCGGTGCAACGACGGGATCGAGCCGCCTACCGACGACGGGATGGAACCGCCTACCGACGACGGGATGGAGCCGCCTACCGACGACGGGATCGAGCCCCCTACCGACGACGGGATCGAGCCGCCCACCGAGTTGTGGGATATATGCAGGACGTGGACAGCCTGATTTGCGCTGGGCAACAGGCCGCCGCCGGGCAGATTCCCAGAGGCGCAACCGCCTAGGACCAGTGCCGGAGCCACTAATGTGGTGGCAAGTAAGATAGCACGCATCGTTTTAATTATTTCCCTTCGGCGCCAGAAGGCGCTAGGAGGCTTAGAGAGTAGTACGAATATACTAGTACGAAATCGCCTCAGAAGATAGGTCTGGTAAATCATGCACTTTCTCAACCAGGCCAAGCAGGGAGGCAGAGTCAGATGCCGTTTAGGGCGCGAACCAGGGGGGCGCAAGCTCTCCTTCGAAATCACCTCAGCAGATAGGTCTGGTAAAATATGCATTTTCTCAACCAAGCCAGGCGGGGAGTCGGATGCCGTTTAGGGCACGAACCAGGGGGGCGCAAGCTCTATAGACCCTGGGAGATAAGCCTTTCCCCATCGCGATTCCGTGGTTGGCCTGATCTTTGCTCTTTCAAAGAGGGTCTAATTATGTCTTTTACACGCTCACGGATGCAGCAGCGGCTTTCTGCCGCTATCGTCGTTGCACTCGGCCTGCCGGCACTCTCCGCATGCGCCGGTTCCTCGCTCGCATCAACTGCATTACCGGCTGGAGCATCGACCGCGCACGCTAGAGTCGTCGAAGCCAGCGCATCGGGATACACCTTCCAAACGATCGATGCGCCGGCCGATCCGACGACCGAAATCCTCGGGCTCAACAACCTCAGTAAACTTGTCGGATTCTATGGGGACCCGAACGTCGGGTTCGTCGCTCGTCCGCCGTATACGTCGACGAAGTTCCGCAAAGAAGTCTATCCCGGAGCTGAAAACACGATCGTCACGTCGATCAACAACATGAATACGATTGCCGGATGGTACCAGAATCCCGAGGGCGGGATTTACGGCTTCACCGAGTGGCAAGGCATCTGGACGAAGTACCAGGATAACCACGAGCTCCACGGTGGTTCCGGCCAAATAACGAAGCTACTCGGCATTTCGGACGGCAGCTTAGCAGTTGGCTACTACGTGGATAGCGGGGCCGATCACGCCACGTATTTGAATTTAACCACCGGAAAGTTCAAAGACATACACGTGCCCGGCGCCACGAGTTCCGCAGCAACGGGGATCAACGGCAAAGGCGACATCGTCGGCTGGCTGACGCTCGCGAGCGGAGCCACCGAAGGTTGGCTTCTCAAGGGCGGCCAGTTTACTATGTTCCAATATCCCAACGCCAAAGAAACGCAGCCCGCGGGCGTCGACTGGACCGACGATATCGCCGGCTCCTATGAGGATGCCTCAAGCAACACGCACGGCTTCGTCTTAAACAATCCGTTGACGAGCCAGGTTTGGACGGAGATCGACGATGTGAGCGGCAGCGGTGGAGAGACGGTCGTAACGGGCATAAACAACCACAGCACATTGACCGGTTACTATCAGACGCCTAGTGGCAGCATAAACGGTTTCTTAGCGACGCTGAAGGGGAGCGGAAGCTAAACCTTCCGCTTCGTTTCGCGCGAGCGCAAAAATGGGAATTCAAGGCCGGTAGCCAAATTCGAGTCTTCACGACGGTCCGCAAATAGGAGAAGACTCACTTGCAGAAAAACCGGCTGGGTGTCCGTCGCATGGGTGCGGTCCTTTTGACCGCCCTCTTACTCGCCTCGTGCGCTGATGGGTCCGTCGGTCAAAACGGCGCCCCCGAGCCGGCGGGTCTCCAACGCCTCTCACCGCTGTCGGGTAGCGGCTCCACCCCGCTGCAGCACATCGTCGTCATCGTTCAAGAGAATCGCGCTTTCGACGATCTCTTTTCCACGTTTCCCAATGCCGAGGGTGCGACTCAGGGCTTGATGAAAACTCCGAGCGGCGACCAGTACGTACCCCTCCAAGAGGTCAACCTTGCCGAGCCGTGTGATTTCCACCACTCATACAACAGCTATCTGAACGCCTACGACGGCGGCAAAATGGATGGGTTCAACTTGGAAGGCGCGGGCGGTAAGTGTGCAAATAAAAAGCTCGGCCCATACCAATACGTCAATCCGGCGCAGATCGCGCCGTACTGGGACATGGCGATGCAATATGTCCTCGCCGACCAAATGTTCCAGACCCAAGGCAGCGGGAGCTTCACCGCGCACCAGGATCTGATTGCCGGGGGTACGATGTACAACTCGGCGAAGACCAAGAGCCTGGTCGACGTCCCGACCGCATCGCCCTGGGGGTGCGACGCGCCGCCCGGAACGCGTACGTCCGACTTAGATTTCATCGGTTCGGTGCTGAAGTACCAGAAACGCAGGGGGCCATTTCCCTGCATGAAGTACGAGACGATGCGCGACCTGCTCGATGCGCAGAGCGTTTCGTGGAAGTATTACTCCCCGTCGGTGGAAGGCGGATCCGGAAGACTTTGGAATGCTTTCGACGCGATCAAGGCGGTGCGCGACGGGCCCGAATGGGGAACAAACGTTACCTTTACGGACCTCCAGATCTTTAACGACATCTCAGGCGGCACGCTTCCGGCGGTTTCGTGGGTTATTCCCGACGGCGCCGACTCGGATCATCCGAGTCAAAAAGGAGATACCGGACCCTCGTGGGTGGCCAGCGTCGTAAATGCCATCGGGGAGAGCACTTATTGGCAAACGACTGCGATCATCGTTGTCTGG
>DATMKR010000146.1:0-53430 GCA_035571115.1 Candidatus Acidiferrum sp. | reverse complement strand
CTGCTCGGCCCCAACGGTGCGGGAAAATCGACGCTGATGCGCATGCTCGCCACGGTAACGCGGCCCACTAGCGGAACGATCCGCCTCAACGGAAGCGACGTCGCAAAATCGCCGGACGAGCTGCGCCGCACGCTCGGCTACCTCCCGCAAGACTTCGGCATCTATCCGCATCTCTCGGCGATCGAGTTCCTCGAATACATCGGCGCGCTCAAAGGCATCGGGCGGCGTGCGTTACGCGCCCGCATCGCGACGCTGCTGAATAGCCTCAACCTCGCACACGCCGGATCGCGGCCTTTGGGCGGATTCTCCGGCGGCATGCGCCAGCGCGTCGGCATCGCGCAGGCGCTGCTCAACGACCCGCGGCTCCTCATCGTCGACGAACCGACGGCGGGATTGGATCCCGAGGAGCGCGTGCGATTTCGCGCGCTCCTTCGCGACATGGCGGGCGAGCGCATCATCATTTTCTCCACGCACATCTGTTCCGACGTCGAAAGCCTGGCGACACGCGTCGCGATCGTCGATCACGGAACGCTCCTCGCAGACGACCATCCGTTGGAGCTGGTGCGCGGATGCGCATCGCTGGAAGAGGCGTACTTGCAGATCGTCACCGGCGCGCGACCCGCTGCGTGAGCCGGCTCTGGGCGATCTACTCGCTGACGCAAGCGGATCTGCTGGAACGCACGCGCCGCTACCAATACCTCGCGACGATCGCGGTCACGCTGTTGATCGGCACGCTGCTGGTTCCGGCGAAAAACGCAGGGTACGAGACGTTCCTCATCGACGGCTACCGCGGCATCTACAACTCCGCGTGGATCGGCGCGACCTTCGCCATCCTGGCGACGATGATGCTCTCGCTCTTCGCGTTCTACAACGTCAAGAGCGCGGTCGAGCGCGACCGGACCACGCGCGTCGGCGAGATTCTCGCCGCGACGCCAATGACGCGATTCGATTACGCGCTGGGCAAGGCGCTGAGCAACTTCCTCGTCCTCGGCTCGATGGCGGCGATTCTCTTCGTCGTCGCGGTCGCGATGCAGTTCGTGCGCGGCGAGAGCGCCGCGTTCGACCTCGGGCAGATCGCCGCCCCGTTCGCGCTCGTCGTGCTGCCGACCATCGCGATGGTCGCCGCCATCGCGCTCCTCTTCGAGATGATTCCGTGGCTGCGGGGCGGCCTGGGCAACGTCGTCTACTTTTTTCTCTGGTCGTGGTACTTGGTGTGGAGCTTTCAGTCCGAGGCGCGGCACGTGCCGTGGTGGCGCGACATGCTCGGCGGAAATCTCGTCATGCGTCAGGTCTGGGCGGCGATCTTGCGGATCGATCCGCGCGCGAAGCTAAACTCGGTCGAGATCGGCGCGGGCGGCGAAAGCGCGCGTCACCTCTTTACCTTTCACGGGTTCGCGTTCTCCGGAGGCGACGTGGCCGAGCGTTTCGTCTGGTTTGCGGTCGCGCTCGGCGTCGTCGCCGTGGCGGCGCTGCTCTTCGACCGCTTTGCCAAGCCCACTCGCACCGCCGAGCACGCAAAACGCAACGGCATCGTTGCGCGGTGGCAGTCGGCAGTGGCGCGCGTGACCAGCCCGCTCGTCGACGCGCTCTTCATCGGAGACTTCGGCGCGATCGTGCTTGCCGAGTTTCGGCTGCTCGTACGTGGGCTCAGTTTTTGGTGGTACGTGGTTGCCGCCGGGCTATGGGTGTTCCAGCTTTTCGCGGATGCGAAGGTGCAGAGCATCGCAGTCGGACTCGCCTGGATCTGGCCGATGCTCGTGTGGTCGCAGCTGGGTACGCGCGAGTCGGTTTGCGCGACCGAGCAGTTTATCTACCCGACACTCCATCCGATTCGGCGGCAGTTCGTTGCGCAGTGGCTCGCCGGCGTGCTGCTCGCCCTCGCGACGGCTGGCGGTTCGCTCTTCCATTGGGTAGCCGCGGGAAATCTCGGCGGAATCGAAGGCATTCTGGCCGGCGCGATCTTCGTTCCGACGCTCGCCATCGCGTGCGGCGCCCTCTCGGGCACGACGCGGCTCTTCGAGATCGCCTACCTCGTGCTCTGGTACCTCGGCCCGATGAACCGCACGACTTTCGATTTCACGCAAGGCGCATACGCACCCGAGTTCACGGCCGCTTCGGTCGTGCTCTTCGCGATGGCTGTCGGCGCGCGCAAGCTTCGGCTGCTGCACGCGTAGGGCGGCGACCCGCCGTCATCCTTCGACAGGCTCAGGATGACAGTCGGACAGGCTCAGGATGACAATGACAGGCTCAGGATGACAGTAGAGCTTACGAGAGGCGCAGGCTCAGGAAGTCGTGCAGGTCGCGTAGGCCGGAGAAGAAGAAGCGGCTCCCGCTTTCGAGCTCGATGACGCTCCCGCGCAGAGCCGAGGCGGCGGCTTCGTCCGCCTCTCGCCAGAACCGCAAGACGAACACGCGCTCGTAGCGGCGCGGCTCAGCGCTCTCTTTTGACTGGCCTTCGGGCATCGCTTCGTACTCCTTCCGCACCAGCATAGCCCCCGAGCGTCGTCGCAGCGTCCATCGGCAGCTGAGGACGTTTCGAAGACGCCCAGCGCGTACGCTTGGCGCACAGGAGGAGTATTCAAACATGATTCTATCGAGTTTAAGGCCGAGCCGCACGGCGATCGCCGGCGCGCTCGTCCTCGGCATCGCGGTGGCGGGTTCGAGCGCGACGATCGCCCGCGCCGGACATGTCTTTCCGGACAAGAGCAAGAGCAAGACTTATAACTGCAGCAGCGGCACCGCGTGCGTCGAGGGTAGCTCCAGCGGAAGCAACACGTGGGGCGTGTATGGCGTTGGCGCGGTCGGCGACGGCGTTCATGGAGTCACGTCATCGACGAATGGAAACTCCGGCACCAGCGGCATATCTACCGGAACCTCGGGGAACGCGCACGGCGTCTACGGACGGTCCTCAAACGGCGACGGCGTCTACGGCATCACCACCCAAAACAATAATTCCACAGTGGGGGTCTACGGCGATGCCGGCAACGGGTGGGGGCTCGTCGGCGAGTCCGCCGACACCAGTGGATCCTACGCGGCAGTGGGAGGTGCGGGCGACAAATCGGCCACGAACCTTTTAGTCGTCCGGAACAACGCGACCGACGGATATTGCATCATCGACCCCAATGCAAACCTCAGTTGCACCGGGAAGATCAGCGGCTCCGACGTGCGTGTTCGTCAGCAAAATAGCGGCGGCCGGCACGTCCTCGCGTACACGCCGGAGTCGGCCTCGGCAACGATCGAAGACGTCGGCACGGCGCGCATGTACGATGGCGTCGCAAACGTGCAGATCAGTCCGGATTTCGCTTCCGTGATGGATCGCAACTGGTACTACGTCTTCCTCACGCCGTTGGGCGACACGCGCGGCCTTTATGTGAGCATAAAGACGCCGACGGCGTTTCAAGTCCGCGAAACGCTGCGTGGGAGAAACTCGCTCGCGTTCGACTATCGCCTCGTCGCGCACCCGCTCGGTGCGAGCAACGACCGCCTACCGGCAGCCACGCGCAACGCCAGGCTCGCGACCTTCATCCATCCGGCACCGTAACGAGCAGCGCCTCGCGAAGCTCGCGATGAAGCGGAATCGCCTCGAAGGAGGCTCGCAGGGACGGATCGCCGATCGCGTCCCTGCGGACTTCGTAAGCCCTGTGCGCTGCGCTCAGCTCGGCTGCGGCGCGGGCGACGTCGCCCAGCGTGCCGTAAACGCGATACGCCGTCCAGTGATGCACGACCGGGTTTCGCATCGGCCTCGGATCTTCCAAATCTTCGGTCAGCGCACTCGACTTTTGAATCGCGGAGACGGCCCGTTGGAGCTCATTTGCCGCGAGGAACGTCGCGGCAAGCTCGTCGACCGCTACGATCTCGTCGATGCGTCGATGGAATCTTTGCAAGTCCTCGCAAGCTTTCTCGAGGAGTTCCGTAGATTCGCCGAACCTTTCGTCGGCGCGCAGGAGCCGCGCGCGATTGATGGCAAGCGCGCTCGCGACGCTGGTCTTTGGGAGGTCGCGATTGATCTCCGTCGCGCGCTCGACGGAGCAGCGCATCTCCTCGATCTCGCCTTGTTCCCACAGCACGTGCGCGCGGTCGATGGCTGCAATGGCCTCGTGTTCGGGGCGGCCAATGCGCCGGGCGACGGACTCTGCCTGGTCGAACATCCGCATCGATTCGCGGTAGTCGCCTAGGCTGCCGAGCAGATACGCGTAGTTGATGAGGGCAGCCGCGCCATACGTTAGCCCCATCGACTCCTGCATCGCGATGCTCGCCTTATAATGCGCCGACGCTTCGTCGATCCGCCAGAACCTCCAGAGTGGATACGCAAGGTTGGCAAGCGCGACGCTTTCGATCACGCGGTGCCCGAACTCGCGGCCGAGCGCGAGCTGCTCGCGCGCAAGTACCTCCAATCTGGCATACCGTTCGGCCCTTTCGCTTTGCGCGATCGACGCGCCGAGCGCGAAGCCCCGTAGCCACGGATCGCCGGAGTCGGCCGCCATCCTCATCAGCTCTTCAGCGAGTTTGAGCGCCTCATCGCTGCGCCCAGCCTTCGCGTACGCCCCCGTGGCAAACATTACCGCGCGCGCTTTCCCGGCGACGTCGCCCAGCTGCTCGTAACGAGCGGCTGACGCCAGCGCTGCGCTGACCGTATCGTCGAACTCAGACGCGCGGAGCCCGACGCGCGCCTGGAGTTCGAGGGCGAGCGCCGGCCATGCGGTGTTGTCGCGTGCAGCCGCCAGTCCAGAAAAACGTTGGGTGGCGGCGACCTCTTCGGCGATCCCTCCCCAGTCGTGCGCGCGATCGATCTCGAGGCGCAGCGCGGTGAGGATCGCCTCCTCATCGAGCAGGCTCGACAAAACGGCAAGTTGCGTGAGGTCGGACTGATGGGCCTCGCGGTCGCCCAAGCGCACGTTCATCTCTTGGCGAACGAGCAACAGGTCGAAGCGCAGCCGTCCCTCGCTTTGCGGTGCGCGTTCCAGAGCGCGCGTCGCGAGGTCGCGCGCCTCCGCGTTGGCGTAGAGCGAGGCTGCACGCTGCGCCGCAAGCAGGTACCACCGCGCTGCGGCGACCGCATCTCCGCCGAGATCGAAGTGACGAGCAATCTCGGCCGCCGGCTTAGCCGTTTCGTTGGCGTACGCGTTCGCCAAGACGCGCCCCATGCGAAGATGGCGGCGCGCCTGCACGTCCGTTGGACTCGCATCGTAGATCGCTTGGCGCACGAGTTCGTGCGTAAACGCATACTCGAACCGCGCCCGCTCAGCCGACTCGCGAACGAGGTGCCGATCGAGGAGCTCGTCGAGGCCGTCGAGCATCTCGGCGTCCGAGATTCCTGCAGCCTCGCGGACGATGTCGAACGCAAACCCGCCGCCGGCGACTGCCGCCACCTGCGCGAGCGTTTTGGTGCCGGGACGCAATGCGTCGATACGGGCGCCGATCATCGCAGCGACGGTCGCGGGAATCGCTAACGGATCGTCTGCACCGCGCGCGGCGTCGCGGAGCATCTCGGTTGCAAAGAGCGGGTTGCCCGCGCTGCGTTCGAAGATTCGACGCGCGAAATCTCGATCGGCGGATCCAACCGGCGCGAGCACACTGGCGAGCGCATTTACGGCCGAGGCGTCGAGCGGAGCGACCGCAACTCGCGCCGGCGGCGCGGCACCTCCGATACCGCGATCGAACGCGCCGACCGCGCGCGAAGCGACGCTCTTCTCATCGCGGCGCGTCGCAATCAGCAGTACCGGGGATCCGGAAATTCGCTGCGCGAGCGTTGTGACAAGCTCTATCGTCGCGACGTCCGCCCACTGCACGTCTTCGAGGATAACGAGCAGCGGCCGTGGCCGCGCAAGCTGCACCACCGCTTGCGCAACCGCATCGAACAGGCGGATGCGCTCGCTGCGCTCATCGAGACGCGTGAGCGCCGCAAGATCCGGGCGTCGGGCGCGCAGCTCGGGAATCAGTTCGGCGACGGCGGACAGGACTTGCGTCGGCACCGGCAGCGCCGCAATCATGGCGAGTCCCTGTCGGAGCGCCTCCGCGACGCACTCGTACGGACCTCGCTCGGGCCAGCTCGTCGTGCCTTCGACGACTCGTCCGCCCTCGGCTTGCGCGATCAGCGCCAACTCGGAGACCAGGCGGCTCTTGCCGATGCCCGCCTCTCCGCGCACTAAGACGAGGGCGCCTTCCCCTGACGCTGCGCGATTCCAAAATCCGCGAAGCTGACCTAACTCGCGCTCGCGTCCGACGAAAGGTGTGGGTAGCGGCACGCGCTTCGTTTTCGCCTTCGGTATATCCGAGGTTCCGGGTATCGGAGCGCCGCGCGCGATCGTTTCGCGCAACGCGGCCGTCTCAGGCATCGGTTCGGCGCTCATCTCTGCCGCAAGCGCGCGCGCGAAGCGATCGTACTCCGCCAACGCGCCCGCGGCGTCGCCCGATTCGTAGCGCGCCGCCATCAAGTGTCGCAGCGTATCCTCGCGCCACGCATCCGCCGCTAACAGTCGTTGTGCGTACTCGATCGCCTTTGCGTACGAGCGCCCCTTGCGGTTCGCAACGACGAGCGTTGTGAGATCGGCATGGTAGAGCTGCCGAAGCCGCTCGCGTTGCGCGGTAATCCAGTCGTCGTAGATCTCCTCGAGCAGATCGCCGCCGTAGGCTGCGACCGCTTCTTCGAGCCTCGCCGGATCGGCGCGAAGCCGCTCGTAATGAGCGACGTCGAGTTCGAAATTGGCCGCAGCGTTCCAGGCGATGCTCTCGGCGTCGACGAGCAGCCACGGTTTCCCGCCGGCCTGTTCCGGCAGCGCTTTCACGAGCAGGTGCAAGTTGCGCCGCAAATTCTGCAACGCGGTTTCTTCGGTCTCGTCCGGCCACAGCGTGAACGCTAGGCGCCAGCGGGGAACGCTCTCCGTAGCGTGCAAGACGACGTATGCCAGAAGCGGGAGGGTCCAATTCCGGCTGCGCAGCTTTACGTCCGTCTCGCCGTCGAGCACCTGCCCGATGCCGAACAGTTTGAGCTTCAGCATCGTTCGCTGGCTTCGAGTCCGCGTGCGAGCGCGCCTATCAGAACGGCCGCTGCATTCCTTTTTCCGGCGATCGTGCTTGCGGCATGTTCGAAAACAAACGATCTTACTGCGAGCGGCAGACACTCGTATACCATCCCGCACGTTTTGCGCTGCGCGATCAGCGAAGAGCCCGCTGGGCTCAATCCGCACCTCATAACCCAAGCCGCCGTTTCGAGTATGTCCGCGCTCACGGCCGCTTGGCTGATCCGAAGCGGCCCGCATGGCGAGCCGGTTCCGGAACTGGCGGCCGCCGTTCCAGGCGTTCGAAACGGTGGAATCAGTCGCGACGGTAGGACGATTACCTACCGTTTGCGCCGCGGGGTCGTGTGGTCGGATGGAGCGCCCTTCAATGCCGACGACGTGATCTTCTCGACCCGGGTTGTTTTGAATCCGGTAAATAACGAGGTTTCTCGCGAAGGCTGGGACGATATCGCGAAGATCGTGGAGCCCGACAAGTACACCGTCGTCTATCGACTCAAACGCCCTTACGCGGGTTTTCTCTACCAATATTTTTCAACGTATGGCGCAAACCCGTCGATTCTTCCCAAGCACATCCTTGGCGGATTGCCGAATATCAATCATGCGGCGTACAACGCGCTGCCCATCGGCATCGGTCCATTCAAATACGTTCAGTGGCGACGCGCGGATTTCGTCGAGATGGTTGCAAATCCGCGGTACTTTCGCGGGCCGCCGAAACTGCGGCGCGTCGTCTTTAAGATCGTCCCCGACCGCAACGCCGCACTGAATGCACTTGCGGCCCATGAGGTCGATCTGTGGGCGCTGCCGGCGTCTTACTACGAGCGAACGCGTGGGATCCGGGGTGTGCGCGTGCTCAAGCGGGTCGGGTCCGGCTTCTTGCACGTCGACTTCAATTTGTCGCATGCGGTGCTCGCGGATCCCGCCGTTCGTCGAGCGATTCGTTTCGCGATCGATCGCCGGACGCTCGACCGCAAGATCAGCAACGGCCTCGATATCGTTCAGGACAACGTGGTCTCGCCTGCCAATCCTTCCTTCGATCCGCGCGTGCCGACGACGCCGTTCGATATCGCAGCCGCGAACCGGCTCCTGGACCGCGCCGGCTGGAGGCGCGGTGCCGACGGCGTTCGAGTCAAAGGCGGCTTGCGACTCTCGCTGCTCTTCGCGATTCCGGCCGGCACGCCGGATTACGATCGGCGCGTCGAGCTCATCCGCAGCTGGCTGCAGCAAATCGGCGTCCACGTCGATACGAAGCGCTATCCGTCGCCGTTGATGTTCGCACCGGCCGGCGACGGCGGCATCATCTACGGCGGCCGCTTCGACCTCGTGACCTTCGTTTGGAGCGGCGACCCTCTTGGCGACCTCTCGGAATACTATGCCTGCTCGGGGATTCCGCCGAACGGACAGAACGTCACGCATTATTGCAATCGGCGGGTCGACGCAGCCATGGCAAGGTTTTCAACGCTGTACACGTTTCGCGAACGGCAGCCCTACGCCGACTTCATTCAAGAGCAGGTGCAACGTGACGTACCGACGATTGTCCTTGGGATTCCGGACGCCATCCTCGCGTACAACTCCGACTTGCGGAACTTTCACCCCAACACCATCGACCCATTCGACAACTTCATGAACGTCGATATCTAAGTGCGGATGGTATTAACCGGCTCGGAAGCGAACGCTCTCCTTCGTGAAACCGCTCGACCTTACCAAAACGTCCCCGCGCAGCCCGCGCGAACAACTTGTGGGCCTCGTCTTCATTCCGCGAACGATCGACAAGATGCGCGCGCTCCTTCCCGGTGGCGATCCCGGTAAGTACCACGTGGAAGGCGCGAGCTTCGCCCTGCTCGAGTGGATCGGGGTCGATCCTGCGCATTTGCAAGAGGTCGTCGCAAGCGCAGCCTCAGACGTCGACGTCGCGGCGTGGCTGCGGGAGCACGCCGACCTTTCGCAATGCGCCGAAATCAACGAGCGATTTCTAACGATCGGACCGGCACAAGCGTCGCCCGAGAACCTCGAGAAGTTTCGTGCGGACCTCGAGCCGGAAATCGCACAGACGACGTATGCGACGTTCTCCGAGGCGCTGGATCGCGACGACGTCGCCTATTTGAAAGCCTGCGCTACGCTATGAGAACGGGCTACGTACCTACTTCGGCGCTTTGCTTATCGCGGCCCCGAAGGGATCGGAGATGCCGGTGATCGTCATCGTCGGGTTGCCGCCTTTAGGATACCTCCAAATCCCGGCGTTTGCGGAGTAGGCGTTCGGGCCAATCACCTTCTTGCCGCCGATGAAATACTGGAAGACACCGTCGGAATCGCTCAACAACGTCGTGCCCTCGACCTTACCGCCCGCACCGTCGGTCTGGTAGATGTCGCCGCTCTTCGCGTCGCCGACTGTGACGTACTTGCCGTCCCACTGCACGCCGCCCGGCGTGGCGATCGACACACCGCCTAGCGTGATCTCGGTGAAGCTGCTGCTGCCTTTCGGCAACTCCGCGAACTCGAAGTTGCGGCTGTTGTCGACGCCGTCCAGGAAAATGTTGCCCTTGTTGTCGTAGCCGACTTGATAGCCGAGGTAGAGATTCGAATCGGTCAGCACGGTCGGGCTCCCCGAAGCGTTGGCGAAAATCGCCACACCGCCGCCGCCCCCTCCGCTCGACGGCTCGAAGTCGATCGCCGCGAGGTCTCCGGTCTTGTTATCCACGGAGCAACCTTCCATGTATTCGCCGGGGTTGCTCAAGGTGTTGATCGGCGACGTCCCGCCGTGCGCGTACTCGATAATTTCCTCCGCCGCGAAGGTCGTGAAGAATACGTCGCCCTTCTTGTCGACGCACTCGCCCTGCGGCTCAGGCAATCCGGTCAGCGTGCCCATCATCTCCCCCTTCGGATAGGAATAGACGAGCACGTCGCCCGTTTCCTCATCGAGATAGAGCAGATCGGACTTTTTCGCGGTGGGCTTCATCCAGCTCCGGGTCGCTGTGTCACCCTTCGACAGGCTCAGGGTGACAGGAAAAGGCGCGACATAGCCACTCGCGTTTGCCGCGCCACTGGGACCGCTTAACGCCGTCGTCTGACTGCAGCCCGCCGACGTCATCGCAGTTACCGCGGCAACTGCCGCCATCGTCAGCAAACTCGACCGTGAACTCATGTGCACCTCCGCGCCAAAAGTGGACAGGGCGTTACGCTGATCCCGTTATACGTGGTGCTGCAGAGCGCGCCCTTGAACGCGATCGCAGCCCCTTCGACAAGCTCAGGGTGACACGGGGCATGCTCAGAGTGACACGGGGGCGGGCTGAATGCTTTCCAGGCGCTTCTGAAACCCCGATCCGTATGTCTGTGTCGGGTTGCCGGCATCGTCGGTAATGAGTGACGGGCCTTTGCTGCAGCTAAATGGGTTCCACGACCACGCCCAGTAGCCGATTTGAGGGCTTCGGGCGTCGGCCCAATCCATCAGCCGATCGATCTTCTCGTGCCCGCAGTCGAACTCGCCGAACTCGTCTAAGACGACCGGATAACCGGCGTCTTGGATGGCTCCGAGCTCCTTCGTCCAGCAGGCCGGATTCTCGCACGTGAGATCGTCGAAATAGACGTGAACGCCCGCCACGATTGCACGCGCGGAGTCCTTCGGCGCGTACTTCAGCCAGTCGGAAAGGTTATTCGAGAAGTTGAGCCCTGCGACGATCACGACGTTCTTGGCGCCGCTTGCGCGAATCGTGTCGAGTACCGACTGCGTTCCCACCACCCGCCAGCGCCCGAGTTTGCCAACGCGCGGCGTCGTGCAGCCGCCGTTACGATAGCAGGACCACGACGTAATGTACGGCTCGTTGATCATGTTGAAGATCACCGATCGATTGCTCTTGAAGGCGGTCGCAACCGATTGCCAAAACGCCGGCGCATGGTCTTTGTCTAGACCGGGATAACGATCGCTGTTCGGCAGACCCGTTCCGGGGGCGCCCCAATGCAGATCGACTTCGACGATCAATCCGGAAGCGTTCGCTAACCTGGCGAAGTCGGCGATGGCTCGCTGGTAGCGTGCACCGCTATAAGCCTTCGGCGCACCGTTGATCCCCAGCCAGCATTCTTCGTTAAGCGGAACGCGGACGACGTTTGCCCGCCAGCGTAGCATGGCCTCGATCGTTGCTTGATTTCCCTTGGGGTTGTCCCAAAACGCGTGCTCCTGCAAGCACGCGTACTCGGCACCCGAAAGGTTCACGCCGCGCAAGACGACGGGCTCGTGCGCGCGCACGTGCACGCCGCCGAGGTTGCCCGCGTCGGTCGTCACCAGCCGATTGCCGAGAACGGTGATGCCCGGAGCCGCCATTACCCCGCGCGCCGCGCCTTGCACGGGCGGAGCCGGGGCGAACGTCCGACTGCAGCTGGTGACGGCAAACAGCAACAGCACTGAGACGCTTGCGCGCCACTGCTTCGACCCTTCGACAGGCTCATGCTTCGACAGGCTCAGCATGACAAAACTGGGCTCAGCATGACAATGCTTCAGCGGGAGACGGTGCGGAGTTTTAGGGGCAGCGTTGCCGACACGCAGTTACCGTCGCCCGTCCATTCCACGGTTAGATCGCGGGCCACCGATCGAACCAAGAACAACCCCCGTCCGTCCTCCGCGAGAAGTTCGATGCGTCCCGCGCCGTTGCGCGGCTGGAAGGGGCGTCCGCGATCGCAGACGCGGACGATCGCGGTCTCGCCGTTCCACTCGAGCTCCACCTCGGCGGGCCCGGGAGTGTGACGCGCCACGTTTCCGAGCAACTCGTTGACGATTAACTCCGCGGCCGGAAGCTGGGCGTCGTCGTCGGTCATTTCCCCGAGCTGCCAGAGCAGCGCGCGTTTGATACGGCGCGTTGAGCGTTCGCTGCGCGCGTCGATCGTCCAGCGCATCCGCTGCCGTGGGAAGGCTGCCGCCGCCAGCGCGGTAACGCACAGGAACAGGAGCGCGATGTCGTCGCGCGCGGAGCGCCCGGCAACGACGCGCTTGACGATCGCCTGCGCGATGTTCTGCGATGCGTCGCGGTACTCGGCCTCGATCGCCTGGCGCAACTCTTCCCGTCCCGCGAGGTAATCGCGGCGCGTTTCAACCAGGCCATCGGTGAAGAGCACGACCGCCGAGCCTTCGTCCAGCACCACCTCGTGCGTTTCGAAGAGGGCGCGATGCTCGATGCCGAGCATCAACCCATGTCCGGGCAACGATTCCACTTCGCCGCCGGTCCGCACCATCATCGGCGGCGGATGCCCGGCCAGCGCGTACCGCATCGTCCCGTCGGCTAAATCGAGCGTCGCGAAAAACGCGGTCAGCAGCGCGTTACTCTCCGCACGGCAGAATAGCCGGTTGACGTGCCCGAGCGCCGTGGCCGGATCGTTGTCGACGTACGAGGCGGTGCGCAGCGCTTGGCGCGCTTGGCCCATGATCGTGGCGGCTCGCAGCCCGTGTCCGGCGACGTCGCCGACACTGACGCCAAGGAGCCGGTCCGAGATTGTGAAGACGTCGTACCAGTCGCCGCCCACGTCGGCGCCGCTGTAGGCAGGCACGTAACAGGCGTCGAGCCGTACGCCGGCAACGACCGGTAACCGCTGGGGCAGTAGCGCCCGTTGCAGAATGGTGATCATGTCGTGCTCGCGTTTGGTGCGCTGCATCATATCCCGATAGACGAGATCGAGCTCTGCGATCTCGTCGTTGCCGCCGATGTGCCGCGCCTCTTCCCCGCCGGCGAGCCGGCGCGCGTTCTCGGCCAGTTGCGTGACACGTTCGGCGATGTTCACGCCAAAGCGGAGCGCCAGCAGCATCGTGACGACGATGCCGAGTACGCAGATGCCGATCAAGGCGCCGGTGAGAATCGCGATCTGGCGCCGTACGACGCGCAAGCGATCCAGCGTGAGGGTCCGTTGCCGTTCGTTGAAGTCGTTACGCGCGGCGACGATCTCCACCGACAAGCGGCGGACCCGTAGCGAGCTCGTCAAGCGCGCTTTCGCGGCGGCGTTGCGCACGCGGGCGTAACCGAGATATTCGCTGACGACGTCGAGACCTTGCGTCAACGCGCGGGCGAAGCGAAGTTCCGCCGCACGTCCGCGTGGCAGCATTTGCTGCAACTGCGCGAGCGTTGCCAGTGTCGCCGGCAGTTGCCGCCGGGCGAGATCGTAGTTTCGCAGATCGCTTTTACGACGGCTGCCGTCGAAGGCCAGCACGCTACGACCGGCCTTATCCATCAGTGCGGCGGCTTGATCGGCCTTGGTGAGCAATGCGGTGAGGTTGCGCGACTCGTCGGCCTCAACCGCGTTGCGCCACTGCAAAAAGAGCGCAGAGCCCAGCAGCAACACGAGAAACCCCAACGGCACCGCGCTGAGCAGGAGCGTGCGTTGGCGAAGGCCTAGCGATTTCATCGCGCGTCAGCGCTCATACGCGCACCTTCAACGGCGAAAAAGAAAGACCGCCCGGCGTCTTGCTGAGAGGCCGGGCGGTCAGACTGAACCTTTCGGAGCTACTTCTTGGTGCTCAGTGCCGCGCCGTCGGGTGCCTCGGGTCCGGTGATCGTCTGCGTCGCGGTGCCGCCGGCCGGATAGTTCCAGTAGCCAACGATGCCGGTGTTGTCGCTGATGGTTGGCCCGATCACGCGCAGCCCTTTGTGCTTCTTGCCGCCGAGGTTGTTGGTAATCCAGAACTGCCAAACCGCACTCGCGCCGCTCAGCGACGTCGAGCCGACGACGCTTCCCGTCGATCCGGAAAGCGCTATCTGATAGAGCGTCGGCCCGGCGCCGGCTCCAAATGCCAAGTCCGTGCCGTCCCATTGTATCGACCCTGCCGTGAGACCGCTCGCACCGCTGACCGAGACCGTCGTTACCGTCGAGCTCCCCTTAGGAAGCTCGAAGAGCGCGAAGCCGCCGGTGCCGTAGGCATCGCAGAAGAGGTTGCCGTTGCTGTCGTAACCGCACCCTGGAAGCCCATTTTGGCCCGACGGCGTGTAGACCGTCGCCGTTCCGGAGCCGCCGGCGAAGACGACAAAGCAGTTTCCGCAACTGTTGCCGAGCACGCCAAGTGCGAGGTTCCCCGTCGTGGGATCGACGGAGCAGTTGAGTTCCGGATAACCAGGAAGATTGAGCGTCCGGATCGGCGAGGAACCGCCGTGTGCGAAGACTTCGACGGTCGTACCGTTGCCGTTGAGAATGAAAACGTCGCCGGCTTTGTTCGAACAGACGCCCGACGGCGTTTCAAAACCGGTTAACGTGCCTTTCAGCTTACCGGCGGGATACGAATAGACGTCGACGTCGTTCGCGTCCTGGTCCGCGACGTAGAGCAGGGTCTTGGACTTCTTCGCATCGGGTGCCATCCACGAACGCGCTGCGTTCACGCCCGTAGCTTGGAATGGATGCGCCGCGCCGCCGCCCACGAATCGTAACTGCGCGGGCGTGCTCGCGCCGGTGGCGCCGAGTTGCGCCGGCGCCATGCCGCCTCCGCATCCCGCGAGCAGCGCGATGAATGCGGCGGCCGCCAAAGTTTGGTGCCCCAAATGTAAACGCATTTCTTTAAGAACGCCTCCTAATAAGTAGTGAGGCTTCGGTTTTCGGGCACCGTGCCGCCGCGCCTTTCCGACCGGTCGGCGTCCTGCCCAGAGGCCGGGCGCTCAGGATGAACCTTTGGCCGCGACTCGAAGGCCGCACGATGAATAGATGGCCGGCATGAAACGAGTTCGCTTCGTCGTTGGTTCGATCTCTGCGACTGCCGCGGCGGCGGCGCTCGCCTCCGATGGATGCTCGTCAAACGTTTCCAATCCGATCGTCAACGGTGAGGCCGTCGACTCGTATACGCTGCAGGTTCGGTATGCAACGACGCGATTCGGTAAGTACGTGCTGCGCACGCGAACGTATGGCGGCCGCACGTACGGTCCAATGGTGGAGACGCGGCCCGGCCATCTGCTCCGCCTGCGGATCGTGAACCACTTGCCGCCCAATCCGCCCGCGGAGCCTCCGACTCGCCCCGTGCGCATTCCGAATCCGCGTTCGATGGCCGAAGCGATGATGGGCGACCGAATCCCGACGCAAATGTCCGCAGCCGCGATCAATAAGATGAACAACCCGCACGACTTCAACACGACGAATCTTCACGTGCACGGCGTGCAAACGATTCCGCATATCTTCTCGCCGCTGGGAACGTCGAATCCGGCGGCGATGATGATCGCCATCGACCCCGGCAAGTCGTTTGAGTATCCGTTCCCGATCCCGGCGAATCATCCCAGCGGCCTCTTTTGGTACCATCCGCATCACCACGGCGCGACCGACGTCCAGATCAGCGGCGGGATGGCGGGCCTGCTGGTGATCCGCGGTCCGATCGATGACGTGCCGGAGATCGCGGCGGCGCGCGAGATTTTCCTCGTCGTTCAGACGCTGCAAGTCAATGCGACGCCCGGGAAGCGCGATCACTTCGAACTCGAACCGATCGCCTACGAGCCGCCCAGCAAAGGCGGCTACAGCCTCGGCACGAGCTACGTGATGATGACCGTCAACGGTCAGGGCGTCAACTGGCAGGACTTCACGAAAAAAACGACCGGGGACTTCACGCCGCTGCCGCCGCCGGAGTTCTCGATGCGGCCCGGCGAAGTCATTCGCCTTCGAATGCTGACCGGCACCAATACGCTGGTGCTGCCGTTGGTGCTTCCCGGCATGGACGTCTTCCAGATCGGCGTCGACGGAGTAAACTTTCTGCAGCCGGAGCTGCTCGCTCAGCGCGGAACCAAACTCGTTACTCCGCACAACCTGTTCGACGGCTCGACGATCGTAGCGGCGTCGGCCAATCGCAACGAGCTGTTGATCCGCGCACCCAAAACGCCCGGAACCTTTACGCTTTCGGCCGTCGCGAACGACGGAATCTCGTTCCAAGCGTGGCCCAAATTCAAACTCGCTCGCTTCGTCGTGAGCGGCTCGCCCGTGCAGATGGATATTCCGCAGAGCCTCCCGACTCCAACGCGCGAGTACCCGCTCGTTTCGCCGCAGGAGGTTGTTGCGCGCAGAACCATTACGTTCACCGACGGCCCCACGAAGGTAATTCTTACCGGCTTCGCCTTCTACATCAACGGCGAGTTGTACGATGAGATGAAGTGCTCGGCGTTCCCAAAGGTTGGAACTGCCGAGGAGTGGACGATCGAGAACGACACGCTCATGTGCGGGCATCCGTTCCACCTGCACGATAACTCGGTTCAAGTCTACGAAATCAACGGCCAGCCCGTCGATCCCGTGCTCGTCTGCGACACGATCTTCGTTCCGCCAAAGGTCAACGGCGTGCCCGGTCGCGTGAAGTTCCGCGTGCGCTTCCAAGAGTTCACGGGAAAAACCGTCTACCACTGCCACATCACGCCGCACGAAGACACCGGCATGATGCAGAACATCTTGATGACGTGACCTACCGTCAGATGGACGACGCTCGAGGCAGCAATGCCGCGGCCTCTTGAACTGTCGCGTGGTTTATGCCCAAAACTTCCGGATCGCGCTTGAGGCGCAGTTGCTTGCGGTTCCATAGAGCGAGACTGCGCCAACGCGAGTCGTAGCGCGACCACCAGGCGATGCCGATCCACTTCTTGCTGCGGTGAATTCGAGCTGCCCAGGCTTGCGTGACGCGGTGTTCTCGGGCGACGACGTCGGAGGGTCGTAGGTCGCAGGCCAAGAGCCTGCCGGCGTTATCGAGGTCGTAGATTGCGGCTCGGTCCGGCAGTTCGTACGTAGCGAGCGCGTACGGCCGGTCGCCCCGAACGAACATCGCTTGCGTCCACACATCGAAGCGCCCGAAGGCTTCACTGAGTGCGCCGACGGTGCTGTTACTTAGATACAGCTCGTCGTAGAGATCGGGATTCGCAATGCGGCCCGCTGCACCGTGGGGCGTGTAGAGCGCACCTCCCGGTTGCGAGGGAGGGGCAGCCGCGTCATATGGAAAGACGCGATAGAGCGTCATGCATATGCGCCGCCTGCGATTGCATCGAGCGCCTCAATCAGCGGTGCGGCTCCGCGAACGCCAAGCACGTCGATCGGTCGCGCTTCGTCGAGAAACGGCTCGTGCCCGACGAGCCACTGCGTCGCGACCTGCGGGGCGAAGATTTGCAGCGCGCGCGCCAGTACGGCGTGCAAATCGAGAATGCGGTGTGCCATCGCCGGGCTGATCTTAGCGCCGCGTTTCCAGCGCGTAAGCATCGCAGCGTCGACGTCGAGAAGCCGGGCGATCGGATTATGGCCGTAGGCGGCGACCAGTCGCGCAAGCAGCGGACGAACGTCGGCGAGTGCTCGCGAGTCCTTGAGCGCGACGAACGGATCGATCATCGGGCTCCAGCGACGAGTGGCCATGCTCCCATTTTACGCGCTCAATTAGCAACGGTCAACGAATTCCGTTGACGAGTTCCCTCGCAGATCGGTACCGCCGCTCCTAGGGGACGCCGAAGACACCCGAGAAATTCCTCCGCCTATGATGCGGGCCTTGGTCATGGCGGGTGCGATCGCCCTGGCGCTTCTGCCGCCGGCCGTAACGCTCGGGGCACCGACGGCGGTCGTTCGTAGCGGGCCCGTTGCGCCGCCGCCGCGCTCTGCGGTAGGCCGCTACGCCGGTCAAGACTCTTTCAAAGTGCCGTTCCACGTCGACCTGCGCCCGAAGTGGGCCGAGCCCGACATGCAATCGACGCTTTCGCCGTACCGTCTGCACGGATGGCAATCGGCGCCCCAATACGTTGGGAATCAACCGCTCTGGTATCAAAACGGCTGCTTCGCCAACAACCTCTTCGGGGCTCCGTCGACCTTGTCGAGCGACGGTTCAGTGGGGCCGGGCGTCACGCTCGGGTCGCTCGTCGACGATCGTTCGAGGCATCTCATCTCCTCGACGCCTTCCAACGAACCGAATCTGCCGTTGAGCGGCAACGCGGTCCTGACGTTGCAGCCAACGTCGTGCGGGTCGGCGAATATCTTCAACCTCTGACCTAGTTCCGAGCACTGACGCGAGCGGTGGTCGCGCGCAGTCATGGTTCGACAGGCTCACCATGACAAGTCCGGCTCACCATGACAAGTCCGGCTCGCCATGACAATTAGACAGGCTCGGCTTGACAATTCCGCCAACTAATTGTCATGCGAACGATGGTGATTCTTGCAGTCCTCATGCTCGGCGCCGCGAGCATCGCCGCGGGTGGCGAAGCCGCCGGCGGCCCGATCGCTGCGAAGCTTCAGTGGCGCAGCGTCGGCCCGTTTATCGGCGGCCGCGTCGTCGCAGTCGCCGGCGTGCCGAGCGAAACGAACCTCTTTTACATGGGTGCGGTCGACGGCGGCATTTGGAAGAGCACCGATTACGGAATCAAGTGGGTCAACATTTCCGACGGCACGCTTCCGAGCGATAGCGATAGCATCGGTGCAATTGCCGTCGCTCCCTCAAATCCCAACGTGGTTTGGGCCGGAACTGGCGAGAGCGACATTCGCGGCGACATGGTCAGCGGCGACGGCGTCTACAAATCGGCTGACGCCGGCAAGTCGTGGAGCTACGCCGGTTTACGCGACACGCATACGACCAGCGGCATCGCCATCGATCCGCACAATCCCGGCGTCGTCTACGTCGCTTCGATGGGGCATGCATTCGCACCCGACGCAGACCGCGGCGTTTTCAAGACCGTCGACGGCGGCAAGACCTGGACGAAAGTCCTCTTCGTCAACGACGCGACCGGCGCGATCGCGCTGTCGATGGATCCCACGCACCCTGCAACGCTCTACGCGGCGATGTGGCAAGCGCAGCGCCAGCCTTGGAGGCTCGTGAGCGGCGGTGCCGGCAGCGGCCTGTACAAGACGACCGACGGCGGCGCGCACTGGACGAATCTTTCGCGCAATCCCGGCTATCCGCGCGGCGTTCTGGGGCGTCTGGGCGTCGCGGTCGCGCCGTCGAACCCGCGCGTCGTCTACTCGATCGTGCAAGCGAAAGCGGGCGGCATCTTCCGTTCCGACGACGGCGGCGCGACCTGGCGGCGCACCAACGACGACATGGAGCTGCGCCAGCGCGCGTTCTACTATATGAGCGTGTTCGTCGATCCCACCAATTCCAACGTGATTTACGTACCGAACGTGCAAGGATTGTGGCTCTCGCGCGACGCCGGGAGAACGTTCCGCGCGCTCCGTCCGCCGCACGGCGACAATCACATCGTCTGGATCGACCCACGTAACCCGAAGATCTTGCTCGAAGGCAACGACGGCGGCGCGACGGTTTCGACCGACGGCGGCGAGACGTGGAGCGGCGAGCACAATCAGCCCACCGGACAGTTCTATCACGTCTCCATCGACGATCGGTTCCCGTTTCATATTTACGGTGCACAGCAGGACGAAGGCTCGATCGAGGGACCCAGCGCATCGGTGAGCGGCGCGATCTCCGGTGACGAGTGGCAACGGGCGGCGTACGGCGAGAGCACGTTCGTCGCGCCGCAACCCGGCGATCCCGACATAACGTACGGTAGCGGCTACTTCTCGATCTTCCTCCAATACGATGCGACGATCGGTCAATACCGCAGCGTTAGTCCCTGGCCGGATTATCAGGAAGGCGCGTCGTCGGCCGAGCTGCGGTATCGCTTCGGCTGGACGCACCCGGTGCTCTTCTCACCAGCGAACCCCAAAGAGCTGCTGATCGCCTCGCAGTACGTGCTTCGCAGCGACGATTACGGGCGCACGTGGCAAACGATCAGTCCCGATCTCACGCGTAACGATCCCAAGACCGAAGCGCCCACGGGCGGCCCCGTCGATCTCGACCAAACCAGCGCCGAGGTCTATCCCGACATTTCTTCGTTGGCGGTGTCGCCGCTCGACAACGGCGTGATGTGGGCAGGCTCGGCCGACGGGCTCGTGCATGTCACAACCGATGCTTCGACGGGCTCGGCTCAGTGGAGGGACGTAACCCCGCCGTCGCTGCCGCAGACCGCGCAGATCAGCTCGATCGAACCGTCGCACGTCGCAAAGGGCACGGCCTATGTAACGGCATCGCGCTACATGTGGGATGATTTCCATCCCTACGTCTACGAAACGCAAGATTACGGCGCTCACTGGAGCACGATCACCGCGGGTCTTCCCAGCGATCAATACGCGTTCGTCATTCGCCAAGATCCCAGCGATGCGAACCTGCTCTTCCTCGGGGCGAAGAACACCGTCTACGTGAGTTACGACGCCGGGGGGCGTTGGCAGCCGCTCGCGCTTAACCTGCCCAAGGCGCAAGTGCGCGATCTGGCGATCGATACGCGTCAAGGCTGCGTCGTTGCGGCGACCCACGGCCGCGCGTTTTGGGTACTCGACAACCTCGCGCTGCTGGAGCTAATTTCCAAAACCGGCCTAGCGCAGGCGAATCTCGCGCCACAGGCCTTTTCACCGCAGACGGCCTGGCTGACCCATGCGTACGGCGCGCCTCCCTTCCCCAATAGCGCCGCGGGTGAGAACCCACCGTTCGGCGCAACGGTGTTCTTCAACGTTCCCGCGTCCTACAACGGAAGCACGCCGGTCACGCTGAGCTTTAGCGACTCCGGCGGCAACGTCGTGCGCAGCTTCGCGCTGCACCTCAAAACCAAGCCGCAACCGACGCCGGCAGCACCGCTCTTTGCGCCGGCCGCGCGGAAGCGCGAAGCGGATTTCGCGGCGACGGGCATCACCGCCGGCGCCAATCGCTTCCAGTGGGATCTGCGCTACCCCGACGCTACCGAGGTTACCGGCTTCAATCCGCCAATTGCGGCCGGCGGTGAAGAAGACGAGGTGAGCGGGCCGCAGGTTATTCCCGGCAAGTACACGGTAACGCTCGACTACGGCGGCAGCCGGGCGACAGTAGCGTTCGATGTTGCACTCGATCCGCGCATTCACGTCGATGCGAGCGCGCTCGCAGCTCGACTCGCGCTCCAACAACGCATCCTCGCGACGCTCGATGCGCTCGATCGCAAGGTAAATGAAGCGCTAGCTTTGCGGAGCCGCGGAGGACGCAACGCCGCGCTCGATGCGGCAATCGACAGCGCCGTCCAGCTCGACATCCACTCGAGCGAAGGCACGCTCCTGCACGAAGCGAAGCTGCGCGATCGCCTGGCAGCGCTCGCGGCCGACGTCGACATGGCCTACGACCGGCCTACCGCGGCGCAATACGCGGTCTTCGACGAACTCCAAGGTTTAGCGGCAGCTGCGCAAGCGAAGCTCGCAAGCGCGATGGCGCAAGCTAGGTGAGGTGAGCACCTACTTCTCGAGGCGCTGCATTACGAGGAGTTCGAAGGTGCCGGGCACGACGGTATAGCGATCGCGATACGACGTCGGGTGCGGGTTTGCAATCAGCTTGGCGGTGACGAGATAGACGTCGCCCGTCTGCGGATCGAGCGCCATCGTTCGTGCACCGAGCGCCGTCGCGGCGTTCTGTACTAAGGTAAACTGATTCGGCGCGTCTTCGTGGACGACCGTGAGCGTAGCGTCGCGGCCGTTGGAGGCAAACGCCAAGCCGGAGGCCGGATCGTAACGCGTGGCGTCGGTGCCGGCGCCGGTCGGAATCGTGGCGACGACTTTTCCGGAATCGGCATCCACGACGCCCATCTCACCCGTACAGGCCGCGAAGAGACGACGGTGTTGTGCGTCGATCGAGAGTCCGGATGGATGCAGGCAACTTCCGAGTGGAAAGCGCGCGGTAATCTTGGCGCTGCGCGCGTCGATGGCGACGATTTCGCTCGTGCTCGTGACGTTGTCGTAGACCATCCCGCGCCCGTCGACGGCCGGAAACTCCGGCCGCCCGCCGAGCGGTATCGTGGCCACGACTGCGTTCGAGCGCGCATCGATAACCGTCGCATCGTTGCTGCCGCCGTTAAAGGTGAAGACGCGCGAGCTCGCGGCGTCGTATGCGATTCCATCGGGGTTTTTCGCGCCGGTTTGAATCGTCGCGATCGTCGCGAGAGTTGAAAGGTCGAAGACGGTCACCGTGCCATCGGCGCCGTTGGAGGTAAAGCCTCTCCGGAGATTTGGGGCGAACGCGATCCCGTGCACGCCGGGCGTGTTGGGGATGTCGCCGACGATCGTGCCGGCACGCGGATCGACGACCATCACGTGCGTGGCTCGCGATACGAAGAGCCGGTGAGTGTTGGAGTCGTAGGCGAGGTAATCCCAGCCTCCGGTGCCACCGAGCACGTACGTGTGCGCAAGGTGGTAGCTAACGGCCGGCGCGGCCGCAAGAAGGGCCGCTACCACGAAAAACCACTTCATTCATTGCTCTTTCTATCTAAAGTTGATGACTGCGTTGTGCATTGTCGTCCTTCGACAGGCTCAGGATGACAATGCGGCTCAGGATGACAATGCGGCTCAGGCTGACAATGCGGCTCAGGCTGACAACCGCGTAAGGCGATAAGGCGCGCATTGTCATCCTGAGCCACATTGTCATCCTGAGCCTGTCGAAGGACGACAATGTGCTGTCACTTCGGGTGGCATATGATGCCCCGCACGACCTTCCCCTTTTCGTGCAGCTGGAGGTAGACCGGCGCCTGCGTTGCGAGCCATAGGCCGACCTGTGTGGTCGTGTTTGCGCGCGTATCGGGTCCCATCGCCTCGGCATCGTTCGGATTCGTGTTCTCATAGTCGTCAACGGCCCACTCCGTGGGAACCGCATCGTGCGCCAGCAATACGCCGACGAACTTCTTGGTGTCTTCGGTGAAGTTTGAGCGGTTGGGATACGGCGAGACCAGCACCGTCGTTCGCAGGCCGTGGGCATTGCCCCATCGGATGGCTTGCTCGATAAACTTCCGGTAGCCGGGGCCGCTTCCGCCGTTCAGAAAAAAGCCCGACGGAGAATCGAACGCGATCGCGCCGCCGTACGATGCTTCAAACCGAGAGAGTTCATAGAATGCACTGTTGATGTCGTAGTACTCGGCCCGTGTGGGCGGGAAAATCCTGCTGTGCGGCTTCCACGCAAGGTTCGGCGCGACGATCGGAGCCATCGAGGCGATGCCCACGGATCTGCCGGCCCGCACCCACTGCTTCCACGCGCGCACGTTGCGCCGATCGAACCTTATCGCCGACGCCGGTTTATATGGAACGTTCACGTTGGCGGCGTTGGGATTGAGCCCGCTGTTGACGTATTGATACTGATAGTATTGCGAATAGCGGCTGGCGGGAAGCGTAAAATAGTTCGAGCCGAGCAGACCCAGCTCGGCCTCGCCGGGGCCGGTTCCGTCGAACACGGCCTCGATCGCGTTGAGAATCGCGTACGGGTTTGAGGATGGGCCGTCGGCGATCGCAGCAGCGATCGCGGTCCCGTGTTCGTACAACCTTACGTGCCCGGTTGCACGGAGCCCGATCGTGAAGTCGCGCCTCACGAGCGTATTGAAGCCGGCCGTACCGCCGACGGAAACGTACTCGCCCAGGTTCGAGCATGCCGACGGATTCGTTGAGATCGCGGGCGTCGCCGTACCGCCGCTACATCCGGTGACGGACAGTGCCAGAGTTATCCCGACCAGGACTCGTGAGAACCCTTGTCGCCCTTCGACAGGCTCAGGGTGACAAGGGTGCGCGCAGGGTGACGATGCGCTAGTGCGCGGATAATAGGCCGACGTGGAAGAGCGAGAAGAAGAAGGCGGTTGTCGCAACGGCCAAACCTGCGCCGGCGAGGACCTGCATGATGGTGTGCGATTTCAGATAAACGCGGGCCCAGCAGACCATCGGGATCAACACCATGAACGGCAGAGGCTGGCGGCCGTAGAGCAGCGTCAGCGCCGTGAGCGGCGCGGTGATACCCAGCGCGTGCGTGCTGATCTTCCAGTAGCGCGTGATGTACTGCACGATCAGCGTCGAAACCAGGTAGCCGAGCATCGCGGCGATCATGAGGCGCGGAGCATGGACGAGCCACAGCGTGGCGGCCCCGAAGAGATCGAAGACGACGAACGCGGTCAGGATCATCTCGCGCTCGGCGCGCACGGACATATCGAGATCCGAGATGTAGTCGTTCGCGTAGAGCCAGAAGACGTAGAGCATCGGGCCCAGCGACGTGAAAAAAGTTGAGATAAAGAGCAGGCGCCAGAAATCGAGCGTATCCTTGGCGCCTATGTGCGCCAGGATCACGAAGAGCGCGAACGCGGTGAGGAACGGATTGAAAACGGTCGAGAGGATGCGTGCAAGGTCGCGCCAAACCCGCCGGTTCTTGATCGGAACGATCGTGGAAACGGCTTCGGTCAGCCCCTCGAATTCCGGCACCCGAGCCTCTTCGGCCGGATGCGGGCGATTACTTCGCGCGGGCGGCCCCTGCAGGCAGCTTGGGCCCTGCGGTCGTAGAGAAGATGCCGCTATTACCTATTTAAGGAAGAGAAGATCCAATTGAATCCCTTGTTCGTCCTGGCCGCGGTAACCGCTAAGGTCCTGCCATCGGCCGCAGCGACGCTCCCACCCGGACTCGTGCCGCCCAACGCACCGATCGTGCCGCCGCAGGCGCAGCCAAGGACGGCGATCGCGATGCATGCAGGCTGGCTAACGCATGGCCTCGCCGGCATCTTCGTGCTGGCCGCCATCTCGCTGATTTTTTTGCTCGCGATCCAAACGACCAAACAGGAGGGACTCACCGGCACCATCGGGGGCCGAGTTGAGAGCTCCTATCACGGCCGGCTCGGTGCCGACGAGCAGCTCAAGCGGCTAACCGGTTTTGTCGCCGTGGTGTTCGTGGTTTCGGCCTTCGTACTTTCGCTCACAGGTATTTAGCCGGCGCGTGGAGCTGCTCGAGGTCAAGAACCTTCGGACAACCTTTCGTACCGAAGACGGACCGGTAACGGCGGTCAACGGCCTCTCGTTCTCACTACAGGCCGGCGAAACGCTCGGCATCGTCGGCGAATCCGGCTCGGGAAAATCGGTAACGGCGCTCTCCATCATGCGGCTGTTGGCGCGCAACGCCACGGTCACCGCGGATCGCCTCGCTCTGCACGGCGAAAGCCTGCCGGCGAAAAGCGAAGCCGAGATGCGCAAGATCCGCGGCCATCAGATCGCGATGATCTTTCAAGATCCCATGACGTCGCTCAATCCGGTGCTGACGATCGGCGAGCAGATCGCCGAAGCGGTGCGCCTGCATCTGGGTCTGGGTCCGCGCGACGCTCGCGACCGCGTCATCGAGATGCTCGGGAAGGTTCGCATTCCGCAGCCCGAAAAACGATTGGGCGACTATCCGCACCAATTCTCCGGCGGGATGCGTCAGCGCGTGATGATCGCGATGGCGCTCTCCTGTAATCCGGAGCTCTTGATCGCCGACGAGCCTACCACGGCGCTCGACGTAACGATTCAGGCGCAAGTCTTGGAGCTGATGGCCTTGCTCCAGAGCGAGACCGGAGCGGCGATCATTCTGATCACGCACGATCTGGGCGTGGTGGCGGAGTTCTGCAAGAACGTGCTCGTCATGTACGGCGGCAACATGGTGGAATATGGGACGGCCGAGCAGATCTTTGCCGAACCGCGCATGCCGTACACGCAGGGCCTTCTCGCATCGCTCCCGCGCCTCGATCGCAGCGATCGCAAGCGCCTCGAGCCGATTGCCGGTCAGCCGCCGAACCTGTTGCGTCTGCCGCCCGGATGTGCCTTTGCGCCGCGCTGTGCCTATCGCATGCCGATCTGCGATCAGCCCGTTCCGCTCTACGATTTTGGCGCGGGCCACGTCGCCCGCTGCTTTCTGTACGACGAGCGCGCACGCGATCAGCGCCCCGAAGCAATGCGCGAGCTTCCGACGATACCGGCCGGCAGCTCGTGACCACCGCCGCGTTGGTCGAAGCGAAGGATCTCTATAAATACTTTCCGATCTACGCCGGATTGACGTCGCGCCACGTCGCCGACGTCCGCGCCGTCGACGGCGTGAGCTTTACGATTCAAGAGGGCGAAACGCTGGGGCTCGTCGGCGAGTCGGGCTCGGGCAAGACGACGATCGGCCGTCTCTTGCTGCGCTTGCTTCCGGTGACCAAAGGCGAGATCGATTTCGAAGAGCGGAACATTTTGACGATGAAGCGCGGCGATATCCGCCGTCTGCGCCGTTCGGTCCAGATCATCTTCCAGGATCCGTTCGCTTCGTTGAATCCGCGCATGTCGATCGGAGAGATCATTGCGGAGCCGATCCGCATTCACGGGCTGGCGAGCGGAAAGGACGTCGACGACCGCGTGCGCGAGCTGCTGGGCCTCGTCGGCCTGCAGCCGTATCATGCGAACCGGTATCCGCACGAGTTCTCGGGAGGACAGCGCCAACGCGTGGGGATCGCGCGCGCTCTCGCCGTCCAGCCCCGCTTTATCGTCTGCGACGAACCCGTCTCAGCCTTGGACGTCTCGATTCAGGCCCAGGTCATCAACCTGCTCGAAGACCTGCAAGAGAAGTTCAAGCTCACGTATCTCTTTATCGCTCACGACCTCTCGGTCGTGCGCCACATCTCGACTCGGGTCGCGGTCATGTACGTCGGCAAGATCGTCGAGCTCGCGTATCGCGACGACCTCTACGAGAACCCGCTCCACCCGTACACGCAGGCGCTGCTCTCGGCGATTCCGATTCCCGATCCGGTCGTGGAGAAACGGCGAAAGCGCATCGTCCTGACGGGCGACATTCCCTCGCCGGTCAATCCTCCGTCGGGCTGCCGCTTTCACACCCGCTGCCCGCTGGCGTTCGATCGTTGTAAAACCGAGGTGCCGCCCCTTCGCGAGTATGCGCCGGGGCACTTCGCCGCGTGTCATTGGGTCGAGGAGCACGACGGCAAAGCGCCCGATCTGATTTGACGCCGGCCGGCAGCCGCTACATGAAAAACGGGCGATCGCATTTGCGATCGCCCGTCGTTCTTTCTACCCTTGCGCGTTAGGCTTTCTTCTTGCGACCGCCCTTGCGTTTACGCCGGACGATCTTACGGGCACCGGCCTTCGCGACCGCGGTTTTGCGGCGAGTGGTCTTGCGGGCTTTGCGCGCGCCCTTGCGTACGGCCTTGCGGACTTTGCGCGCACCCTTGCGGGCCTTGCGTGCGCCCTTGCGGACTTTACGCGCGCCCTTGCGTACGGCTTTGCGAGCCTTGCGGCCGCCCTTGCGCACGGCCTTGCGTACCTTGCGCGCTACCTTACGCGTCGTCTTGCGAACCTTACGGGCGGCTTTGCGAGCCCCTTTCTTACGTCCGTTCGCCGCCTTCTTGCGGCCATTCGCGGCCTTCTTTACGGCAACAGCGGCTACAACGGCTTTGCGGCGACGTGCCTTTCGGCGCGGTTTCGCTTCCGGCATTGCCGGACCGCCGTTCATCGTGGAATCCGAGTCCATTCATTCCTCCTCGTCCCCGGGGACGATAAGCGTTATTGGACAGCGCTCGTGGCGCTTTTGTTCGCAATCATAGAGGATTTTGCCAAATCATGCAAATTCACACGCTCGTCCTTCGACAAGCTCAGGATAAACTAACGATTCGCTATGCGATTAACTTGGAAATTTGCCGGGCCTTGACCCCGGCTGTATACTAAGCCCCGTGAAAAAGCCCCTCATCATCGTCGAATCGCCGACGAAAGCGAGGACGATCAAGAAGTTTCTTCCCGCGCGATACGTGGTGAAGGCATCGGTGGGGCACGTGCGCGACCTCCCAAAGAGCTCGCTGGGGGTCGACGTAGAGAACGATTTTGCGCCGCGCTATTTGACGATCAAAGGCAAAGGCGACGTGATCAAGGAGTTGCGGAGCGCCGTGAAAAGCGCGACGGAAGTCTACCTCGCGACCGATCCCGATCGCGAGGGCGAAGCAATCGCATGGCACCTGGCCGAGCTGCTCAAACTCCCCGATCCCAAGCGGATCGAGCTTCACGAGATCACAAAAGCGGCGGCGCTTGCGGCCCTCAAAGACGCTCATCATATCGACATGGGTCGCGTAAACGCACAGCAGGCCCGACGAATTCTCGACCGGCTCGTGGGATATAAAATCTCGCCGCTGCTCTGGGCGAAAGTGCGCGGCGGCCTCTCCGCGGGGCGCGTACAGTCGGTGGCGGTCAAGCTGATCGTCGACCGGGAGCGCGAGATCGCCGCCTTCATTCCTAAGGAATACTGGAGCGTTACGGCGCTCTTGGCACGGATCGCAGCGCTGGCGTCCGATTCCGACGTCCCGTTCGCTGCCGAGCTCGTATCGCACGCCGGCAAGAAGCTCGAGCTGCGAACGGAGGCCGAGACCGACGTGGCATTACGGGCGCTGGAAGGCGCCGCTTATCGCGTCGGCTCGATCAAGAAACGCGAAGTTCGGCGCAATGCGCCGGCGCCGTTTACGACCTCGACGCTGCAGCAAGAAGCCTCGCGGAAGCTCAAGATGCGCGTTCGCCGCGCGATGCAAGTCGCCCAAGCGCTCTACGAGGGCGTCGACCTGGGCGCGAGTGAGGGAACCGTAGGTTTGATCACCTACATGCGCACCGACTCGACCCGAATCAGCGAGCCGGCACGCGACGCAGCCCGCGAGTTCATCGTCGCTGAGTACGGCGAAGCCTTCCACGGCGGCCGCCGGTACGCCGTCCGCGAGGGAGCGCAAGACGCACACGAAGCGATTCGCCCGACCTCGGTCCTTCACACGCCACAGCGTCTCGCGAGCCACCTCAAACGTGAAGAGCTTCGTCTTTATACGCTGATCTGGGAACGGTTCGTCGCCTCGCAGATGTCGCAGGCGCTCTTCGATCAGACCGTCGTCGACGTGACGGCCGGCGAGTATGGGTTCCGCGCGACGGGCACCATCATGCGTTTTCCCGGCTTCACCCGCGTCTACGACGAGGGCAAAGATGAGGAGAGCGCCGGGAAGGGTCGCATTCGGCTGCCGGAGCTGAACGAGAACGAAGACCTCGATTGCCGCAAACTGGAGCCCAAGCAGCATTTTACCGAACCGCCGCCGCGATACACCGAAGCGGCGCTGGTCAAGGCGCTCGAAGAGAACGGCATCGGCCGGCCCTCGACGTACTCGACGATCGTGGAGACGATTCAGGCGCGGGGCTACGTCACGCAGCAAGAACGGCGCTTCATGCCGACCGAAATCGGCACCGCGGTGAACGATCTGCTCGTCGAGCATTTCCCGAAGATTCTCAACCTCGCGTTCACCGCGCAGATGGAGGGCGATCTCGACAAGGTGGCGGTGGGACACGAGAACTGGATCACCCTCTTGCGAAGCTTTTACGGTCCGTTCGCCAGCGAGCTCGAGGAGGCCGAAAAGAGGCTGCCGCGGTTGGAGCTGCGCGACGAGCCAACCGACGAAATCTGCCCGAAATGCGGACGTCCGATGGTGATCAAGACCGGGCGTTTCGGCCGTTTCATTTCCTGTACGGGTTATCCCGAATGTAAGACGGCAAAGCCGATCGTCAAGGAGACGGGCGTTCCGTGCCCCAAGTGCGGCGGCGCGATCGTCGAGCGCCGTTCGAAGAAAGGCCGCACGTTCTACGGCTGCGGCAACTATCCGAACTGCGATTTCATCTCATGGGATCCGGTCGTGGTGCAGCGCTGTCCGGTCTGCGGTTCGTACGTCGTCAGCAAGACGCGCCGCGGAGGAGCCGCCCGCTTAGAGTGCGCCGCCGACCGCACGCACCACGTCGAAGCGGAATCGCCCGACGAGAAAGAACCCGTCGAAGTATAAACCCTTGTGACAAACGCTGAACGCCTAACCGTTATTGGGGGCGGACTTGCCGGCTGCGAGGCGGCGTGGCAGGCCGCGCGCTGCGGCGTGGAAGTGGACCTGTACGAAATGCGGCCGAACCGCAGCGGTCCTGCCCATACGTCGGGTGCGCTCGCCGAGCTGGTTTGCAGCAACTCGTTTCGCGGCGCAGCGCTCGAAAACGCCGTTGGCCTGCTCAAGGAAGAGCTCGCGCGACTGGGTTCGCTCATCATAACGTCGGCACGCGAGAGCGCCGTTCCGGCCGGTGGAGCGCTTGCCGTCGATCGCGCGCGCTTCGCCGCGCTGGTCGAATCGCGCATCGCCGGCGAGCCACGGATCGCGCTGCATCGGGAAGAGGTTCGCGAGATTCCGGTGGATCGACCCGTAATCGTCGCCTGCGGGCCGCTGCCCAACGATGAGTTTCTCGCGATACTGGACGGGTTGCTCTCGGCCACCCTTTATCCAAATTCCTCAGCGCCTGCACGGCTTCATTATTACGATGCGGCTTCGCCGATCGTGGCGGCCGACTCGATCGACGAATCGTTGATGTATCGAAAGTCACGCTACGATAAGGGCCCTGGTGACGATTATCTCAATATTCCGCTCGATCGTGCTGCGTACGCGCAACTGCTCGCCGATCTACGCGGCCTCGAGCGCCATCCCGCGAAAGACTTTGAAGATACGCGGTATTTCGAAGGCTGTCTGCCAATCGAGGAGATGGCCGACCGAGGCGATGACGTGTTGCGTTTCGGCCCGCTCAAGCCGGTTGGTTTGCGGGATCCTCGTACGGGCGAGACGCCCTTCGCCGTCGTGCAGCTGCGCAAAGAGAATGCCGAAGCCACCGCGTACAACCTCGTCGGCTTTCAAACGCGGCTCGCGTGGCCGGCTCAGAAAGAGGCGTTCGGGAAACTGCCCGGGCTCGCGCACGCGGAGTGGTTGCGGCTCGGCGTGATGCACCGCAATACCTTTATCGATTCTCCGCGACTGCTCGACGAACGGCTACGTTTGCGCGGCACGCGCTGTCTCTACTTCGCGGGGCAGATTACCGGCGCAGAAGGCTACGTGGAGGCGGCGGCGTGCGGCGCGATGACGGGCATCCACGCCGCGCGCGAGATTCTGCGACTGCCGGCGATCGAGTTCCCCCGCGAAACGGCGTTCGGCGCCGTCGTCGCGCACCTGCAGAATCGTCACACCGCCGACTTTCAGCCGTCGAACGTCACCTGGGGGTCCTTTCCGGCCGTGCTTCGACAGGCTCAGCATGACAATGGGGCGGCTCAGCATGACAATCGGGCGGTTCAGCATGACAATGGGGCGGCTCAGCATGACAAGGGGCTTGGCAAGCGGGAGCGGCGGCGGATGATGGCCGAGCGCGCGCTCGCCGCCATCGAGAGGTTCGTATCTGAAACCGTTATGGCGCGGGTCGGGTAGAGACAGAGGCCATATGAAGGTTCGTTCTACTACAATTCTGGCCGTGCGTCGCGACGGAAAGCTTGCGATCGCCGGCGACGGCCAAGTGACCCTCGATAAGACCATCGTCAAGCACGGTGCGCGCAAGGTTCGTAAGATCAGCAGCGGCAAGGTCTTGGCCGGCTTCGCCGGCTCGGCCGCCGACGGCATAACGTTGCTCGAAAAGTTCGAAAGCAAGTTCGCGGAGTTCAAGGACCTGACGCGCGCCGCGGTCGAGTTGGCCAAAGATTGGCGACAGGATCGCGCGCTGCGGCGTTTGGAGGCGCTCATGATCGTCGGCAATCCCGAGCATCTGTTCGTCCTCTCCGGCAGCGGCGACGTTATCGAACCCGATCAGGGGGTAGCGGCGATCGGTAGCGGTGGCCCCTACGCTCAGGCAGCCGCGACGGCGCTGCTGCGCAACACCGCGCTCTCGGCGGATGAGGTCGCGCGCAAGGGGCTCGAGATCGCTGCCGAGATCTGCATCTATACAAATACCGATATCATCGTGGAGACTCTGCCATGACCGGCGTGCTCACAACGATGCTCGATCCGGCAACCCTCACGCCACGCCAAATCGTCGAGGAACTCGACAAGCACATCGTCGGGCAAGGAAAAGCGAAACGTGCCGTCGCGATCGCGCTGCGTAACCGGTACCGCCGTGTCCGCGCCCGCGAAGACTTGCGCGAGGAGATCACGCCGAAGAACATTTTGATGATCGGCCCGACCGGCGTCGGCAAGACCGAGATCGCTCGGCGCCTGGCGGCGTTGGTGGGCGCGCCGTTCATCAAGGTCGAGGCGACGAAGTATACCGAGGTCGGATACGTCGGTCGCGACGTGGAATCGATGGTGCGCGATCTCGTCGAAGCCGCGATTCGTACGGTTATGGACGAACGGCGCGAGGAAGTGCGCGAGCTGGCGGCGAGCCACGCGGTCGAGCGCGTCATCGACGTGCTCAACCCCGAGACCCGCCCGCCCGGATCGAACTCGCCGGGAAATCCGCTCGGCGCCGCTCTCGGGTCGATCTTTGGCGGCAACGTTCCCCCACAGCAGCACGCGCCGCCGGTAAGCGTCTCGCCGGATGCGCAGCGAGTCCGCGACCAAACGCGCGGCGAGATCGAGCGCGGCTTCTACAACGTTCGGCTCATCGAGATCGAAGTCGAGGAAACCGCTTCGTTGCCGATCGGCGTCATCGGCGGCGGCATGGATCAGAGCGGCGATCTCAGTGAGATGCTTGGCGGAATTCTGCCCAAGCGCAAGACGAAAAAGCGCGTCACGGTCGCCGATGCGCTGCGCATCTTCGAGCAAGAAGAGGGCGCGAAGCTTATCGACATGGACGCGGTTAAACGAGAGGCGCTCCGGCGCGCCGCCGAAGACGGAATTATTTTCATCGATGAGATCGACAAGGTCGCCGGTTCGCAGCAGCGCGGCGGTCCCGACGTTTCACGAGAGGGCGTGCAACGCGACATCCTGCCGATCGTCGAAGGCTCGACGGTCAACACCAAGCACGGTCCGATCAAGACCGATCACGTCTTGTTTATCGCGGCGGGCGCGTTTCATATGAGCAAGCCGTCGGATCTCATTCCCGAGCTGCAGGGCCGCTTGCCGATTCGAGTCGAGCTGGATTCGCTGACGGCCGAGGATTTCAAGACGATTCTGACCCAGCCCAAGAACGCATTGGTCGAGCAGTACAAGGCGCTGCTCGCCACCGACGGCGTGACGCTCGATTTTCGCGACGATGCGATCGAACAGCTCGCTAACTTCGCCATGACGGTGAACGAGCAGACCGAGAACATCGGCGCTCGCCGACTGCATACCGTGCTCGAACGCATGCTCGAAGACGTCAGCTTCGAGGCGCCCGAGAACGGGGGCGTTGTCGTGGTCGATAGCGAGTACGTGCAAAAGCGGCTGGCCGACGTGGTGGCAAACGCCGATCTTTCCGGGTACATTCTCTAAGGGAATTCCCATTAGGACCCACAGGTCCGGCCGCCGGGAAACGAGGATTCTTAGACCATGAGAAAACCCAAAGGCGTACTCCTCATCGCTCTGCTTTCCGTCGCGGCCGTCTTGGCGGCATGCAACGGCGCAAACAACGGCGGCTTCCCGGGTCCCAATCCCACCTCTGGGCCGACGGGAAACTGCGGCGGCCCGCCGAGTTCGAACCAGCTCGAGGTGCTGTTCCCAGTCCCGAACTCGAAGAACGCCCCTCCGGGAATTGCGAACATCTACGTTTCGACGAAGGGTCAGTTGCCGCCGAGCAACCAGTTCGACTTCTTGCTCGCGGAATCGAACGGCGGATCCACGTTCACGGGGCCGTTCACCGGCATCAGCAAGTCGCAGCTCCCTCCGGGTTCCTTGAAGCCGACGTACTCCAATGCGGTGTACTACGCTTCGGCCATTGCGGGCGCGTCGGGATCGAGCTTTCCCATCGGCCCGGATGTGGGAGTCAGCCTCTTCTGGAATGACGGCGGACGAAACTGCATCCCGCACTTCCTGGTAGCTTCGTTCCGGACCAAGAAAAGCTAGAGCCAAACTCTGAGAGTAGCGGGCGGCGCGAAGCGCGAATAGCCGCCCGCGATGCCGTATATCCGCGAGATCTTGACCGACGGCCACCCGACGCTTCGGCGGGTGGCCAAGCGGGTTAATCCCAAAGAGATTCGCGAGCCGCTTTTTCAGCAGCTCATCGACGACATGTTCGAAACGATGTACGCGGCGCCCGGCGTAGGCCTGGCGGCGCCGCAGATCAACGTTTCGAAGCGGATCTTCGTCATGGACGTGCACGACGACGAACACGAGCCGGCGGTCGTCATCAATCCGAAGATCGAAGAGCTCGGTGAAGAAATCGAGCTTCGCGAAGGCTGTCTCTCCGTGCCCGGCCTGGTCGGCGAGATCCTGCGCTTTAAGCGCGCCGCGGTAACCGGGTTGGATCGCCATGGTGAGAAGATCCGGATCGAAGGTGAGGGCCTGCTCGCACAGTGTCTGCAGCACGAGATCGATCATCTCAACGGCGGCCTCTACATCGATCGCGCAAAGAATTTGCGCCCTGCCGTCAGCGAAGAGGAAAAAGAGACGGCGGAGGCGTGAAAACGCTCTTTTTTGGCACGAGCGCTTTTGCCGTGCCGAGCCTTCGCGTCGTTGCGGAGCGCACCCAATGTGCCGGGGCGGTGACGCAGCCGGACCGCCCGGCGGGCCGGGGTCATCGTTTGCACAGTAGTCCGGTAAAGCGCGCAGCGCTCGAGCTGGGCGTGCCCGTCTTCGAACCGTCGAATCTTCGCGGCTTTGCCCGCGATATGGCCAACGAGGGCTTCGATCTTCTTGCACTCGCGTCGTACGGGCGCATTCTGCCCCGAGAGCTGCTCGCGCTTCCTCGGCTCGGCGCGCTTAACGTGCATCCCTCGCTGCTTCCGAAGTATCGCGGGGCAACGCCGATTCAAAGCGCGATTCTGCAAGGCGAGCTCGAGACCGGCGTCTCCATCATGCTGATGAACGCCGGCCTGGATACCGGCGAGATCGCGTTGCAGCAAGCCACGCCAATCGACCCCGAAGAAAACTATGGCGAGCTTCACGACCGCTTAGCGGCGATGGGCGCCGAGATGCTGGGGCAGTGCATCGCACTGGCAGAGCGCGGAGAACTGGCCGCGCGTCCGCAGGTCGGCGAGCCGAGCGTGACGCGCCCCATTAACCGCGAGGATCTGCGCGTCGACTTGAGTTGGATGCCCGATCGCGTCGTTCTTGCCGTTCGCGCCTACGCTCCGCAGCCGGCTGCCCGCACCGAAATCAACGGCGAGGTCGTCAAACTTCTGCGCGCGCACGTCAGCGATGCCGGAGAACTCGTTATCGACGAGCTGATCGCGCCCAATCGCGGGAAGATGAGCGGCGCGACGTACTACCGCGGCATCCTTCGACAGGCTCAGGATGACATTCGACAGGCTCAGGATGACATTCGACAGGCTCAGGATGACATTCGACAGGCTCAGGATGACACACCTTAGCGGCTGCGCGAAGCGCAGTCCTGAGCAGGCGCGAAGCGCCGTGTCGAAGGGCCAGGATGACATTCGACTGGATGACATTCGACAGGATGACACTCGACAGGGTGATATCGGTGACACCACGTGACTGCGCGCGAGCTGGCGCTGCGCGTGGTGTGCGACGTCTTTCCACCTGAAGGTCAGGCGACGGCGCGTGGTGCGCATGCCGCCTTCGATTACCGCGTACGACGCTCGGACCTGAGCGAGCGCGACGTGGCGTTCGCCGCCGAGCTTGCCTATGGCGCGATCAAAATGCGTCGTACGCTCGACTGGTATCTTTCCCTCGATCCCGCGCAGGATGAAAAGAACAAAGCGTTACCGCCGGCGATCCGCGAGCTGTTACGCTTAGCCATCTACGAGCTCGTTTATACACATGCCGACGAATATGCGACGCTCTTCGAGTTCGTTAACCTCGCAAAGCGCTTCGGTCATCGCGGGCTGGCGAACCTAGTCAATGCGGTGCTGCGCCGGTTTCTCCGCGAGCGGCCGCCGGCGCCGGTCCCAGAGCTTTTCGTCGACGAGGATGAGTATTTGGCAACGCGCTATTCGTTGCCGACGTGGCTCGTGCGCCAGTGGCGAGCGACCTTTGACGGGCGGCTCGCGGAGATCTGCGCCGCGGTCAACGCTCCGGCGCAAACGGCGATCGTCGTCAATGCACTGCGACTGACGCTCGACGAGGCGCAAGTCCAGCTTGCATCGGCGGGAGTCGAGACGCGTCGGTCGTCCTTCGTAGCGGAGGCGTTGCTGGTTGCGCAGGGGCATGTCTCGGAGGCGACGGGCGAGGGCCGTTGGTGGCCGCAATCGGAGAGCTCGGCAATGGCCGCCGCCGTGCTCAATCCGCAGCCCGGTGAAAGCGTCTTGGACGTCTGCAGCGGGCGCGGAAACAAGGCGCTGCAAATCGGCGCGCGCCTCGCACGCGAGGGGAAGCTGCTCTGCATCGAGCGCGACGCGCGCAAGGCGGCCACGCTCGCGCAGCGTTTGGAACGCGCGGACGTCGTTGGGGGCATCGTGAGCGGCGACGCGACGCAGGCGCTGCTTCCGCCCGAAGAGCATTTCGACCGAGTGCTGCTCGACGCCCCATGCTCGGGCACCGGCATCGTCGGGCGTCAGCCCGAGGCGCGGTGGAAGAAGCAGAGTACCGACGGTGAACGCTTGGCCATTACGCAGCGAGCCCTGCTCGAGCAGGCGGCTCGTCACATCCGTCCGTCCGGCAGCCTCGTCTACGCAGTTTGTTCGACGGACCCGCGCGAAACGACGGAAGTGATGGAGTGGTTCTTGGCACGAGAGAACTTCGAGCGCGGCCCCATGCCGGCGACCTACGAGTCGCTGTTGACCGCTGCCGGCGACGTGCTCGTGGCGCCGGGGATCGACGGCGGCGATGGATTCTACATCGCGCGACTGGTGCGGCAGCCTGCCCTCGGCCGAGTCGAAGGGTGAGCTTCTTAGAGAAGATCGAACAGGCGTGCGCGCTCTTTATCGAGCGAGCTTTCGCAAAGACGTTTCCCAGCGACGTCGAGCCGGCGCAGATCGCGCGGAAACTCGTTTCGACGATGCAAGCGCAGACCCGCACCGACAACGGCCGTTTGAGCGCGCCTGCCGCATATGCGGTGTACGTGAGCCCCGAAGATTTCGAGCGGCTCACGGAGCACGCAGAGTACCTGCAGCGAGCTTGGGCCGAGCTCTTACACGATCTGGCCGCGAAGGTGGGCGTCACCTTTATCGACGGCGAGGCGCGGGTCGCGATGGCGCCGCGCGAAAGCGTGCCGCTAGGCGCCGTTGCGATTGAGGTGGGGGACGGGGCGGCGCGCAACGCTCAGTTTTCTTTGCGGATGCTCAAGGGCGTGCCGCCCGATAGGGTATATTCCATCGAGGGGGCGACGCGCGTGGGGCGCGGCGAGGAGGGCGAGATCGTCCTGGTGGATCCCAGCGTTTCGCGCGCCCACGCGATTGTTGAAATTGACGGCGCGCAGCCCGTCGTCCGGGACCTCGGCTCGACGAACGGCACCTTCGTCAACGGCCGGCGGGTGAGCGTCGAAGCCTTGCGCGACGGAGATGAGTTGCAATTTGGAAACACGCGAATGAGATTTGAATCGGCATGATCGTGGTCGCTGCGATTGCCGGCTTCACGCAGCAGATGCGCATCGGATCGCTGGAGATTAGCGCGGCCCTGGCCGTCGTGGCGGTGTTGGCGGCGCGTCCGCGCGTTCGCGCGGCCGCCGAGATCGGCAGTCTAACGCCGGTGCAGGTCGGTTTGGAGATCGTCGAGCGAAGCGGGCGCCGTGAGCATCACGTGCGTCCGCCCGTAGAGATCGGCCGCGCGAAGCACGCCGGCGTGTCGTTGCCGGATCCCGAGGTGAGCCGGGAGCACGCGCGTTTGTCGAGCTACGACGGCGTCGTCTACCTCGAAGACCTGCGCAGCCGCAACGGCACCTTCCTCAACGGCCGGCGCGTGACCGAAGCGATCGAGGTTCGGGAAGGCGACGAGATCGATGTCGGAACGACGCGAATCGTCGTGACCTCGGTGCGCGCCGGATGACGCTTGCAATCCGGGGGGACCGGACGTCGTGTTTGAGTTTGCAACTCGGCCCGGGCACGTGGCTGCTGGCGGTTGCGCGAGGCTTCGGCCAGATGGGCGGGATTCCAATCGAGTCTGCCCTGCTCGCGCGGCTTCGCGCCGAATGCCAAGGCCGGATGCGGAGCCCGCTCTTCCGGCGTGCCATCGATCGGCCGCAGGCTGCCGCAACGGCGATGTTAGCCGTTTTGGGGCGCGTGAACGGCGTGCTCTACGCGAATACGGCGAACCACGACGATTACGTGACGGCGGCGGCATCGTTGACGGCCGTGATCATCGTGCAAGGCTTGGCCTATGTGATTCATGTGGGAGCGACCGCGGCGTATCTGGCGCGGGCGGGCGCGATCGCGCCGCTCTGCGACGATGACGTGATGGAGGAGCGGCCGGTCCCCGTGCTGATTCGCGCGTTTGCCGCCGCTCCGACGCTCGACGTCGGCATCTCAAACGTGAGACTGATTCCGGGCGACGCGATCGTGCTGCTGGGGCGGCGCATCGCGGGCGCGAACGAGCGACGCTCGCTATTGGATCGATTGGAAGCCAGCGAACTTGGCGAGCAGATTCTCGTCGCGCGTTTCGAAGAGGATGCGGGAGCGATCGCTTCGGCGCCGACCGCGGCTTTTTGCACTTCGAAAATCGCCCGCGTGGTGACCGGTATCGCGGCGGCAATCGGGTTTCTTGCGGCTGCGGTACTCGCGCACTGATCGCCTTACTCGTTCGGCGCCTGACGCCGATGAGCGTCGCGCTGGCGGTCGCCGCGTTGACGCTCTCCTTTACGCCGGCCGGGGCGATTGGGCCGCCATGGATGCTCGTTGCGCTGGGCGTGCTTGCAATCGCGTGGGTCCTCTGGCAACCTGTAACGAGCGTTCGTGACGACGTCATTCCCGCGCTCGCGGTCGTGCTGGCGGCACTCGGACTCGCGATCGTCGCGAGGCTTTCGCCCGATTTGGCGCATCGCCAGCAGCTTTGGCTCCTCCTCTCGCTCGGATTGGCTCTCGTCGCCGGCCCCGCGTTTACGCAGTTTCGGCGCTTTGCGGCGTTCAAATATCTCTGGGTCGTCGCTTCGCTCGCGCTTTTCGGGCTGCTGATCCTCTTCGGCGTAGAGATTAACGGTGCTCGCCTGTGGATCAAGGTTGGGCCGATTCAATACGAACCCATCGAGCTGATCAAGCTGTGCATCGTGCTCTTCTTGGCGGCCTATCTCGCCGAGATGGCCGACGTCATCGCTGCCGCGCGGGCGTGGTCGTTGCGCGCCAACCTGAAATATCTGGGACCGCTCTTTATCGGTTGGGGCGCCTCGATGGCGATCTTGGTGGTGCAGCGCGATCTCGGCATGGCGACGCTGCTGCTGGCGACGTTTGCTACGCTGCTCTTCGTGGCGACGCGCCGAATCGACATCGTGGTCTTCGGCGCGCTGCTGTTTGCCGCCGGCGCGTTTTGGTCCGTGCACCATTATCCGTACGTGCAGACCCGCATCGCCGTGTGGTTCCATCCCTTCGCCGATCCGCTCGGCGCCGGATATCAATCCTCGCAAGCCTACTACTCGCTGGCGGCGGGCGGTCTAGCGGGAACGGGCTATCGGCTCGGCCATCCGCAGTTCATTCCGGATGTGCCGACCGACTATGTCTACGCGGCCCTCGCCGAGGAGTTCGGCCTGATCGGTGCGATCGTCGTCTTGGCGATCTTTCTCGATCTCGTACGCCGCATTCTCGCCACCGGACTCGAGCAGCCCGACCTCTATACGAAGCTGCTCGCCGCAGGGCTCGGTGCGACGCTGGGGTTTCAAGTCGTGATCATCGTGGCCGGAGTGATCGGTCTGCTGCCGCTGACCGGTATTACGCTGCCCTTCATCTCCTACGGCGGAAGTTCTTTGGTTGCCAATTTCTTGCTCGTAGCACTCGTCTGGGCGATGAGCGCTCGTCCTCGGAGAATCGCATCGTGAGAATCGTCGTTTCGCTCGTGCTGTTGGTAGCCGTCGTGGGCTGCGCCAAGAACTCCCGCGGCGCAAGCGCAGCCGCTTCGGCCTCTGCCGCGGCGATGCGAAATCCAGCATCGGCCAGCGACGGCGCGACGGTCTATCTTACCGATTGCTCCAGTTGCCACCAAGCCGACGGCCAAGGCGTTTCGGGAGCATTTCCGCCGCTCGCCGGCAACGCCGTCGTCACCGGCAATCCGGTCGCAGTGATTGCGATCGTCAAGAACGGCCTCGAAGGCCGCGTGACCGTGAACGACCTCGCCTACAGCGGCATCATGCCGAGCTGGAAGGGCCAGATCCCCGACGATCAACTCGCGGCGGTTATCAGCTACATCCGCAGCGCCTGGAACAATCACGCCCCTGGCGTGAGCGTCGACCAAGTACGGTCCATCAAATAGACGCGACTTTCCCGAGATCGAGGCGCTCGCCGAACTCCCGCTCGAAGAGCGCTTCGACGTACTCGTGCATGCCGGGGTCGCCGTGGCGCAGGCGCGCCCGCGTTGCCCGCGGCCACGGCGAGGCGCAATCGTTGGCCTCGACGTACGCGCGCAGCGACTCGGCGAAGTATTCGTCGACGCCGGTTGCGGCATAGGGCGTCACGAACGTTCGGGCGTTAGCGAAAAGCGTGCGAACCTGTGGGTCGATGCTGCTGCGATAGACGCCGCCGCCGAGCGCGCAATCGAGCGCATGGCCGAACTCGTGCGCGACGGTCATCGGGCTGCGCGAGCGCAAGAAAAGCGCGCGTTCTTCGACGACGAAGAGTCCGGCCGGCGGCGCCGGCCAGGCATCCACGTCGATCCCCAGGCGCGCCAAAGCCGGCGAGGCCTCCCGGTAGAACTCGCCCGCGCGCAAGAGCAGAATGCGGATGCGACTTCGCAACGCGTAGGAGAGCGCGCCGTGACCGAAACGAAGCAAGGTCTCCAGCACGAGCGGCTCCGCGATGCGACGGTCGCGTTCGAAGAGACGGCGGGCGGTAGCCAGTGCCTCCTTCTGCATCAGGCCATCGTCGCGCCGCAACGTTGCCCAGGCGTTGCGGAAGGGTTTTCAGAATTTTTTCACATCCCCGGCCTACCGTAGAGGGATGAAACGAATTGCGATCGCGCTAATTTCCGTTCTAGCTATTGCCGGCTGCGCCGGCCATTCCAGCGTGCTTCCGGGCGGGTCGATGGCCTCCGCGCCCGCACCCGCGGGCCACGGCGTGGGCGAGGACACCACCTCGATTTTGAAGCTACTCAAGAAACAGGTCGTCATCGGCTCGACGGTCGATCCCAAGTTTGGCCAAACCAACCCCTACGGGCTTACGGTTGCGTCCTCGACCACCGGAGATTTCACCGCGGGCGATCTCGCCGTATGTAACTTCAATGACAAGAAGAACGTGCAAGGCACCGGTTTTACGATCGTTGCGCTGCATCCGACGCCGGGTTCCAAGCCGCTGCTCGTCTCCTCGAGCAAGACGCTGCTCGGATGCGCGGCCCTGGCGTTGAGCCCGTCGGATGACATTTGGGCCTCCGCCTTCGCCGCTAACGACGTTCCGATCATTTCGGCGTCCGGCAAATCCGAAGGGAACATCAAAGGCAAGCCGTTCAATCATCCCTGGGGCCAGGTCTTTGCGCAGCCGACGTCGGGAAGCCCGGTCTTCTACGTAAGCGATGCGGGCGCAGGAACGATCGTTCGCATCAACCTTGGATCGAAGTTTACCTACGACGTGATTGCAAAAGGCTTCGCCGTGAATCACGGCAAGCCGGGCAGCATCTTCGCGCCTTCCGGTTTGGCTTACGATCCGACCGGCGACGTGCTCTACATCGTGGACGGCACGAACAACACCGTCGTGGCTTTCGATAACGTGACGACGATCCCCAGCGGGGGCATCATCGTAGAAAAAGGCGGAAAGACGTTCAAAGGACCGTCTGCAGGCGACGCCAAGTTGGTTTACTCCGGCTCTCCGCTCGATGGTCCGATCAGCTCCGCGCTCTTACCCAACGGCAATCTCGTGATCGGAAACACGGGCAATCCCAGCGGACAGAATCTCATGGTCGAGTTGACGCCAAGCGGTAAGCTCCTCGATACGCGCAACGTCGACAAAGGCGCGTCGGGCGCACTCTTCGGCATCGTAGCGACGGGCACCGACGACTCGAATACGAAGATCTACTTCAACGACGACAACGACAACAATCTGCAGGCCTTGGAAAAGTAAGCCCATTCGTCGTCGCTCTTCTCGGGGCTGCGACGGCACTTGACCCTCAGGCCTCCCGGCGGCGGCGTAGGCGCCGCCGGGAGGCGCGAAGTCTGCGGCGAATCACAACGTCATGCGATGCGCACTTCTCGCAATAACCGTCACGTTAGCCGGCTGCGGGGGCATCGCCGGCGCGCCGCCTCCGACGTCGCCGCAACAGCTCACGTCACGGGGTGGCTTTTCGAGCTTCACGAGCGGTGGCAAGATAACTCACGTCATCTATATCGTGCAAGAGGGTCGTAGTTTCGACGACCTCTTCCAAGGCTATCCGGGAGCGCAAACCTCGTCGACCGGTGCAATCTCGACGGGCAAAATCGTAAAACTCCGCCCGATCAGCCTAAAGACGCGCTACGAAATCGACACCTCAGCCGACGCGATGTTCGCAGCGTGCAACGGCACCGGTAAATTGCCGGGCACGGATTGCCGCATGAACGGTTTCAACAACGAGGGCTTCGACAGTGGCCCCAAAGGCGTGAAGTATCCGATGTACGCCTACGTGCCGCACAGCGAGTCGAAGCCGTACTTCGACATGGCGCACGAGTGGGTCGTCGCGGATCACATGTTTGCATCGCAGCTCGACGGCGGCTTCACCGCACACCAATATATCGTCGCCGCTGCGGCGGCGCATGCCGTCGACATTCCCGACGGTTCCGGCGGTTGCGGCGCGCCCCCGCTCGAAGACCAGGTACCTACGCTCACGCAGCGCCGGCGGGTCGGCGAAATGGAGCGGGCGTGCTTCGGCTACGACACGCTCGCCAACGAACTCGACGCCGCCAACCTCTCGTGGCGCTTCTACACGGGCGAGAAGGGCGGATTAGACTCGAGCTTCGAGTTCGTCAAGAGCATCTACGGCTCACCAGAATGGCGCGACGACGTCATCGCGCCACCGAGCAAGTTCCTAAGCGACGTCGCGAGCGGCAAACTCGCAGACGTTACGTGGATTACGCCAACATGTCGGGATTCCGACGCCGTCGACTGCGGCGGCGGAGATGGACCGGCGTGGGTTGCGTCCCTGGTGAACGCGGTGGGCCAAAGTAAATTTTGGGACACAAGCGCCGTGTTCGTGCAGTGGGACGACTGGGGCGGCTTCTTCGACCACTTCAACCCGTCGCTGGAAAACTACGACGGTCTCGGGTTCCGCGTTCCGCTCCTCGTGATCTCGCCATACGCAAAGCGAAACCACGTTTCGCACGTGCAGTATGAAACCGCGAGCGTTCTGCGCTTCACCGAGGATCTTTACGGACTCGGGCAACTCGCGGCAGCCGACAAGCGTGCGACCTCACCCGCCGCCGACTGCTTCGACTTCTCGCAAAAACCCCGCAAGTTCACGCCGATTAAGGAGTGACGTGGTGCGTAAGAGTAGGGTTTCGATGAGCCGGCAGGGAACGGCGGCGCGCATGCCTGTTAAGCGGTTTTTTATCGTTGCATCGCTGGCCCTCAGCGTGCCGGCATGTTCTTCTTCGGGTAGTACGCCGGCGGTCTTAACGCGCGCGCTGCCGGAGAGCGGCTCGCCGAGCCAATACATCAAGAACGTCGTCGTCATCGTTCAAGAGAACCGCAGCCTTGAAAACTTCTTCACCGGGTATCCCGGGGCCAACGCGCCCACTTCGGGCTGCGCGATTCCACATGGAACCCCGCAGGCCAGAGTGATACGGCAAGTCGTACGCCGGGCCTCGAGTTCGGGCTGCCCGCCTGGAGATATCTCGGTTCCGCTCAAACAGATCACCTTCGACGGAGTTGACGGGCACAACATCGACTTAGCGCACAACTGGGACTCGTCCATGGCCGATTACGACAAAGGGAAGATGGACGGCTTCTCAAAGTGGGGCAAGCCGGGCCAATACGCGGCATATTCGTACGTCGAGCAGTCGCAGATCGCACCCTACTGGGACATCGCAGAGCAGTACGTGCTCGCCGATGAAATGTTTCCGACCGAGTTCGGAGGCAGCTTCACCGCGCATCTCACGTTGGTCGCCGGCACCGACAATATCAAACAGAAGCCGTCTGAAGCGGAAGTCGATTTCCCAACGGAGGTCCCCGACGATTGCGATTCGCAACCGGGCACGGTGAGCTCGTACCTAACGGCAGGTTCGCCGCATCCATATAAGGATACCGAGCATCGATTCAAGGGCCCGTTTCCGTGTTTCAGCCAGTGGGACACGATGGCCAACGTCCTCGACAAGGCCGGCGTCTCCTGGAAGTACTATGCAACAAAACTTCTGGATGGCGGCCTGTGGGAGCCCTACGAAGCGATGAAGTACGTGAGATACGGGCCCGACTGGAACACCGACATCATCGCTCCGCAGACGCGAGTGTTGAGTGATGCCGCCAATGGGAACTTGGCCTCGGTGAACTGGGTCAGCCCGAGCCACGCCGATTCCGATCATCCGGCGTACCATAGCGATCTCGGTCCGTCGTGGGTAGCATCGGTGGTCAACGCGGTCGGCGAAAGCTCATACTGGAACTCCACGGCGATCATCATCCTGTGGGACGATTGGGGCGGCTGGTACGACAACTCGACGCCGCCGCAGCTCGATTATCGCGGGCTCGGTTTCCGCGTTCCTTGCCTCATCATCTCGCCATACGCCAAGCAAGGCTATGTCGATCACACGCAGTACGAGTTCGGCAGCATCCTGAAGTTTATCGAAGAGGTCAACGGCACCGGAGTCATCGGGCCACCGTCACAAGGTTATACCGACACTCGCGCGACGGGCTTGGATGCCGCCTTCGACTTCAGCCAGAAGCCGCGCCCGTTCACGGCGATTCCCTCGAAGTATCCTATGTCGCAGTTTCTGCGCGAACCGCCCTCCGACGAACCCGTCGACACGGAGTAAGCGCAGATTTAGCCTAGCTCGTTGTCGTCCTTCGACCCGGCTCAGGATGACAACAGAAAGTGAAGCCGGGGCGGGTGACGGGGGGCGACACGACGCGAATTGTGACGCGATCGCGCTGCCTGCCGTCGGCGGCCTCGATTCGCCACGTTCCCAGGCGTAAGGGCCAGAACGCATTCCCGCTTGCATCGAGGGCAAGCGCGGTACCATTAACGCTCCAGTGGACCAAAGCTCGCGGATCGATCGCGCGCAGTGAAAGCTGTTGCTCTTGCCTCTGCAGCGCGCTCGTCGTGACGTTGAGCACGAAGGTGTCGCCATCAGCGGGAAAGACGATGCGCAGCGCCGCCGGTTCGTGGCGCGCCAGTAGGGCCGGAAGGTCGCGCGGCGCCACCCACTCTCGCACGACGGCCGCACAATCCGCGCTCGCACGCAACGCGAGCCGTCCGGTCGTGGCACAGATCGATCTCCGAACGAAGCCGCGCGGCGGCGCGAACGCCGGTGGTTCGGCGTTGCGTTCGTACAGGTGCAGCATGATCCGGTTCCAGAGCGGGCCCGCTCCGGTGACGCCGGAGACGCCACGCATCGGGCTGCCGTCGAAGTTGCCGACCCAAACGCCGACCGTGTAGTCGCGCGTAAATCCGACCGTCCAGGTGTCGTGAAAATCCGACGACGTTCCGGTTTTGACCGCGGCTGGAAACGGCATCTCGAGCACCGAGTGCAAGCCGAACGAGTGCGCCCGCGCGTGCGGATCGGCCAGCATGTCGGTGACTAGCGCCCAGGTAGCGGGATCGCCGATGGCGCGAGGCGTTGCGGGCTCTCCCGTAAGATGGAGGGGTAAGAAGCTGCCGCCGCGCGCCATCGCAACGTAGGCTTGCACGAGCTCCCAGAGGCTGACCTCGCCGCTGCCCAGCGTCAGGCCAAGCCCGTAGTAAGCCGGCGTACGATCGAGGTGCACGAAGCCGAGAGCATGCAAACGCGCGAGGAGCGGCTCGACGCCCAGCCCCGAGAGAACGCGGACCGCAGGCACGTTGAGCGAGTTTGCCAGCGCATACCGAACGCGGACTGGCCCGCTGAAGCGGCCGCTGTAGTCGCCGGGTTCGTAGAGTTTACCGCCCGGAATCGCATATGCGGCCGCAACGTCGGGCAGAATCGTCGTCGAGCGAATCGTTCCGCGCTCGAGCGCGAGCTCGTAGGTGAAAGGCTTGAGCGATGAGCCGGGCTGCCGCAACGCCCGAACTCCATCGTTTCGCCCCAGCGCTTCGTCGGAGAAATAATCCGGCGAGCCGACGTAAGCCAAGACGTCGCCGGTTCGATTATCGACGACCAGCGCGGCGCCGCCGGTGACGTGATAGCGCTCCAGAGCGCCGATCACGTTCCGTGTCTGCGCTTGGACGAAACGCTGGAGCGGGCGATCGAGCGTCGTGCGGACGCGTCCGCCGTGGAGGCTGGCGCCGCCGTAAAGGGAGAAGAGCGCGTGCGGCGCGTCGTCGATTCCCGAATCCGCAAAGCGCACGTTCAACGTTTCGGCAAAGGCGCGGCCGGCAGTCGCCGGGGTAATTTCGCCGAGGTCGACCATGCGATGCAAAACGTAACGTTGCCGCGCTCGAAGCGCTTGCCAATCGGCATCGGGCGCGAGCCGAGCCGGATCGTTGGGAATCGCGGCGAGCAGCGAGGCTTGCGCCAAATCCAGGTCGGCCGCCGGCTCGCCAAAATAGGTCCGAGCCGCCGCTTCGACCCCGTACACGTTTCCACCCATCGGCACGCGGTTGACGTACGCGACGAGCACGGCCGTCTTGCTCGAAGCGACTTCAATCCTTTCCGCGAGCGCGATCTGCTCGAGCTTGCGAACGATCTCGCGAGCGCCTGCAGCGGGAAAGAGCAGGCGCGCGAGTTGCATTTCGATCGTCGACCCGCCGCTGCGGGCGCCACCGAAGATCGCGTAGTCGCGCGCGGCACGCAGCAGCGCTCGAACGTCCACCGCTCCGTGACGCCAGAAGCGCGCGTCCTCTGTCGCGAGGATCGCGTCGAGGAAGATGGGAGAGATCGAGTCGAGCGTAACGCTAGCGGAGTGCGCCGATCCGGCGCCGAGGATAGTTCCGAGCGCGATGCCATTGCGGTCGGTGTACGTGATCGATCCCTGCGGCGGGGCGAGTTTGGCGACGTCAATTCCGGAGCGTTCGAGAGCGATCGCGGCGCCCAGAGCGCAGATCGCCAACGCGAGCACAAAGTGTTTCATCGCTGGTTGCTGGAAGATGGCATACGTGCGTGCGTTCTATTCGCTGCTCGTCGCCGTTGCCATCGCGGCAATGGCCTCGTGTACGGGTGCGGGGACGAACGAGCCGAGGCTTTCGGCGGTGACATCGCTGCCGAAGCCGTCGCTGCCGCCATGGATTACGTCGATCTCGCCCACACGCACTGCCCAGTCGCTGGCGCAGATTCGGGTCATCTTCGCCAAGCCGGTCACGCCGGTTGAAGCACTCTCGGGCGAAGGTCCGCGGGCGGTCCTCGATCGTATCAGCATCGAGCCGCGGCTCGCCGGCCACTTCGTCGTTCTTACGCCGCGAATGATCGGCTTCGTGGCCGAGCGCGCCCTGCCCATCGGCACGCGCGTGCGAGTTACGCTCGCCGCTGGATTACGCGACCTCTCCGGCGACACGCTGCAGCGCGATCTCGCCTGGACTTTCGAAACGCAGGCGCTTAGCTTTACCGACTTGCCGCAGCTCGCGGCCGGCGACGACGAGGCGACGCCGGCGCCGGTTGGCCTGCGGCCGAAACTCCAAGTTACCGGCAATGCCGCGGTGGACGTCGCGTCGTTGGCGGCCCATGCGACGATCGACGGTACCGACGGCAGCAGCTCCGGCGTGACGGCCGTCTTGGAAGCGACGCCGTCGCCCGATCCCGGCGAGAACGCGCAAGAACTCTACGATCCGTCGCTCGACGTTTGGGTCTACGATCTGCGCCCGACGCGGGAGCTGCGGCGAGGCACGACCTATCGCCTTGCAATCGCGCCCGGCGTCGAACCGCTCTACGGAAATCTGGCGACGGCAGGGCGCTTTCTCGGCGCCGTGCGCACGTATGACGCGCTGGCAATCGTTCCGACGCCGGTCCCAAGCCCGAACGGCGGCGGGCGCTTTGCCAACGGGGATCCGGCGATCGCGTTCAGCAATCCGCTCGACCCGAACTCGATCGCAAACGCCGTGAGCATCTCGCCGGCGCCGACGGCGGTGAAGACGCTAACGAGCGTGTCGGATCAATCGAACACGATCGCCATCGACCCCTACGCCCTCGACCCCGACAAAACGTACGTTGCAACGGTGGCCGCGAGCGTGAAGGACGTGTTCGGTCAAACGCTCGGGCACGAACGTCAAGTGACGATTCACACGTCTGATTTCGCGCCGGGGGCGTGGGCGCCGAGCGGATCGCAGCCGAGCGTGATCCCAGCCGGCGCACCGGTCGACTTAAACTTCTACGCCACGAACTTACCGGGAAACTCCTATCGCGCGGGCTACGCCGTGCTGACGCCGCTTCAGATGCTGGGCGCGCGCGATCCACTCACGATGCTTGCGCCGTGGCAAAGCTGGTCGAGCATTTCGTTACCCGGCGCGCAGCGCAACGTGCAGAGCGTCGTGCGGCTTCCGTTACAAGCGCGCCTTGGCGGCTCGTACGGTGGGCTCGCGTACGGCTTCCGCACGGCGCTCGACGCGCCGGGCTCCGACTCGAGTCTCGTGGGCGTCGTGCAACTCACGAATCTCGGCGTTTTCTCACAATGGTTCCCGTCGCACGGCCTCGTACTCGTCCAGCATCTGAGCGACGGCGCACCGGTGCGCGGGGCAACCGTGACCGCTTACCGGGTCGACGATCAGAATAGGTTGACGCCGCAGCCTTGCGCGACCGGCACGACCGATGCAAACGGTGAGCTGAACTTCTACGGCGTCGACGTCGAGCGCTGCTCGGTTCTGGCGAGTGCGAATCAGGCACCGAATCTCGGCGTCGTCGTCACGCAGGGGACCGACGTCGCGACGGTCACGACGTGGAGCTACAGCGGTTATCCGCGCTTCGACATTTACGGCGGATGGACGAGCGGTGCGCCGCTCTCGCGCGGCACGATCTTCAGCGACCGTCAAATGTACCAACCGGGGGAGCGCGGCGAGCTCACCGGCGTCGCGTATTATGTCAGAGGCGCTCGTGTCGTGCCCGATGCCAATGCGTTCTACAACGTGACTCTGAGCGATCCCAGCAACGTAACGACCTCGCTCGGGCGCCGCCGCACCGATTCGCTGGGCATCTTCACGATGCCGATCGACTTCTCGAAACAGCAGGCGTTGGGCTATTACTCGATTGCCGCCAAAGGAACCAACGGGAACGAGATCGACGGTGCGCTGCGCGTCGCCGAGTTCAAACCGCCGAACTTCAATCTGACGCTGACGCTGGCGTCGACGTCGGCCGTCGCCGGCTCGAGCATCGGTGCGAACGTTTCCGCGAACTATCTCTTTGGGGCGCCGCTGCAAGGGGGCACGGCGCACGCCTACGTCACGCGCGACGTGGCGAGCGTGCAGCCGAAGGGATGGGACGACTTCTGGTTTGGGCCGCAATGGTTCTATCCCGAGCAGACGCCCTCGTTCACCACCGACGTGCTGCAGCGGGATCTTACGCTCGATGCTAAGGGCATGACGTCGCTCGACGTCCCGGTGCCGGCCGATCTGCCGTTCCCGATGACCTACACCGTCGACATGGAGACGACCGACGTCTCCAATCTTTCCGTGAGCGACTCGCAGACGTTTCTCGCGCTGCCCGGCGATGCGGTTATCGGCTTGGCCTCTGACACGGTGGGTAAGGCGGGGACGCCGATGCCGGTTCGCGTCGTGGTCACCGATGCCGACGGCAACGTGATTGCCGGTCGTTCGGTGCATCTCGAGCTGCAGAAGATGACCTACACGTCGGCCACGCAAGAAGAAGAGGGCGGCGAAAACGCGCAGCAGTCGATCAAGTACGATACCGTTGCGAGTGCCGATGTCGTCTCGAGGGAGCGTCCGGTCACGGCGCAACTGACGCCCAACGACGCCGGCCCGTATCGCATCGTTGCACGGCCGGCCACCCCTCGACAGTCCTTCGACTCGGCTCAGGATGACAAAGCTAAGGGTGACAAAGCGAATGACGCGAGCGCCACGGAGATCCAGGTATTCGCCTTCGGAGCAGGCGAGGCCGATTGGGGGCTCTCGGATCCCAATGCGGTCGCGATCAAGCTCGACAAGAAACAGTACGCAACCGGCGAGACGGCGACCGCGCTGATCGCATCGCCGTACGCGCGCGCCGACATCTACCTGGCCGTCGTGCGCAACGACGCGATCTACCGCACGACGATGCATAACGTCAGCGGCACCGTGCGCTTTCCATTCAAGATCACGTCGGAGATGACGCCGAATGCGGCGCTGGAGGCGGTTGTCGTACGGCGCCCTTCGCCCGTAGCCCTGAGCCTGTCGAAGGGTCAGGATGACAGCAGCACCCTCTCGCTGACCGGGATGGCCGGCTTCAACGTCGATCTCGCCGACCGGTATCTGAAGCTCGCGATCGCTCCGCGCAACGCCACGGTGCAGCCCGGCGGTGCCCAGAGCGTAGATTTCGCATTGAGCGGCCGCACGGGCACGCCCGTGCGTGGGGAAATCGTTGCAATGGTCGTCAACGATGCGATCCTGCAGCTCACCGGCTATCGGTTGCCGGATCTCGTGCAGACGGTCTTTGCAGCACAGCCGATCGCGACGATCTTCGCCGATAACCGCGAGAACGTGACGCTGAAAACGCAGACGCCGCCGAGTGAGAAAGGCTTCGGTTACGGCGGCGGCTTCCTCGCCGGCGCCGGAAGCACGCGCGTGCGCGCCAACTTCCAGCCGACGGCTTACTACGGCGTCTTGCAAACCGACGCACACGGGCGGGCTCACGCGCAGTTCACGATGCCCGACGACCTGACGACCTGGCGCGTGATGGCGGTTGCGCTGGATGGCGATGCGGCGCACTTTGTAACGGGCGATCAGACCTTCATCTCGACGCAGCCGCTGATCGCCAATCCGCTCTTGCCGCAGTTCGCGCGTCCCGGCGATCGTTTCCAGCTCGGTCTTTCCATAGCGAACCAAACCGGCGCGAGCGGCGCGCTCGATCTCGTCTTGAAGTTGAGCGGTGCGCTGGCTTTTGCACAGGGCGATCCGCACGCGCAAAGCGCTACCGAAACTGCGAAGACCGGCATGCAGGCGTTTGCGTTCCCGGTCGTCGCCGGCACCCCGGCGGCGACGCTGGTCGAAGCGTCGAGTTCGCTCGGCTCGCAACGCGATGCGTTCCGCGTGCCTTTCACAACGAGCGACCGCACCGTTACCGAATCGGTGATCGAAAGCGGTGTCAGCACGGGCCACAGCGCGATTCCCATGAACGTGAGCGCCGGCGGCTCGCTGCAGCTGACGCTCGCGAACTCGATCGTGCCGCAGTTCGTCGTGCCGTCCGAGCGCGCGATGGAAGGTGAGGCGCTGCCGTTGGCCGACGAATCGGCGTCGCGCTTGGTCGTTGCCAGCGCGCTCGCACGGCTGCGCGGGCCGTATCGGCTCGAATTGGCGTTCGATCCGGCAGCGGCCGCTGCGACGAATCTGCAGGCTTTGCTTTCGTACCGCCGCGGTGACGGCGGCTTTGGAGCATTTGCAGGTGCCTCGGCGAGCAATCCGTTCACGACGGCGGGCGCGCTCGACGCGTTGCTCTTCGCGCGCACGCAGGGCGTGCGCGTCGATGCGGGCGCCGTTTCGCAGGGCATTGGGTTCATGACGCAGGCACTCGCCAATCCCTCGCGCTTCAAGTGGTGCAACAACGCGCTCTGCAAAGCGCAGCTGCGCTTTGAGGCGCTCTGGATGCTTTCGCAGGCAGGCAATCGGCGAACCGACTTTCTCTCCGATATCGTCGCGCAATCGAGTTCGTTGGACAGCGCGACCCAGATTCGTTTGGCGCGTTATCTTTTGAAGACGCCGGGTTGGCAGGGGCAAGGCGCGGCGATGGCCGACCGCCTGCAGCAAACGCTCTACGTCACGGGCCGCTACTCGGTCGCGAATCTGGCGACTGCGTGGAGCTGGCTGGGCTCGCTCGTTGATGCGCAGTCGCAGATGCTCCAGCTTCTCATCGAGCGCCGGGCACCGGCCGAGCAGATCGACGGCGCCGTTCGGGCGCTGGTCGCACAGCAGTGCAAGTGCGGCTGGCCGACGACCGCCGACACGGCCTCTGCGCTGACCGCGCTCTCGGCCTACGCCGCCACCGAGCGACTTACTCCGTCGACGGTCACCGCGATGGTGGGAGATCGCACCGTCGTCACCGTGAAGTTCGGCAGAACGGCGTCGTCACAGACGATTGCCGTCGACGCCTCGTCGTTGAACGGTAAAGCGGTCGCGATCGAAGGGAACGCACACTACACGCTGCTGTATACGTATCCGGTCCCGCCCGACGCGCCGGGGCAACTCGCCGCATTTCGCGTTATCAGGACGCTCAACGAGCCGAGCGTCGGGAGCGCGGCGACCGCTGCGCCGGCGCTGGCGACGATGGATTTATCGGCGGCAGCACCCGTTGCGGTTGCGGCCGGGCGCGTCTTCGACATCGACGTTCGAACGATCGTCGATCATCCGGTGGACCGGATCGTGATCGAGGACCCCTTGCCGGCCGGCTTCGAAGCGGTAGATACGTCGTTCCGCACGACGCTGCAAGCGATCGTTCCGCAGAGCGATAGTTGGCAGATCGACGCTACGCAAATCTACCGCGATCGGGTCGTGGCCTACGCGCAGCACCTCGATCCGGGCGTGTACGACGTGCACTACTTAGTGCGCTCCGTCACGCCCGGCACGTTCAGGTGGCCCGGCGCGCGAGCCTACTTACAGGATGCGCCCGAGCAGTTCGGCCGCAGCGCAAGCAGTACGCTCGAGGTGCGGCCTTAAAAGCGCGATGCGTTATCTCAGCCGCGGACAGTAAAAATTCGCGGTTGCTTTGCCCGTAATCATGATGGTTGCGTTCGTGTTGTTAACCCAGTAGATATAGACCGGGCTTCCGTTCGAACCCGTCTCCGTGATGTCGATGGCCAGCGGCGTACCGCCGTTGCTGTTGTTCCAGAAGTTGTTGAAGAAACAGCCGTTCCGATTGAAGTTCTTCTTTGAAGCGCAGATTGCGCCGGGCTGGCAAGTGCTGTCCGGAGAGATTGGGCTGGCTTGAACGTATCCTTGCGTGAAACCCATCGCCGACGACGGCGCCATCGCGGGGTTGAGCGTGATGACGGACAAGAGCAGTGACATAAGTAACATCGGTATGTAGATCTCCTTGCGCGAAGTGTTTTTGTTTGTCTACCCACAGAATAACCGCAGTTCGTGCATCCACCCGCAAGCAGGCGGACTCTTTTATACAATTTCTAATGCCCCATAGAGCTGAGGAAAGGGCGTCGCTCTTCGCCTCCCGTATCTGCTGTTTCTAATATATGGAAAGAAGGAATCTCAAATGAGCACCTACCGGGCACCCTTGCGCGACATGAACTTCGCGCTGCGCGAACTGGCGGGCATCGACGGGGTCGCCGCGCTGCCCGGCTGCGAAGAGACGCTCGATGTGCTCGATTCGGTGCTGGAAGAGGCGGCGTCGTTTGCCTCGGGCGTGCTGGACCCGCTCAATCGAATCGGCGATGCGGAGGGCTGCACGTGGAACGCCGGTGAGGTGACGACGCCTCCGGGTTTTAAGGCCGCGTACAAGCAGT
>DATMKR010000145.1:0-16900 GCA_035571115.1 Candidatus Acidiferrum sp. | reverse complement strand
ACCGCCGCCGCCTTGGCCAGGCTCTCCGCAGCCGTACATATAGACGTAATCGGCGCCGCCGCCGCCGCCGCCACCACCACCGTAGTACCCGCCGCCGGCACCGCCTCCGCCGCCCGCATAGAGGCAATGCGCGGCACCACCGTTACCGCCGAGGCCTAACGCACCGTTGCCGCCGGGCTGGCCACAGTCGGAGCTGTCATAGCAGGGACCGCCGGCGCCACCCGAACCGCCTTTACGCTGCGAGCCGCCCGCGCCGCCTCCGGCGCCATAGGTAGTGCCGCCGCCTCCTCCCGATTGGCCAGCCATGCCGCCGCCGTTGCCTCCAGAGGCAAAGTCATAGGTACGCACGGCTTCGCCGGAGCCGCCGCCGCCGGCGGCAACAATAATGCGGTCCTTCAACTGATCGCCACCGGCGCGCACGTCCGACGCGCCACCGCCCGGGTTGCCGGAGTAGCTCCCGGATCCGCTGGTACCGCCGGCGCCGCCGCCGTTGAAGCCGCCGTTCGTACCAGACCCACCGACAAAAACGTAGAGCTTATCGCCGGGGCGTACAGAGATGATCGCGTGCACCCGGCCCGGGAAGCCTGGAGTATCATTGCTGGGGGAGACGCTGAACCCGGCTCCCTCTCCACCGTGAGCATCTATGGTGAGTTGGCTAACGCCCGGAGGGACGATGAAAGTTTGCTTCTTTCCGGTGTAGTGGAATGTCTCATCGTGCTTGAGTGCGCCCATTTCGCCGATTGCGTTAACGGCAGCACGCGGCATCGACGATCCGCCGCACGCAGAGAGCAACCCTGCAGCCACGGTGATGCCTAAAGCACAGCGGCTAAACTCGAAAGGTCGCATTTGTTGCCTCCTTCAAGACGCACCACTGCGGGTACCCGATCCTCTGCCGATTTTTGAAGCGTAGCTCTTCGATGGTCTAAGGATTGAGCCTGCCGTTGGCTTGCCTACAGGTCGCGTTCGCGCGCAATGATTATCTGCGCGAGTTCACCGACAAGGCGCTACATCCATTGGGTAACTGCGCGAGCGTATTCACGTGTATGCTGATCGCGAGAACGTCGGGCTGACATGGCTTCAGTCGCGCCTTCCATCCACTCGCTCATGCAGCAGCTTAATGAACTCCTTGGCCGTCGCCGGGGTTAACGTACTTGCCGGGGTTAACGTACTTAAGGTGGCAGGAGTCGCAAAAGAACCGAAAAAAGCTGCTCGCCTTCAGCAAAAATTCACTCGTCAAAGGATTGACATGATGAGCAACACCGATCCGGGCGCCAGCGCGACGACCGTCCCAGGGTCTCCAAGCGCCACCGAAACTATCGATGGAAAGTATTTGCCGCCGGTCCCTGGAGCGTTTGGTGGCGAGATCAATCTGAGCGCCGAAGAGTCCAAACCGTTTTGGCCGCCAAAGGTCGTTCCGCCCGAGGGCGCACCTAACGTGCTTCTGATCATGACGGACGATGCGGGCTACGGCGTTCCCGGAACGTTCGGCGGGATAATTCCGACCCCCGCATTGGACCGAGTTGCGAAGGCTGGATTGCGTTACACGCAGTTTCACTCCACCGCGCTCTGCTCGCCTACTCGCGCAGCACTAATCACGGGACGCAACCATCACTCGGTAGGTTTCGGCGTCATTACCGAACAGTCGACCGGGTACCCGGGTTACGATTCGATCATCGGTCCGGAAAACGCGACGATCGGTGCGATCCTCAAGCACAACGGATATGCGACATCGTGGTTTGGCAAAGAGCACAACACGCCGAGTTTCCAATATAGCGTTGCCGGTCCGTTCGAACAGTGGCCGGTCGGGATGGGCTTTGAATACTTCTACGGATTCATGGGCGGCGAGACCGATCAATGGCAACCGTACCTCTTCCAAAACCAAACGCAGATTTTTCCATGGATCGGACGGACGGATTATAATCTCACGACCGATCTCGCCGACGAGGCTATCGATTATTTACAACAACTCGACGCTTCGATGCCCGACAAGCCCTTCTTCCTTTACTACGTACCCGGCGGTACCCACGCGCCGCATCAGCCCAAAGCAGAGTGGATCGAGAAGTTCAAAGGCAAGTTTGACATGGGCTGGAACGCGTTGCGCGAACAAATCTTTGCTAATCAAAAACGGCTGGGCGTAATTCCGCCTGAAACCGAGCTGACGCCATGGCCCGAGAAGGACCTGCCAACTTGGGACTCGCTGTCTGCCGACGAGAAGAAGCTCTTTGCCCGGCAGGCTGAGGTCTTTGCCGCATATGCCGCTTATACCGACTATGAGATTGGTCGTGTTATTCAGGCCGTTGAAGATCTGGGCAAGCTCGATAACACACTAATCATTTATATCAGCGGCGATAACGGGTGCAGCGCCGAAGGCTCAGCGATCGGCACGCCAAATGTCATGACCGGCTACCAGGGCATCAATGTTCCTGTCGACGTTCAGCTGAAGTACTACGACGTTTGGGGCTCCGACCAAACGTACCCGCATATGTCCGTTGCCTGGTCGTGGGCGTTCGATACACCGTTTAAATGGACGAAACAGGTAGCTTCTCATTTCGGCGGCACGCGCCAAGGCATGGCGCTCGCGTGGCCAAATCGCATCAAGGATGCGGGTGGCATCCGCGCGCAGTTCCATCATATGATCGACATCGTGCCGACTCTTTTGGAAGCGGCCGGCATTGAAGCTCCGGTGATGGTCAACGGCATCGCGCAGAAGCCGATCGAAGGCGTCAGCATGGCATACTCGTGGGAAAAAGCTAACGCAGACGCTCCGTCGGCTAGAACCACGCAGTATTTCGAGATGTTCGGTAACCGTGCGATCTACCACGACGGCTGGATCGCCGCAACGACGCCACCCGAGCCGCCGTGGCTCCTCGGGTTAGTGCAGATGCCCGAAGTGGTTAACGGCTACAGCTGGGAGCTTTACAATATCGGGCAAGATTACTCCGAAGCAAACGATCTCGCGCCCAAGATGCCGGACAAGCTGCGCGAACTGCAGCAAATCTTTCTGGTCGAGGCAGCGAAGTACAACGTGCTACCCCTGGACAACTCCGTAGCCCAGCGGGTCATCGCACCGCGTCCGAGCGGGACCGCGGGCAAGAACGTCTTTACCTATAGCTGCGCGCTTACCGGCATCGACCCAGCCTTTGCACCAAACCTGCTGAACAAATCGTACTCGATCGCGGCTGAGATCGAGATTCCTGAAGGTGGCGGCGAGGGAATGATCGTGACGTTAGGCGGTCGCTTCGGCGGCTACGGGTTGTATCTGCTCAAAGGCAAGCCCGTTTTTGTCTACAACCTACTGAACTTGGAGCGTTTCCGTTGGGAAGCCCCGCAGGCGCTCGCGCCCGGTAAGCACACGATCGTTTTCGAGTTCACTTACGACGGGCCTGGGCCTGGTAAAGGCGGGACCGGCGTGCTCGGGATCGACGGTACGCAAGTCGCCAATCAAGCCGTTCCACATACGATTCCATTTCTCATGACATTGGACGAGACGTTCGACATTGGGAGTGATACGCGCACTCCCGTCGATGACAACGACTATCAGCCACCCTTTACTTTTAACGGTACGATCAACAAGTTGACCTACCAGCTGGGTCCGGAGCAGCTAACTGCCGCAGACCATGCGTTGATTGGTCCAGCGCTCGCGAGAGCGCGCGACTGACTCGAACGGGAAGGCCTCTGCTTTATCATCCGGTCAGGCGGGAATCTCTGAGTACGCAGCAGCGCTGCGTACTCAGGTCGTCGAGCACGTAGATCGGCGATGCTGGTTACGGCCGCTCCGCCGGGTCGACCGCAACGCCGGTGACCGCCGTCTCGCCGCTGCCGCTTGTGGGTGGTTCAACGGTGATGGTGTTGAGGACGTTACCGCCCGACGGATAAGCGTACTCGAACGCCTGGCCGAGATTACCGTCGAGGATGGCGCTGGCAACGTAGAGGTCCTTGCCGTTCTTCAAGAGCGAGAAGCCGCCGTTGGGATTCGGGTTGCCATTGAGCGTGTTCGTGCTGATCAGCGTGTTGGAGCCCGGCTTGTAGAGATTGAGCGTTCCGGAATCGCCGACGACGGCAATGTTGCCGTGCGTATCGACTTGGATGCCCTTGGCGTTGGTGATGTCGGTATTGACACCGAGGTCGACGGTGGTGCTTCCCTTTCCGCCGCCAACGATCTCCCCGATATGCGAAGGACCGCTTGAGGTGCTCTCAATCGTGTAGAGATTGCCGTGCTTATCGTAGGCGCAGAAGCCCGACGAGTAGCCCGGGACAGGCGGAACGATGTTGTAGGGCGTCGTCTGGCCTTTATGGTAGAAGTTGATGCCGTTCTGCTGGAACTGGCCGACCGCCACCTCACCGGTTTTCGAGATCGCGACGGCATTGGGATAGGTCTTCGCCGGCTCAACCGTCAGCGTGAGCGACGGCTGCGTGGAACCTCGTGGGAAGACGACGACTTGCCCAGCGACGAACTCGACGACGTAGAGATTGTGCCAGCGGTCGACGTTGAGGTATTCGACGATCGGAAGCCCGGTGATCAAACCGATTTGCTTTTGATCCTTTCCTTCTTCGGGATAGATATGCACCGCCGAGTTCGAGTAATCGGCGACGTAGATCAGGCCCTTTTTCGAAAGTTTGGCGGCGGGGTTGATCCAGCTCGTCTGCCCGAGCGTTTGCGCCGGGCTGCCGATTGCCGGCTGCGTGCCGGCGAGGCTATTCGATTGATTCGCGCCGGCGCAGCCGGCAACGACTGCTGCGGCGCTCAGCGCTACAGCCATGTTGAAAAGTGCTTTGGGGGTTAACATACGCGGGCCTTCCGCGTCGCGAATGGCGCGGCCTTCGCGCCAAACGATCTTGACCTCCTATCTTGTGCCGCGCCGCGAATACGGCCGCAACTCTTGTGGATGTTCGCGAACATAGTTGAGCAGATGGCGGCGCGTTTCGGCGCCACGTTGATCGGCCGCATCGTCGGCGCACAGGTCGACGATGCCGGCGCGAGCGACCTTGGCGTAGATGCTTCGAAAAATCTTCTTTACCGTCGACTCGGAGATATTCGCGATGCGTGCGACCGATGCGTCGGTCCCACCGTCGAGGGCTAAGCCCAAGACCTGTTGCTCGCGCAAGGTGAGTGCGAAACGCGGCGGGGCGTACGTCTCAAAGAGCAAAGCCAGACCATAATGGGCATCCGATTTTGCTTCTTCGCGGCTTGCGGCCCACAGAAAGGGAGCGCGTTCCATCGGAATGCCGGCTGCAAGGTATCGGCTGGGCGGATACTCGAGCACGCGAAATCCCAGATCCCGCCCCCACGCGCGGTCGTCGCGCTCCGGCTCGGTGAACATCTCGACGGTATAGGTTCTCAGATTCCAGCCCCGCAGCACCCGACGAGACGATTCGTAGTCGGCAGCGTAGACCCGAGTGTCGCCGCGCCGATGCCCATAGTGCGTCATAAGGAGGTTCAGTCCCTGACCGGCATTTGAACTCGCGATCTCGTGTAACGAAAGAAACGGTTGCTTGCCCGCAACCCACTGGGCGAGCAAGCTACGCGCTATGCACGGCGACGTGCAACGACGGTATTCCGCGATGCGCTCGTCGCTGACGAAGACTCCGAACGCGAAATGTACGATCGCGGCTGGATCGTTGGCGTCGGCGGCAACCGCCGCAACGCCTGACTGCGAACTGACGATTTCAGACCAAAGTGCGCACAGGCTGTCACCTTCCGACCGGTCGCAAAGAAACGGTGAAGAGAGCAACGGAATGCAGCGGCCGAAATCGGGGCCCGCGGGAGTACGCAGCGCCAGTTCCATGAGATGCCCTCGCGTACACCAATAGATACTGTTGCGAATCCCGCGCGACCGCTAGACTAATGCTCGGGGCGGCCGCGAGTTCACGCGGGTTCGCTGCAAAAAAAGACCTTCGCCGAAGGCGCGGGCGCTCCTAGCCTTTCGGCAAGCGGAGTCAAGGAGAAAGCCATGTTTCACGGTAGTAGTTTCAAACCCGCTGGTACGGTTGCGGTTGGCGCAATCGCCGTCGGTATCGCCGTCGCGATCTCGAGCTTCGGCGTAGTACGTGCCGCACATTTCTCTCCCGACAAGAAGAAGACGACCTTCAGCTGCAGCAGCGGCACGGCGTGCCTCACGGCTGAGTCCAGCGGAGGAAGTACGTACGCACTGTACGCCCAGGGGGTCTCCGCCAACACGATCCAAGCGGAGACGTCGGCCACGAATGGCGACTCGGCCATTGCGGGCATCGCGACGGAAATGAGCGGCCGCGCCGAAGGCGTTTACGCCGCCTCAAACAGCGGGGATGGCCTTTACGCCATAACGAACGCTTCGGGCGGATCGGGAGCGGGCTACGCAGGGGTCTACGGTCTTTCCAGCAGCGCGAACGGCGTGCTGGGCGAGATCAGTTCCAAAAATCCAGGCTACGTCGGCGTCGAGGCGGTCGACGACGGGACTAACGGCGACCCGTTCCTGGCCTTCGACTTGTCAACGGACGACGGCTGTGCGGTCGACCCTTACGGCAACTTGACTTGCAGTGGGACGATTGGCGGTGCCAAGGTTCAGGTGAGGCAGCGAAGCTCGAGCGGGCGCCACGTGCTTAGCTACGCATCGCAGTCGGCGACCGCAACGATCGAAGACGTCGGAACGGGGCGAATGTATGGCGGCGTCGCTAACGTGCAGATCAGCCCGGACTTTGCCTCGGTCATGGACGGAAAATGGTACTACGTCTTCTTGACGCCGCTGGGCGATACGCGCGGGCTCTACGTAAGCGTGAAGATGGCGTCCGGATTCCAGGTAAAGGAAACCGAACGCGGACGCGACTCACTCGAGTTCGACTATCGCATCGTCGCGCATCCCCTCGGATCCGCCAACGATCGGCTGCCGCCGGCCCCAAGAATGACAAGACCGGCTGAGTTCACCAGCCGGCACTAGCGAAAGGTGACGTGACTGCAAGGCTCTAGCGAGGGAAGGGTTCCACGGGTATATTGGAAGGGCGCTCAAGCAGTACTTGCGAGGAGTTATTGGCTGGCTGCCTAGGGCGACCCGTCGGGACTCGTGGCGACGCCGTAAACCGCCGTAAGAGATTTGGTGATCTGTTGTTGAATCGTACCGCTCGGGTAGGAAACCTCGTAAACTACTGCCGGATTTTGGTTCTGTGTCACGTACAGATGCGCGTTGTCGTGGTTGAGCGCGATATCGAGGGCGAGCGCAAAGCCGCCGATCGTTTGCGATGGAGTTTTGGCGCCCGGAGGAAACACATCCACATGCGGCTGAGGGTTGCTCTGATCGACGACCAGCAGATCGCCTCGCGAGTCGATCGTCGCGCCGCCAACTAAGGTGATTGCAAGTCCTAGGTCGTGGCCCCGCGTCGACCCGGGCTTGAACTTCAAGACCGTCCCGGCGCTGCTGGTTTTCTGATACGCGACGTACAGATTGTTGCTGTAATCGAGGGCCAAACCCTCGGGATAGCCCGTTAAGGAGATCGTGGTCGTCGGTGTCGTGCTACCGGGGGCGTACTCGAAGACGTGGCCGTCACGGCCCTCGTTGAAGTCAGCGACGTACACGGTCCCGTCCTTGCCAACGACGACGTCGAGAGGAGAGACGCCGGCTTGGGTGAGCGTCTTGCTCGGGGACAAACTGCCTTTTGGATAAACCGTCACGGTCCCGGCGCCGAAATTGCAGACGTAGAGCGTCCCATGCCTATCGACGAAGAGCCCGGTTGGAGCAGCAATCCCCTGCGTTATGGCGCCGATTGGGGCCGGATTCTTTCCTTTCTGAGGAAAGATGTATACGGATTGAGAAGGTTGATCCGCAACAAAGAGGAGCTGCTTACCCGCTTTTGCCTGATAGGACAGCCACCCCTGACTCGGCGGAACTCGTGTAGTCGAAATGTATCCCGACGTTGACCCGTCGCCGCTACAACCGGCGAGTATCGCGACCCCAGCTAGGAACCCTAATGCGTACCGATTCCGGCCTGAGATATTCATAAGGCAATCAACTCCCTTTTTTTCTCGCACGAGTCGCAAGCTGCTCCACCAATTCTCACTGGCGCCAACACGGCAAACCTGCCATCGTCTTAGGCGTTAAATTTGTCACCGTAACCTGTCTTGCCTGTGGGCTCCGACAGCACAAAGTATGCTTCCAGTGGCACAAGGTCCGGAACGGCATCGTACGCCAGATCGTCGAGGCGCTCCACGTGCGTCGCGAACGGCTTGCATTCGAGCGCGATTCAGCTCGTGCACAGGCTTCGTGGCTTCGTCTCTCGACCAACGCGCGCCAAGTCTTCGATTACGACGAATACAGGTATTACATCCAGCTCGACCACCCGCAAATCGTGCTTAAGGCGATTCGCGATGTGTTCGAGACGGTCGCATTTCGGACTCACGGGGTCCCGAAATGATCGCCGTCACAACGGGCAGTCGGCTGTCGAATTCACCGTCAGCGGCGACGGCGCCGCTGAAACGACCGGCGGCGCGGCTGGGGCTCGACCGTAACCGTTCGAGCGGATGCCGGCTCCATGAAGCCGTGCTCGCTGCGCTTCAGAGGCGTGCCGATTGCGCCTTCGATACGAGCAAACGAACTCGCCTCGTCGCGGGAAACGAAAGTAATCGCGTCGCCGAGTTTTTGAGCGCGCGCCGTGCGTCCGATTCGATGTAAGTAATCGTTGGGCTCGGCGGGAACGTCGTAGTTTATGACGTGTCCGAGATCGTTGATGTCGATCCCGCGCGAGGCGACGTCGGTGGCGACTAGGACCCGGTAGCGCCCTTTTTTAAACGCATCGAGAGCGCGCGAGCGCTGCGCCTGCGAACGATTACCGTGAATACGCTCGACATCGATGCTATGTCGCATCAACGCGCCGGCGACGCGTTCGGCCCGCGACTTGGTCCGCGTAAACACAATTGCATTGAAGACGCGGCCATCTTTGAGAAGATCCACGAGGAGGTCCGTTTTCTTGTGCGGTTCCACTTCGTACACCCACTGGGTGACCGTTGCTACGGGCGTCGGCGCTGCTAAATTGATGCGCACGGGATCGCGGAGAAACTCGCGCGCAAGGGCAACCACCGCACTGCCGAGTGTTGCCGAGAAGCAGAGAGTTTGGCGGTCGGCGGGGAGTTTGGCGACGATGCGCTTTACGGCCGGTAAGAACCCCATATCGAGCATACGGTCGGCTTCGTCGAGCACGCAAATCCCAATGGAGTCGAGGCGAGCTTCGCCCTGCTGCATCAGATCGATGAGCCGTCCGGGCGTTGCGACGATGACGTCGGTGCCGCGGCGCATGGCGTTGATCTGCGGCTTCATGCCCACGCCTCCGTAAATCGGCGTGATGTGCAGGTTGGTGTGCTTTGCCAGCTGCCCGAGATGCTGCGCAATTTGCTGCGCCAGCTCGCGTGTCGGCGTCAAGACCAGCGCGGCAGCGCGGTCGGCGCGCCGCTCGAGCAACCTTTGGAGTAGCGGAATGCCGAAAGCCGCGGTTTTGCCGCTGCCGGTAGGCGCGCTCGCAAAGACGTCGCGGCCTGCCAGAGCGATGGGGATAGCCGTGCGCTGTATGGGCGTGGCCTCGGTATAGTGCAGGTCTTCGATGCCGCGAAATATCGCAGCATCCAGGGGAAGTTCTGAAAAAATGGAGATTGTCGACCTATCTTTCGGTGGGCGCTACTTATCGACCACTCGAAAGATCGCGCTTGAGGACGGGAAGGAGTGTCTCACAGACTCGCCCCCGATGCAGACCCTTACACCCGGCAGAAGTAAGAAGAGTTGCGCTTACGGCTTTCAGACTCCGCGAAGCAGGCTCGTTAGCGCGCGCGGGCTCGTGCGGCTCTCGTGGCGCGCGCAAGGAGATCGGGGGCGTCGAGCCACTCGCACACGGCCGGAAATCGGGCAGTAGGCCCGCGCCACTCCAGCTCGGTGACGTCTGCAAAAAGCTTCGCATCGGTTCGAAGGGTTGCTAGTTCCTTGAATAACAGCGCGAGGCGCTGCCGCTCACCGAGCTCTTGCGCCGGGAACAGCTCGATCGCGCCATAACGTGCGAGGAGAGCGGCAGCGCCCTTCGGCCCAATGCCTGCGATGCCGGGATAGCCATCGGCGGCATCGCCAACGAGCGCGAGATAGTCGGGTATCAGCTCGGGACTTACCCCAAACTTAGCGCGCACGCCGTCAGCGTCCCGGATGACCTTGCTCCTTCGGTCGATTTGCACGATGCGATCCTCGCGCACGCATTGCGCGAGATCCTTATCCGGAGTCCAAATGCAGATTTTCTGTACCCGAGAATCCTGCGAAGCGCTTGCGGCCGCTGAGGCCAGCGCATCATCGGCTTCCAGCTCGATCATCGCCCAAACCGCAATCCCCATGGCTCGCAGCGCCTCCTCGAGCGGTTCGAACTGTGCGAGAAGCGCAGGATCGATTCCATCTCCCGTTTTGTAGCCGCTCCAAAGCTCGTTGCGGAAGGACTCGATCACGTGATCGGTGGCAACCCCTAAGTGCGTGGCACCCTCGCCGATCATTTGCAGCACGGTGTTGAGCACTCCGACAACCGCCCCGAATCGTCGCTTCTTCCCGTCGGCGACGCGACGCAGTCCATAGAAATGCCGGAACAACTCGTAGGTTCCGTCGACCAGATGAACGATCACGTTGACATAATCGCCACCTTGAGCCCTAATTGCCGATGCTGACGGATTGGCCGCCCGATTGGAATGTGAATGACTTGACGGGAGTACCACCTGCCGGGTAGTGCCACAAACGGAAGTCTGCGCTGCAAAACTCGTTTGCGCCGGCGACGACCGTGCCTTGCTTGTCGTTGTCGGGCGTATTCTTGCGACCGACGATGAACGGCTGAATCACATGGGTGTAGTCGCCCTGGCAGGTGTCGCTCAAAACCACTTGGCCGTGAGAGGTTAACGTCGAGCCCGACAGAGTTGCCTCGATAATGCCGGACTGTAGGCCCCCTCCGATCTGCTGATCGCCAAGCGCGATATATTTGCCGTCCCACATCGTGGAGTCCGGAGAGTAGACCGTAAAGCCGCTAGCGGTCAGCGTCGTTAGAGATTTAGATCCTTTCAGCACCGCGCAGAAGGTAACGGCTTCGGATGCTTGGTTCTCGGCTATCATCACGAGGTTTCCCTTGTCGTCGTAGCCGGCGTTCCATATGTCGTAACAATCGGTGGGATTGCTGTAAACGACGCCTTCGCTGGAACCTTTCGGAAAGATCGTAACGCTTCCCGCAGTGTAGCTTGCCCCGAGAAAATCGGTAACCGCAAGGTCGTTCGCCTTGTCAACCGAACAGCCGAAGGCGTCTCCGCTCGTCGTAAATGTTTTGAGGGGTTTCTTGCCCCCGTGAGCGTACTCGTCGACGGCTCCGCCGGAATTCGCGATGTAGACGTCGCCTTTCGCATCGACACACTGGCCGGCCGGTGACGAGACGGTTAGCATTCCCACCTGTTTTCCACTGGTGTAGTCGTACACGGTGACGTCATTTCCGTTAAACGTCGAAATGTAGAGCAGCTTTGATTTCCGGCTCGCCAGCGGGCTCATCCACGATCTTTCGGCCCCAGAAGTCGTGCGTTGAGCGGAGAGCGGCGTCAGAGCGCTCCCAGTCGAGCCGCCGCAAGCTGCTAGCAGTACTAGGGCAGTGAAAAGTCCGCAACACGTAAACGCCGAGCGATTCATCATTACCTTGTGCACTCCGTTTCGTAGCAATGTAGTGAGCCGGGGATTCTCGGCATGAGCGACGAAGCCTCGTCGACAGTTGCGCCGGCGCGGGACCCGGTTGAAGTGTGCGTTTGTTCAGGGGTCGCGCGCGAAACAACGCGCCGCGTCGACCGTAGATCTTTCAAGTGGCAACTGGTTTCTTAACGGACCAAGTCAGAGAGCCGACGACGTCGAGGCTATCTATGATGTGATGCGCAGCGACCCGCACGTGGACTTTCACCGCAGCGGCATCTGGGCTTTCAGTAACGGAGGGTGGACCGCGCCGCTGGTTTCGGTCCACCGGCCGATAGCCTTCATGATCCTAAAGAGTGCGCCCATGGAATCTTTAGCCCAGAATATTGACTATGAAGTCGAACAACAGATGCGCCGGCACAATGCAGAAGCCGCATCCCCGCAGGCGGTAGCCCTGTGGCATGCGTTCGAGCGGGCACTGGACGGCACGGTCTCCTGGAGCTACACAAAACGCCTATATGAATTCAACGCAAGGCAACCGTGGTTCAAGTATTCGTTGATGCCGGACGTCGGTGTGTCTATTCCGCCACCGCCTTCGATGATCACGGGACTACGACGATTTGTCACCTTCGACCCAACGCACACGTTACTCAGCGTCTCGTTCACCCCCACACTGGCGCTTTACGGCGCGCTCGATCGAAATGTTGACGCGACTGACTCGGCGGCGCGTTTACGCGAGTACCTAACGCGCGCCGGAGATCGTGATGTCACGATCGAGACGTATCCGAATGTGGGGCACCAGCTCATTGTATCGAAAAGTGGATACAATGGAGATCGGACGCTTCCCGAGCGGTTCGTTCCGGGGTACCCGCAGATCATGATCACCTGGCTAGCGCAGCGCGGGTTTACGAACGCTCCAGGCAACCTGGGAAGCCGTCTTTAGGACGGAACTTCCCGAACTCGGAGCCCAGGTTCGATCCGGAAGCGGAATCGTCGAGATTTGGATGCCGCCAGCTACTTGATGCTGATTGCCGCGCCGACCGGGTATCCCACGGATGCAATCGAGTGCGTTGGGTTGCTGCCGGCAGGGAACTTCCAGCGCGCGACGGCGGCCGGATTTGAACCCTGGGCGATACATCCGCCGGCGAAGTATTTTTCGTTCGGCAAAAAGACGCCCTGTTCGACGTCGCACCCGCCTCCGTTGGCATCGTGGAGCGACGTGGTTCCGGTGACTTTCGCCGTCGAGCCGGAGATGGACATCGAGTAGAGGCACGAGCCCCACACGTTATTGCACTTCGGATCGTCCACGACCAAATGGCCGGCGGCCTTATTCCAGTTCAATCCACCGGGAACATTGAGCGTCACACCCGATACGGTCAGGGTAGAGCACGAGCCGCTGCCCGACCGGCACTCTGATATCATCATATCGTTGGAGTTGCCGCCCCGGCCGTTGACGTAGAGATTGCCTTTCGTGTCGTACGCCGGGAAGTAATACTCGGTCTGATCCGGGTTCACGAGCATTTGGGGATCGGAGTCACTCGAATAGACGGTCACGTGGCCCGCCTCGCCGCCCGTGCTCCTGATGTTCGCCACTGCAAGATCGCCGTTTTTCATATTCACGGCGCAACCGACGGGATAGTTGCCGAAGTCGTCGACGGTTTTCAGCAACTTACCGCCGCGCGAGTACTGCTGGATTTCGGCGCTCTTAGTATTGACCACCCAGATATTGCCGCTTCGGTCGGCGCACATGCCCTGCGGTCCGTCGAAGCCCGTGAGCGTGCCGTGGAGTTTCATGGCCGGCATCGTAAAGATGTACACATCATTGGTATCGGTGTCGGAGATGAAGAGCAGCCGAGGCGCCTTCTTCGCGTCTGCCGAGACCCATGACTTGTGATGATCGGGATGGTCGTTCGGAGCTACGAGGCCGGTGAAGCCGAGATAGCTCTGATTAGTTCCGGAAGCGGGCGCGTAACCCGATGATTGTGTGTTGCCAACGCTGCTGCAAGCAGCAAGTAAAGCAGTGGCGGCCAACGCGCTGGATGCGTACGCGGCTACCCTAAGGACCCTCATTAAAATGCTCCTTTTTCTTTTACGAAAGTGCCGTTGCACATTTGGGTTACGCGTAGTACGTTTGTACTAGTACGTTCCACCTTAGAATTAAAAGTTTTCACAACGCTTAACGGAGGCGCTTCTTAACGTCGAAGGCGCCGCTGCGTTCTGATAACGAGAATGTACGCTATTTCGTTTCAACGTCGATATGTTATAAGTCGATATGTTAGAACGAGCAGCGCAAACGCGGCTCCGCAAAGTGCGACCTCAGATGTCTTCAAGAGCATAGGATCGATCGCGTTGGAAACCGCGGAGGCGCGGCCTCTTGGCACGATTAGCAGTGCGAGCGGCACAACGGCCGCGTCTGCAACTCGAAGCCCCTGCTGGATTCGAGGCCGCCGGGAAGAATGAGCTCCGAGGAGTCGCCCCGAATTCAATTTGAGAGATTCGAATCCCACCAGGTCACCAACGACGGGTAATTCAATTGACATGCGGAGCGGGTAAGATTGTAATGAACGCCTTCGACGTCGGTTGCCGCTGGTTTGGAGCCTGCGTCGCCTTGGTCGTGCTTGCGGCTTGCCACGGATCGCCGGTGCAGAGCGGCGCATTGCCGAACGTCATCCCCGGCGCCGAGCTCGGCAGGAGCGTATCTTGGATGGCGCCGGAGGCAGCGAGTCAGGATCTGCTCTACCTCTCCGACGTCGTCGCGAATGACGTGAAGGTTTATTCGTTTCGCGAAGCTCGCCTGGTCGGCACACTGACCGGCTTCGGAAAGCCTCGCAGCGAGTGCGCCGATGACGCAGGCAACGTCTGGATCGCCGACATCGAAGGCCGCGACGTCATCGAATATCCGCACGGAGGTACGAAGCCGATCGCGTCGCTCGACACCTTCGGGGTGCCTCTTGGGTGTTCGGTCGATTCTCCCGGCCATTATCTCGCCGTGACCGGCGGCATCGGCGGCACGATCGTCTCGATCTACCACGAAGGTTCGCATGGAAGATGGAGCAATCCAACACGCTATACCGATTCCGCAATGCGTAGCCCGTACTTCTGCGGCTACGACTCGAACGGCAACCTCTTTATCGACGGGCTAACAAAATCCAAAGCCGGACGTTTTACACTCGTGGAGTTGCGTCGTCGAAGCAAAAGCTTAGAGAGTATCGCCGTAAGCCAGGCGATCGACACGCCGGGTCAGGTGCAGTGGGACGGCAAGGATCTCGCTATCGGCGACTCCGGCGTTGCTCCCTCGGTGACGTACCGATTTTCGATCAGCGGAAGCAACGCAACCGAGATAGGCATGACAACGCTCGACGGGACGATCAGCGTCCGCCAGTTCTGGATCGCTGGCGGCACGCTCGTTGGACCCGATTTCAACCGCAACGCGGGGTTTTGGAGGTATCCGTCGGGGGGCGCGCCTATCAAAACGATCGCTCGCGTGCATAGTTACGGCGCTGCGGTGAGTCACTTGTGAAGGAGATTCTCGTGCTGCGATTCGCATTGGTCATCGTAATCGGGTTCGCCGGTCTGGCCGGATGCCGTGCTCAGCCGAGTCAGATTCTACCAGGCGTACCGCCGGGCAGCACCTCACCTTCGTACGTTCGTCCGAACACCGAAGAGCTTCCCGAGCCACCCGTCGTGAAATCGGTGCATGGCGTAGCCAAGGTCTCGTTCGTCGTCAACCTGAGTGGACATACCGGCTTCCCGCAGTTCACCGTCAACGGTCTTAACGAAACCGCACCGACGATCCGAGTGAATCCGGGCGACACGATCGACATCACGGAGGCCGACGAGTTGACTCCGGCCAAGGGAGACAAGAGCGATATCAATCTGCATTTTCACGGCCTCGGTACGTCGCCCAACGCCCCGGGCGACGACGTGCTTGGAATGCTTGCGCGTCCAGGCCAGCGCCTGCACTACATCGTGCACGTCGCGAAGAACCAGGAGCCCGGGCTCTACTGGTATCATCCGCACGTGCACGGAGAAACGAACTATCAAGTCGGTGAGGGCGGAATGTCCGGCGCGATCATCGTGAACGGCTTGGAGCGACATCTTCCTCGATTGGCAAAGATGACGCAACACGTGATCATCGTCCGGGATACCGGAAACGGCGAGGCGGCAAAAAAGTTCGGCGACAACGCGGACATGGAGGATGGCATGGCGGGTATGGCGACCGCCCGTCCGCAGACGATCAACAACGAGCCGTGCGGGGCAGAGATGGGACTAACCACATCCCTTAACTACGTCGTCCAACCGGACATTACGATTGCACCCGGCGAGAAGCAGTTCTTCCGCGTGATCAATGCGACCGGTCATAAAACGCTCAAACTCGCCGTCGATGGGGAGAAGCTGACGGTAGTTGCAATCGACGGCTTCGCGCTCGATACCTACCCCGGCACGCCGCCGACGCTGGTCGAGCCCTACGCAATCGTTCCTCCGGCGGCTCGCGTGGAGTTCGTCGTAACGGGTCCGCGCAGCCGCTCGGCAAAGTTTCGGACCCTCTGCTACGATACGGGTTCCGGTGGCGATCGCGATCCCGAGCTCGTTCTGGCCAACCTCAAGCAGCCGAGTCATCAGCAGGGCGGACGGTCGACGACGTCGGGGCCCATCACCGTAGGCGAACCGCTGCCGGAAAACGTCTACACGACGGCGCTTCCGCCAGTTTCAGCCAAGCGCGTCGTGGTATTCAGCGAAGGGGAAACACATTTTCGCATCAATCGCAAGATTTTCCGAATGCAAGATCCGCCGATGTTCGTGGTGCACACCGGGACCGTCGAGCAGTGGCGCATCGAGAACGTCACTGCGGAGACCCACGACTTTCACATCCATCAGCTGCACTTTCTCGTCAAGGAGATCGACGGCGTCAAGGTCGAGCATCCGTTCTGGGCCGATAGTGAGCTGATTCCGCACCGGCACACGAACGGCGCCCCCGGCACGCTCGTCCTGCTCATGGATTTTCGCGATCCGGTGATCAAAGGAACCTTCGTCTTCCATTGCCACATCCTCGACCACGAAGATCACGGCATGATGGCGAAGATTCAGGCTATCTAGGATATGGACGCGCTGCGTTTCCTTCGCGCTGCTGTGGTCGCTTCGGTGCTTGCCGGCTGCGTCGGTTCCCCGCTCTCCGGCCCGACGCCGGAATCGCTCCCAAGAGTTGCCGGCGGAAGCGCACTTTCCGCACCCGCGCGCTCCTGGATGTCGGGCGCAACAGA
>DATMKR010000144.1:0-5879 GCA_035571115.1 Candidatus Acidiferrum sp. | reverse complement strand
CCCTTCGACGTTGACCGCGGCGATGTCGTTGCTCGCGCGCGGAGCGAACGTGTAGAGCGCCGCGCAGTGCACCGCGTAGCGGCATCCATAAAGTGCGCGCGCAAACGCGCCGACGTTCCGGAGATCCCCCTCGACGACCTCGGCCCGCTCGTCCAATGTCATCCTGAGCTCCGTCGAAGGGAATGTCATCCTGAGCCGAGTCGAAGGACGAACTAACGCGCGAACCTGGTAACCCGCATCGAAGAGTTCGCGCAGGATGTGCGATCCGACGAATCCGGTTGCGCCGGTAAGGAAAACGCGATCACCGCGCGCGATCGGAGGCTTCTCCGTTCATCATGTGCGCATCCTACACTACTCGGACGGTTGCCGCAAAGGGCATCCTAGGCTCCGCACGTAAGGCGCCGCCATGAAACTTTCGATTTTAGCGATCGTCGCAATCGCAGCGACCGCGCTTGCGGGCTGCGGGGGAATCGCGAATGCGTCGCCTCCCGCCTCCGCTGGCATTGCCCCACTGCAAACCGCTCGCGCCCAAGATGCAGCGGGAACGTATTGCAAACAGACGGGCGGCGAGGTCGAGGTTCGCCGTCCGGTTTACGGCAGCAACTCGTCAAATCTGCTCTTCCTTGCGGGCGAGAGAAAATTCTGTCAATACACGAGCAAGAAAGACGGCTCGCGCATTCACATTCTCTTGGAGACACTGTATACGACGAAACCGTCGCTGGCCGCGCTCGCATACATCCTGAAACCGGCCGTCGGCTCGTGCAACGGCAATCCGGCGTCGTGCTACTGCTCGTTGCTTGGGGGTTCCGACCAGTTTGGCGGAACGTCCGGTGCGGGCGGAGGCTGGTACGAAAAGACCGGGATCGACCAAACGCTCGAAGCGTGTATTTTTCCCGATATGTCGTCGATCGACTCCTGGGGGCTGACCTACCACGCCGAGGGAATCATTCGCGGAATCAACTTACAGAAGGTGCTGCGCTACAAGTATCCCAGTTAGGAGCCCGTGAGTTGTCATCCTGAGCTTTTTGTCATCCTGAGCCGTCAATTGTCATCCCGAGCCGTCAATTGTCATCCTGAGCCGTCAATTGTCATCCTGAGCCTGTCGAAGGATGACATTGCAACCCGCGTCTCACTGTCATGCTTCGACGGGCTCAGCATGACAAAAAAACGCTAAGCTCAGGATGACAACGGCGACAGGCTCCTAGATGGCCTCTATTTTTGCCATCATTCCTTGATCTTCATGATCGAGGATGTGGCAGTGGAAAAGGAACTCGCCTCGGATGACGGGGTCGCGGAAGTTCATCAACAGGTCGAGCGAACCCGGGACGCCTTTGCTGCCAGGGGCGGAGCGGTGCGGAATGATGTAGCTGTCGGCCCAAAACGGGTGTTTGACGGGTACGCCGTTGATCTTTTGGACCAAGAAGTGCAACTGATGGATGTGAAAGTCGTGCACTTCCTGCGTGACGTTCACGACGTGCCACTCTTCGACGGTCCCGACGTGGACCACGAACATCGGCTTGGCCTTCGTCGAATATGTCTTGCCGTTGATGAAAAACTCCGGCTTCGAGTTCTCGCTAAAAATGACCACGCGTTTGGCCGCGGGCGGCGGCAACTGCGTCGTATAGACGTTACGCGGAAGCGGCGCGCCGACCGCGAGCGGCTGCGGTGAGAACGACGCCCTCTCTCGTCGCTGCGGCGCCTTGAGGTTGGCGAGAAGTATTTCGGGGTCCGGATCGCCGTTTGGTCCGGTATTGTAGCAGAGCGTCCGGAACTTGGCGTGGCCGCTCGCCGGCCCGGTAACGACGAACTCGGCGCGCGAAGCCGGCGGCACGATGAGCGTGGACTCGATCTCCGTCGGCGGCGTGCCCGGGTAGGTGTCGAGCGCGAACCCGTCGATCGCGACGAGCTCGAGCTTTTCACCCTCGACGTTGAGACGCAGCGTCTTGTGGCCGGTCGCATTGAGCAGACGGAAGAACTGCTTCTCACCCGGCGCAATCGTGATGTCGGGGCGCACCGCATCGTTGAGCGAGACCTGAAGGTGATCTTTGGTCGTACACGGCGAGCTGTTCGTACCGAGCGGCTGCGCGTCTTCGCCGCCGCTGCCCGTGGCGCGAACGATAATCAACCGCTGCTTCATTTTCGACAAGCCCGGCAGATGCTGCTCGAGCCCCTCGACGACGATCGCGCCCGACATCCCGCTTGCGCCGACTTGAAAACTCGTCTGGCCGTGCACGTGCGGATGGTACCAATACAAACCCGGCTCTTGATTCGTTGGCACGTGGACGACGTAATGCAGCGTTTGCCCCGGGCTCGCGAGAGTGGTAAGGACGTCGTCGCCGGGTTTTCTTGGAGAAGATCCGAGGCCATGGAAGTGGAGGTTCATGTCTTGCGGCGTGCCCATCTCCGCCATGTCCTCGGGCATCCCATTCGGGGGTGGCACGACCGGAAGATCGTCCTTCACCCTTACCTCGATCGTATCGCCCGGTTTAACCTCGATCGTTGGGATTACCGCGTACGCGCCCTGGTAAACGAACGTGGGCTGCCCGGTCGAAGGATCGTTCTTCGCTACTAGTGAGAGTTTGGCGACTCCCCCGGTCGCTCGAACGACCGGCGGCTCTGGAAGCTCAGCGCGTAGCCCCGCTTGCGCGCCGCCATTCGCCGAGGGAAGCAGCGGCAACGGATTCGCCGGGCCGCCGCCCCGCCCGGCGCACGCTACCAGCCACGCAAGCGCGATCGGCAAACCGAGGCGATTGGCGCTCAATAGGAATTAGCTCCCGATGGCGGCGCGAATAGATTCCTTGATCGAGCCCGTCGTACGCAGGACGGCCGTCGGTTCATAGCCGCAGTGTGCCATGCAGTTCTCGCACGATTCGTGCTTTCCGCGCCCGTATTTGGACCAGTCGGTCTCGTTGAGCAGCTCCTTGTAGGTTTTAGCGTAACCTTCTTTGCTCATGAGATAACAGGGGCGCTGCCAGCCGAACACCGTGTAGCACGGAATTCCCCACGGCGTGCATTCGAAGTCCACCTTGCCTTCGAGGAAATCCAGGTAGAGCGGACTGTGATTGAGGCGCCACTTCTTGCGCTTGCCGTCGGCGAAAACCTGACTGAAGACTTCGCGAGTTCGCTTGACGCCCAGGAAGTGCTCCTGGTCCGGGGCCTTCTCGTAGGCGTACGCCGGCGAGATCTGCATCATGTCGACCTTGAGATCGTCGTTGAGATAATCCAAGACCTCGCGAACCGATTCTGGGCCGTCCTGATCGAAGAACGTCGTGTTGGTAAAAACGCGAAAGCCGCGAGCCTTCGCATCTTTGATCGCGTCGACCGCTTTGTCGAAGACGCCTTGCCGGCAGACCGACTGATCGTGACGGTCGCGCATACCGTCGAGATGAATCATCCACACGAAATAGACCGAGGGCTTGAAAAGATGGATCTTCTTCTTGAGCAGTAGTGCGTTCGTGCATAAAAAGACGAACTTCTTGCGCTTGACGAGCTCCTCGACGATCTGCGGCATCTGATCGTGCACCAGCGGCTCGCCTCCGGCGATCGAAACCATCGGCGCGCCGCACTCCTCGACCGCGGCGATGCATTCTTCCACGCTCAAACGCTGGCGAAGGATCTCGTCGGGATGCTGGATCTTGCCGCACCCCGCGCACGCAAGATTGCATTGAAGCAAGGGCTCGAGCTCGAGCACGAGCGGGTACTTCGTCTCGCCGCGCAGGCGCTTGCCGGTTATGTACTTCGCAACGGCAATCTTTTGCTGGAGGGGCATACTCATGGGTTTCTTCCTTCAGGGTTGGTAGCGTGGTCACCCTTCGACCCTTCGACGGGCTCAGGGTGACACTGTGAGGCCCACCTCATCCTGAGACCGCATTGTCATCCTGAGGCCGCATTGTCATCCTGAGGCCGCATTGTCATCCACGGTTGGTGGCGTGGTCACCCTTCGCCCCTCCCGGTGTCACCCTGAGCCTGTCGAAGGGTGACCATGGCAGTGGCTTCGTCATCCTTCGACAGGCTCAGGATGACAGTACAGGCTCAGGATGACAATGCGGGGTCAGGATGACAATGCGGGCTCAGGATGACAATGCGGGCTCAGGATGACATTGGGAGTTCATGGCGAGGGCCATCAGCGGGAAGAGGTGGCGATAAAGGTGGTAGTTGATGTAAAAGTCGCGTGGGAAACCGGTTCCCGTGCACTCCGCCTCGTCCCACGTTCCGTCGCTGCGCTGGCGCTCGCACAGATACGCAAGACCCCGACCGACCGCCGGATGTTGCGGATGCCCGGCAAGTTGAAGGCCCAGCACGGCCCAGGCGGTTTGCGACGCCGTGCTTTTCCCGATGCCGGCAAACGACTCGTCGGCATACGAGTGGCAACTCTCTCCCCAGCCGCCGTCGGGATTCTGGACCGAGAGCAGCCACGCGACCGCGCGCTCGACCATCTCCCCGCCGATATGTAATGCGGCGAGTGCAGAGATCACGCACCAGGTTCCGTACACGTGATTGATGCCCCAGCGTCCGTACCAGGAGCCCCACGGTTTTTGCGTCGCGCGAAGATACTCCAGGCCGCGGGCGACTACTGGATTCGATGCGCCCTCGCCGAGGGCGGCGAGCATCTCCAGCACGTGCGCGGTTACATCTTCCGTCGGCGGGTCGATCATCGCGCCGAAATCGGAGAAGGGCATGCGGTAGAGCAGCTCGCGAGTATTGTCGCGGTCGAACGCGGCCCACGCGCCGTTGCGCGAGTCCATCGCCAGCGTCCACACCCGCGCGCGCTCGACGGAATCAGCGACCGCATTGCGATCCCCGCCCTCGAGCAGCGCCAGCACGACGATCGTCGTGTCGTCGATATCCGGATAGGCGTCGTTGTCAAACTCGAAGGCCCAGCCGTTGCCGCGCGTCTCCTTGCATTTCATGCGCCAGTCGCCCGGGGCGTCGTCGGGAATTTGTTCGCGCAACAGCCACGCGACGGCGCGCTCCATCGCCGGGTGCGATTTGTCCAAGCCGGCAATCGCGAGCGCTCGCACCGCCCAGGCGGTATCCCAAACCGGCGACATGCAGGCCTGAAAGCGCCAGTCGCTGCGCTCGTCGATGATAAAGCGCTGCATGCCCGCGATACCCTTGCGCATCACCGGATGATCCACGCCATATCCCATCAGGTCGAGCGCGATCAGCGAATAGACCCACGGTGGCTGAATCCCGCCCCAGCTTCCGTCGGCTTCTTGGCGCTCGACAATCCACTGTGCGACGCGCCGCTGCGCATCGTCGCGATACGGCTGCGACGGCAAACGCTCGTAGAGTTTTTGCAGCCGCTCGACTGCCATCAGCCAATGACGCGAACCCGTCACGCGATGCATCGCTTTCTCGCTTCCCGGCGCGATGATTTCGCTCACGTCGACGCCGAGCTCGCGAACGGGCCGCTTCGAAACCACGATCGTCAGGGGCGCCACCGTTCCCCGTGCCCAGCAAGCAAAATCGTAAAGATTGAACGGCATCCAGAGCGGAAAGTAGACCAGTTCCGGCGGGAGGGACGGTACGCCCGACCACGGATAGACGCCGAAGAGCGCAAGCCAGATCTTCGTGAAGACGCGCGCGTTTGCAACGCCTCCCTGCTGCACGATCACGTTGTGCGCCTTGCGCATCTCCTCGCGCGAGGGATCGACGCCAGGCACCGTCAGCGCAACGTAGGCTTCGATCGTCGTACTCAAGTCTGCCGGACCATCGTAATAGAGCGCCCACGAGCCGTCGCTGCGTTGATGCCGCAGCATATGGCCAATGGCGCCCGCTCGAAACTCGTCGTGCGACAAGCCTAAGAATCGGAACAACAGCACGTGCTCGGCCGTCATCGTCACGTTCGTCTCGAGTTCGCCCGACCACCAGCCTTC
>DATMKR010000143.1:0-24780 GCA_035571115.1 Candidatus Acidiferrum sp. | reverse complement strand
GCCCTGTTTCCCACTGCAATAGGACGGATCGGTCACTAAAAACAACCCGTTGACCGGATCGTTGGCAATGCCAGCGCCGCTATTGCTCTGGGACGTGTCACCGGTGCAGGGAAGCTGCGCCGCCGTGCCCGTCTGCTTTGCGAGGTCATAAAACTCGACTTGAGCATTGAGCTCGGTCGTCGTGGCCGCAACGCCGGTGGTCGAATCGACGGCTAAGCCGTTGACGAAGCCCGCACCAAACTCTCCGTTGTTTAAGCCGGTGAACTGCGTCTGCTTGCCGGTCTTGAGATTGACGAGTACGTTGATCGGCGCGGCGCCTTGGACTCGCCCGCCGTCGGGAGAGGTTGCGATGACCGCTTCATCTGTCGCCGTATCTTGCGCGAGTTGCGGCAGATTCCCCAATGAAAACGTCCTCGGATCGAGATGGAACACCTTGCCGAACTCGTTCTTCGCGACGTTCGATTCAAACAGGTCGGGAATATCGTGCTTCTTGAGCTCGATCGCGAAGATGGCCGTCATGTCGGTTGTTTGATTTGGGCCGGCCGCCTCAACTTCGATGTCTTTGACGGGCGGCGTCCATTTGCCGGTGAACGTACCCTTGACCGGATCCATCAAATCGTAGAAGCGCTTGGCGAAGATCGACCCCTTCGGCATGACGTCGCGCGTGACGAGACCGACGTCGCCGGTGACGATCGCGTCGAAATTATAGGATGTTCCGCTCGGAGGCGACTTCGGGAACGTCTTCAGGATCGCTCCGCTATCCTGGTCGAACGTCTCCACGTTGGTGGACGTGGCGAGCGCGCCGTCGTTGCCGTTGCGGTCGATATCGAACCCGAAGATCTGGCCGCCGTTGCTCGAGAGAATCTTTCCGAGTCCCACCGTCTGACGTGCCAACCGCGGCGCCGGCTGCGACGTCGACCCCAACGGAGCCAGCGGCGGCGCCGAAGCGCCGCTGCTGCAACCCGCTACGATCAACGCCGCCGCGCAAGCATAGAATACTTTCGTCGTTCGAGAACCTTGGGGGCTTTGCATGAGGACCTCCGTAGAGAGCGCGTTTTTTCTTGATATGCCGCCGAGGCCGGTCACGGATGGCTCGATTGCAAAAGTCTTTTTTGAGATCGACGTTTGATTTTTTGATATTGCCGGCTGCGGTTTGACGACCTACGAAGCAGCACGGCGCAATGCGTTTCGTTTTGATGGTTCGAGCGGCTTTCATCCATAAGAAATCGGCCGCTCTTCATCTTTCTCGGTTCTGGTGGTTTATCGCCAGGGAGTTGCGGTAACTCTGGGACTCGGCGGCGTCGCTTGCGGTCCGGGCTTCGCGCCGTCTTTAACGACAAGCACGTCGCGCATGCCTTCGCCGTAATGGAAGGCGCAGCCGATCTCGTAGGTGCCGGCTTTCACCAGCGTGACGGTAACTGACTTGCCGGGACTAATCGGGCCGCTGGCATAGCCGGCCTCGAGCTTGCCGTCGCCTTTTGCCGGTATCGAAAGGTTCGGGTTCGCCGGAAAAACGGCCGGCGGCCCGGAGATCACCTTGACCACGTCGAGCGTGTGCGTAACGCTCGAGGACAGGTTGCGAATCGTGATCTTGGTTCCGGGAGGGAACGCAAGCGACTGCGTGCGCTGCGTTTGCGTGAATCCGCCCAATGTCGCCTTCCATACCGACGACTTAAGCGATCCGACGCCCTCTTCGGGGAGTTCTTCGCCGATGGTGTCTTTTGGAACCGTAGCGGTCATTGCCAAATCCGAGTCGACCGCGGGCAGGGAGTACGTGGTGCCGTTCATTAGTGCGGTGTTGCCTGCGCCGACGCTGCCCGCTCCGCACGCAGCGAGCGCGAGAGCGACAAACGTAACAGCGAGGGCACTGAGTTTCTTGGACATGAATCCTCCGACAGTGTGTGTGTTTTGCCGAAGTCTACCGACTCGATGTGAATAAAGTGTAAAGCGATGGCGTATCGATTAGCTCACGCTTTTTCAACATTTGCATTCACACTTTCTTCAGACTTGAACTCACACTTTTTTTAAGAGACCACCTCATACTCACAACATCAACAGACACACGACAGCCCAAAAAACACACATCATCCTTCAGGAGAATCAAATGAAATTACCTCACTACATTGCGGGCGTTAGCATAGCGTTGGCGCTCGCAGCATGCTCCGGCGCGCAGAATGGCGCGACCCCAATGACACTTCCGAACGGCGGCTCCGGCAACGGCAGCTCCGGCAACGGCGGCGCCGGCGGCGGCACTCACTACTCCGTTCCGCCCCAACGTCAGGCCGCCGTCGGCAAGGCCTCGACCGCCGCCCTCATAATTGTCGCCAACGACGGTGGCGGGGCGGGTGGCACGATCAGCGAGTTTTCCGAAAGCGCAAACGGAAACGTCGCGCCGACCTCGGTCATCACCAACCACAACGCGGGACCCGTCGCCATCGCTTTCAGCTCAAAAGAGGGCATCGGCTTTGCGAACGGCGCCATCTCCTCAGGCGGCCAGTTCGGGGTCGAAACGTTCTCGCTGGCCGGAGATTTCTTGACGGGGATCGAGGGCTTCGCGAAACACACTTCGACGAACGCCGTAGCGTTTGATAGCAAGGGACAACTCTTCGTTTCTGCGTTTTTACCCGGGACCGGCCGCGCCATCGACGTCTTCGCTGCCGGAGCCAACAACTCGGGCAGCGGCGAACTAGCCAAGCCGAAGCGCACGATTTCCGATGAGGGCGGCCTGGCCATCGACAGCAACAACCTTCTCTACGTCGCGAATAGCACGACAGCGACGATCGACATCTTTCCGTCGGGATCGGGCACCATGCAAGCGCAGATCGGCGGAAGCAATACCGGCCTGATAGCCCCCGCGACGGTCGCCGTTGACGCCTCGTTCAACGTTTACGTCTTCGATGCTAAAACGGATGCGATCAGCGAGTTCGCTGCCGGAGCGACCGGTAACGTTGCGCCAATCCGCACTATCTCTGGCTCGAACACTGGGCTGAGCAACGGGGGCGGCTTCGAGTTCGGAATCGCGGTCAGCAAGACGAGCGGTGACATCTTCGTCTCGAACCCGGTATCGAATGCAATCCTTGGCTTTGCGGCGACTGCAAGCGGCAACGTTGCGCCAATCCAGACGATCGCGGGCAGTGCCACGCAGCTTTCCGCGCCGATAGGTCTCGCAGTAACGGAATAACGTTCAGAGCAAAACCGAACCACTACAAAAACCCACAGCCCGAGGCCAACCGCCTCGCAATCCCGCACACGGCTTCGCGATCGCGAGGCCGTCGTTGCTTTATCGTCTCGCTCTCATCGCACTATTGCCACTCGCTGCGTTCGGCAAGATAGAACTCGACGCCGTCGGGATCCTTAAAGAAGGCGAAGCGCATCGGAGGATCGGTCACGATGTCGCCGGCAAACGCGATGCCGCGTTGCGCCAACCGGTCCATGCTCGATTCTACAGAATCGACGCCCAGACCGATGGAGAGGCTGCCCTCTCTCGCCGGGTCGCCTTTCGGCGATGGATGCAAGGCAATGACGACGCCGGGCGCGTCGACGATCGCGAATTCGTTGCCGTAACGTGTTCTTAGGGGCAAGCCAAGCTTCTTGGTGTAGAAGTCGATCGAGCGCTCCATGTCGGCGACGATTATCGTTACCATGCTCTCGTTGAACCGCGTTTCGGTTGAGTTAACATCCTGCATGTTAGGCTCTCCTCCGCGTGGGGCCGCGGTGTCTGATTCTCTTGTGACCAGTTTTTGTGATGACGTCGAGAAGGCTTAAATGACGCATGAGCTCGAGACGACCCGCTGCAGTCAACGCATACGGCCGACGTCGGTAGTCGTCGCTCTGGATCTCTTCAATCCAGGCGCGCCGTCCCATCCGAGCCAGTGCTCCGTAGAGTGTTCCGGCGCGCATCTGCCAACCCGTCATCGCTTCCAGGTCTTGCATGATCGCGTAACCATGCTTAGGTTCATCGGCCAGCGCCACCAGAATCAGTAAGGTAGGTTCAATGAGGTTCCCTATATCGCTTGGCATTATACCGTGTGACGGTATAATAGCGCTCCGCGCGAAGCGTTGTCAAGAGCGTCTGGGCAAAGCTAAAGCGCGCCCCCGGCAAGCCGGAGGCACGCTTTAGCTTACGGCATCTAATGCAGCGCGGGTACCGGTGCCTCGATGAACGCGAGAAGGTCGGCGTTGACGTCGTCCTTGAGCGTCTGGCAGAGGCCGTGCGGCGCACCCTTGTAAACCTTCAGCTCCGAGCCTTTGATCAGTTTCGCTTGCAAGAGGGCGGCGTCAGCAATCGGAACGATCTGGTCGTCGTCTCCCGCGATGATCAGGGTCGGAACGTCAAGTTTCTTCAGATCCTCGGTGAAGTCGGTCTCGGAAAAGGCCTTGATGCAATCGTACGCCGCGGGAAGCCCCGCGAGCATGCCTTGCATCCAAAACGAATCGCGAAGCCCCTGCGAAACCTTGGAGTCCGGCCGGTTGGCCCCGTAGAACGGCGCGCTGACATCCTTGAAGAACTGCGCGCGGTCCGCGTGCACTTGGGCCCGGAAGCCATCGAACGCCGACATCGGCAAACCGCCCGGGTTGGCGGGCGTCTTCAGCATGATCGGCGGTACCGAAGCGATCAGCACGGCCTTGGCAACGCGACTCGAACCGTGACGAAAGATGTAGCGAACGACCTCGCCGCCTCCGGTCGAGTGCCCTACGTGGACCGCATCCCTAAGGTCCAATTCTTGTACCAGTTCCGCGAGATCATCTGCGTACGTGTCCATGTCGTTGCCCTTCCACGGCTGGTCCGATCGGCCGTGGCCGCGACGGTCGTGGGCGATGCAACGGTATCCGTGCTGTGAAAGAAAGAACATCTGGTCTTCAAAGGCATCCGCGTCGAGCGGCCAGCCGTGACTGAAGACGACCGGCTGACCGGTTCCCCAGTCCTTGTAATAGATTTGCGTGCCGTCTTTGGTCGTGAAAGTACTCATAGCTTGTGTTCCTCGGTAAAGTTGCGACGTAGAATCCCTCGAGGCATCGAACGTTCGTTTGGCGTTTCGCTTCGCCGTGAAGGCCGGCGCGATCAAAGGTAGTACGGCTACCGTATTCTCCCCAACGGCCATGAGGGAGAAACCCAGGGTACCACCATGAGGGCCAGTTCGATCACCGGAGCGGCGCCCTCACACCGAAGGGTTAAAAAAGGAGAGTGGTTATGGCCCTCAAGATCTTTACACCACGTCGCTTCTCGATCCCGGGCGCCATCGTTGTTGCGATCGCTTGCGCTTCGGCCTCCGCTACCCCAGCCGCCGGCTCGGCCGTAAAGAACATCGTGCTCGTCCACGGAGCCTGGGTAGACGCTTCTGGTTGGAAGCCGGTCTACGACATTCTCACAAGGGACGGCTATAAGGTCACCATGGTTCAGGAACCGCTCACATCGTTTCAAGAAGACGTCGCCGCGACAAAGCGGATCCTCGACCTTCAGGATGGCCCATGCATCCTAGTCGGTCACAGCTACGGCGGCTCGGTCATCACGGAGGCTGGCATTCACCCGAATGTCGTCGGCCTCGTATACGTCGCCGCGCACGCGCCCGATGTGGGGGAGGATGAGGGCGCCCTCGGAAAGCGCATGCCCAGTTACACGCAGAAGCAAAAGGGAGCGATCAAAGTAACTCCCGACGGTTTCACGTTTCTTAGCCGCGCAGACTTCCCGACTGACTTTGCCCCCGATCTGCCGCTGGGGCAAGCCGAATTCGAAGCGCAATCTCAAGTCTTGACTGCGGCCGCGGTTTTCAACACGCCGCTGACCGCGGCCGCGTGGAAGACGAAGCCCAGCTGGGCGATTGTCGCCGGGGCGGACAAGATCATCAATCCCGATCTCGAGAGATGGTACTACGCCCGTGCCCACAGCCATACGATCGTCGCGCCTGGCGCCAGCCATTCCGTCTACGAATCGCGCCCGAAAACAGTCGCAGCCGTCATCGAGGAGGCTGCGCAACGCGCCAAAGCCGCAACTGCAAAATAGGTCGCGGCGGTAACCTTTGCCGACAGCGCGTTCTAGCCGTGCAGAAGATTCTTCCAATTCGGGGGAACGCGGTCTGCCGGTCCGGGCACAGGCTGACTCGGTGGATGCGAGTGCGGCGCGGTGAGGCTCGTCCCCTCAAAGAACTCTCCGGTTCGGTAGTCGTAGAACCACTGTTCGCCGGGCTCGAAGCTGGCGATCACCGGATGCCCCGACTCCTCGCTGTGCTTCGTGGCGTGCTGGCTCGGGGAGGTATCGCAGCAGCCGATGTGTCCGCATTCGGCGCACCGTCGGAGATGCAGCCACCAGCCGTTCGACGCCAGGCATTCGACGCAGCCCGTACCGCTCGGTTTCGATTTTGGATCGATAGCGCCATCATTAGACGATGTCATCGGGCTCGCCATGGTGGACATCCCACTGGTCCTGACGGTTTTCATCGGCGGTCGCCTCGCCGTACTTCTCCTGCTCGAGTCGCGCTGCTTCACCAGGACGGATCGGCTGTTCGTTCTGCGGAGCCACGTCGGGCGCGATATCCTCCGTCTCGTCGTCCGGGTACGGCAGGTGGTCGTCATTCATGACGTACCGATTCTACCCGACCGGGGGGAAGTCCATTCTTGGGGCTCCGCGTTGTGAATCCAAGCATGCGACCGTGTGTTGCGAGTGCTACCTGCCGGCAGTATGATGCATGCCCACGATCGCCTGAGTTGCCGAGCAGCGGCGTTATCGAATTGCCGCTACTTGAAAGGAGTCATCAACGAATGAAAGCCACTTGGGAACCGCATGAAAAGCACGGCAATCTTACGATGAAGAGCGACCTGCCCGACAGCATCTTTGCTTTCCCAAACGAGCGCAAGGAGCCGTTGACCGACGCGCAACACGTGCGCAACGCCGTCGCTCGCTTCGATCAAGTCATTGGCGTCTCGGATGAAGAACGCGCGCTCGCGTTCGCCAATATCGAAAAGGCGGCGAGCTATTACGGCGTGGACCTTTCTGAAACGTCATGGCAACAGCTTGGAGTTCATCCGCAGCGCGCTTAACGCCGCGACCAACGGCACTTCTGGCAATGCGGAGTTCCGCCGGCCCTACGGCCGGTCCGCCATCTCCACCAATCACAGAGCCTTGGTAACGTTGAGCCTTCGTTTCACGTTACCAGGTTAGGATTTCGCCTCAAGCGCACCGCGTTAGTTAGCAATAAAGCGAAAGGTGGGTCCTGCGCAGTCGTCGTAATCCCTGCATCCCCAGGCTGTCCATTGAAAGGCTAATGAGTTGAATTTTCCACGACTAATTTCGATCGCGGTCCTGTCCGCCGCGCTTTCGGCGTGTTCGAGTTCCACGCAATCGTTTTCGCCGGCCGGAACTGCCGCCAGCTCTGCCGGTAAAACTGCGAGCTCCATGGATTCTTGGCATCGTTCGCTCGCGCAAAACGGATTACCGGATGCCGGATGCTTCAAGGCGACGTATCCGTCCACCGTATGGAATCGTATCGCTTGCTCGACTCCGCCGCGTCTTTGGTACCCGGTTCCGCCTTCGCGCCGCCCGGAGTTGGGGCAGGCTGTCGGCGACGGCCTCGACTTTACGGCAGACACGAACCCAAATCTCATCTCTACGGCTGTAGGCGCGTTTCCGAAAGTCAAGGGCGTGACGAGCGTGGATAGTGAAGGCTGCTGCGGCGAACAAGGTCTAAACAGCTATACGCTGCAGCTAAACTCGTACTTCTTCCAGACCGCCGCCTGCGGTACTATTCAAAATTGTGCCGGCTGGGAACAGTTCGTCTTCGAAAATCCGCCGGGCTCGAGTGAAGCTGCGCTGTTCATTCAGGATTGGCTGGTTCCGACCGAGGGATCCAGTTTGAGCGGCTGCCCGCCGGGCAAAGGTTGGGAGTACGTGGGCTTCGGATGCGTCCAGAATAGCCCGTCCGCAGTTTACATTCCCAACGTTTCCATCACAGATCTGAACCAGCTGATCGAAACCGGCACTGCGGCCTCAAAGGGTGATAGCGTCTACCTTTCGGTGGGCGGCACGGAGTACGGCATGAAGAACGTTCAAAGTGACGGTATCACCGATCTCGCTGCGCACTGGGAGGGTGCGGAGTTCAACGTTATCGGTAACGCCGGCGGCGATGTCGCCAACTTCAATTCGGGTTCGAAGATCACGGTGAGCCTGCAAGCTGACGACGGCGTGACGACGAAACCGACGTGCCCGGCCGACACGGGAACGACCGGAGAATCCAACAACCTCTACTTCGAAAAGGCACCAAAAAAGCCGGCGAAGTTACAGTATCCCTCCATCGAGTTCACCATGAGCAGCCAGAGCGGCGGCAAAGCGTCGTGCGACGCGGTGAAAGGCACCTAGGACGTATTTCGCGCCGGCTGCTACGGAAGCAACACGGGCTGGTATCGCCCTCGTACGGTCGCCATTGACGCTTCGCGCCGTTATGTGTCCGGGACGAAGGCGATACGACTCGCGCCATAAAGAGCTACGGTAGTCTGTAGACCACCGGTTTGCCGACCGGGTACTTTGAGATTGCCGGATTCCAGAGTATGTAGACTTTTCCGTAGGTCTCCATCAACGATGCGACCACCTTTTTTGCTTCGGCCGCGCTTACGTCGGGCATAGTTGCGTTAACCTTGGGTATTTCGATGCGATGATAGTGCCAGAGGGCCTGTTCGCTCGGAGGGAACGTCTTCCAGGCGGCGGTTGGAACAATCGTTTCAATCGCCACGAGCGGGGCGTTCGCATCGTCGCTCGCGTAGATTTGGCACTCGAGCATCCCGTTGCCGATCGACCGGCACCAATGATGCGCGACCTCGTTGGGATGACCGGGAAAGTGTTTGAGGGCGTCGATGTGAATGGTCCAGTTTGTCGCCGGTGAAACGGTCGTGGCCCTCGCAGAGTGGAGTCCAAAGACCACCAGGCCGGCAGCCGCAAGCAGTACGAAGAGCGCGACAGGAATGAAACGCATGAACGAACTCCTTCCTAAGAGATCAATTACATTTGACAGCTAACAGCCTATAATCCGTATTCCGTAGCTAGATAGGTAACGAGCGTCGATACCTGATCGTCGGGGATCGGTGCCCCGTACACGTTTTTCATCTTCTCGACTTCCGCCGTCCATTGAGCAGTCGAGAGACCGGGCTGAATCGAGACGTACGCGGATGAATGACACGTAAGACAGTAACGTTGCGCTGTCTCGACGCCGGCTCCGGGCTTAAAGCTCGTTCGCGCGTCGCTCGGCAGCACAATCGTCACCGTTCCCTGTGGCGGAGCCAGGTTCGCGGCGGTAGCGACGCCCACTCCGATCGACGACAGCGCGGCGAGCGCGATCCACCACTTTTTCATCACGAGACGGTGACCCTGTAGGTCTCGATGCTATTCCGCATGTAGCCTCCGGGATTCCAAATCGGAGTTGCTTTTTGCATGACGCCGTCGTTGGACGATGCTCGGACGGCGACGTCATAGGCTCCGGGTCTTGCGTCCCAACGGGCGTTCCAGCGGCGAAAACTATACTTACCGTAATCTTGCTCGAGGATTGCGTTGCGCCAGGTCCTTCCCCCGTCGATCGAAATCTCGACTCGCCGCACCCCGTTACCTCCGTCGAAAGCGATGCCGCGAAGCGATGTCGACCCCGCGCTAATGGTCGCTCCGTCCGCAATGTTCGTAACGAACGATCGTACGTTCAGCTTGTTGATCGGAATCGTTGCGAATCCGGTCGTGCCCGGGGCTATATTTGCAGCTGGCGTATCCGGAATTCGATATGCCGTCTTCATCCAGAAATTGTCGTCGACGTGATCCAACACGGTAATTTCCGCCAGCATTTTCACCCAGTACGTCGCATACCAGCCGGGCACTATGAGTCGAACCGGAAAGCCGTTAAGAAGCGGCATCGGTTGACCATTCATTAGGTACGCGACGATCACATCGTCGCCGCGGGCGACGTCGACATCGAGCGCCTTTTTAAAAGCGGGCGTTTCTGGAAGCACGGGCCCGTCTAACCCTCGGAACTGGACCTGTTTTGCGTTCGACTGCAAACCGGCACGCGTCAGAATGTCGCGCAGGCGCACGCCCGTCCACCGCGCGTTTCCCATGGCTCCGTTGCCCCACTGGCCGCCAGCGACGCGCGGAGCGAAGAAGCCGCGACTGTTCCCGGAGCACTGGTTTACGGCCGTAATCTCGATCGTCCGCATCGTTGCGAGATCGTCGAGGGAGAGTAACAGCTCGCGTTGGACCGCGCCGGTCACTTTGATACGGTGCATCGACGCATCGACCGACTGCGGAATGCCCGCAAGATGCCATCGGACGAAGAATGCGTCGTTGGGCGTAAACACGCCGTCGTCGAAAATCGCAAAGGGCGTCTCTAGTTGCGGCGGCCGCGGCGTTACTTGCAGAAGCGGACGCTTTTGGGGGAACGCGGTCAGCGGACGCTGGCCATTAACGAAAGGCAAATCAACAACGGTTTGAGCATCGGCCGCCGTGGCAAGCGAAATGCCACCGAGCGCAGCGCCGGCGGCGACCAAAAAGCGAGATCGGTCCAGGAACAGGCTCCCTTCTCCTCAGCGTCGCAGGGCAAGCGCCTAAAGATGACTTTGGTTATCTTCCTTGGAGTCGGCGCTCGGTCCCTGCTGAAGAGGCTTAGTCTCGTTTCTAGCCGGCCCGAAGGCGGCTCGTACGCTAACCCAGAGGTGATGCCGCAAACTGCGCGTACCGCTCGCGCACGCGTACGGCCTCGACGTGGTCGTACGCTCGCGCGGCTTCGAGCGCAAGCTCCTCCAGTAGGGCCACTTCATCGGGGTCGAGTTGCGCGCCGTTCGCGTGCGCGCCATAGAGCGTAAACGACACGAGTTCGTGGCGCACCGTCACGGGCATCGCGAGAGTGTAGATCGCCGCATTTTCGGTATCGAGTTGCGCGCGCAGGTCATCGAGCCAGACCACCTTCTCGTCGGCGAGCAGCATTCGCACGAGCAGATGATTCCCATCGAATCCTGGCGGCGCTACCATCGTTTGACTCGCGGTCGCAATGCCTTCGAAACGGGTCCCTCCCGCGGACCGGCGGTAAAGCGCGGCAGCCGCGAGATCGATCGCGTCGACCGGCACCTGCACGAGGCCGTCCGCTATTGCAGCTTCATCGGTTGCATAGGGGAGCGCCGACGCTGCGCGCCGGAGGTATCTCTCGGCGAGCCGCCGTCGGCGAAAGAAGACGGATTCGACGAAGCTCTCGACGATGCGGTTGATGCGATCCAGCAGAAAGCCGATGCCGATCGCGGTCAGCAACTCGAATCCGATCGCTAGGCGTCCGATCGCGACCACGCGCGAAAACACCCAGTCCAAAATCGAGATCATCGTTACGACGCCGAGAGACAAGACGCCGTATACCACGGCCCGGTTGAGCACGAAGTTCACGTCGAGCACGCGTAGCCTAAAGACGGCATACGCAATACAGATCGGCATGAGCACGACGGCAAAGCCGACGACCTGCCCGACGACGAACGGTATGCCCGGGACGAAGTAGATTGCATATGCGACAAAGGACGCGATCGTCCCGATTGCCAGAAAGCCCCAGCGCTGCCGATCGCTCGGCGTCGCCGTCGCGACGTTCTTCGCAACGATCAGCCCGGCGAGGAGAAAGGTACCTAGCGGAATAATGGCGCTCGGGATGACGTCCCAACGCGGAAGCGAATCCCTGACGAAAAACATTCGCCACTCGACGACATAAACCGCGTACGACAGGCTGAGAAACACCCACACGAAAGGGTCGAGACGGCGGCGCCATCCGAGCACGTCACCATTAGGAAAACGCAGCACGAACGGCAGCAGCGGCAGGACGCTCCACGGTCCGAAGACCGTGCTTAATACAAAGCCGAGCGCCAAAAATGCCGATTGCGACAACACGTGCGACCAGTACATGAAGGCAGGGCCCGTACCAAAGTAGCCGACCGCAAATAGATAGAATGCCCACGACATTATCGACGGCCGCAAAAACACGAGCAAGAACGCCACGACGAGAAAGACCGTAGGCGGCAAATATGCGAGGACGCCTCCGATGCGCCCCAAGAGCCCGAAGCTTCGATCGGGCACTGCCGTTAAGGTTACTGTGCGCGCGACGGCGCCGCGCTGGAATGTCAACGTTTCACGCTCGCCCGGATACGCCGACCGCACGCGCGTCGGAAGCTCGTAGTTACCGTGCGCGACCAGACGATCGCCCGCGCGCACTCCCGCGCGGTCTGCGGCGGAGCCGGGCTCAATGCCCGAAACGATTAATCGCTGCGCCGGAAGCGCGATCCCGAACGTGCCCTCGCCCCAGTTCTCCGCGAAATCGACGTGCCCAATCGGCACGTAATAGATCACGACGACGAAGAGCGTTACGATTATCAGGAGCGCCCGCGCAAGCGTCTTACGCATTACGGTTTACTGACTAGCGGCGAGCGTGTAGGCTTCGCATGCGGATTAAAACCCTCCGAATCCATTATTCCGGTGCGACTTCGTAAGGTAAACCTTGGACCTTACCAACGGAAAGCCTTGGCGCAGCAGATAACCGCCTCAGGTTTCATCTGCCGACGCGAGGCAACGTTGCTGGATTTCGCAATCCCGAGTGGAAAGGCACGGGAGCGGGAGTTGTATAGATGACAATAGGGAACCTCGAATGAAGATGAAGCGGCTTCCAAGCTATCACGTTCCGGCGAGCCGGCTAGGCATGGGCTCGAGTCTGGGGAACTCGTCGCTTTGGGTCAATACGAAGAACACCGGCGACATCGAACGGATCTTCTCTGTCGCGGCAGGCAAGACGCTGGTCGGCTCTTTCTCGGTGCGGTATGGTTTGGTCGGGCGTCCCCTGTGGGACTTCCGGCTTGGGCACAAGCACGACCCCAGCCAGAGATCGTACACTCCGCTCGATGCGACAGAGGGCGAAGTCACGTTCGATATTCATCCGGCCTATCAACGGCGCCGTTTCGTTTTGGCCGCCGCGCTCAACGTACGCGAGACGGTCTTCCTCCCGCTCCTCGCGCGTGAAGAAGCGCAGAGCGACCCGCCGATTCTGTATTATCTCATCGACATCGAGAACAGCAGCGCCCGCGATCATAACGTCCGCGTGGTCGGGTCCGCTCGCCTGCGCGGCGAGACCGCGGACGACGTGATCGCGGAGTACGACACCTCACTTCAGGGACTCGTCGCGACGAACAAGGACGGGCTAAGGCCGACGCGCACCCTCGCTTGCACGGAGAAGCCCGTCGCGTACGAAACACATTTCGACTTCGGCCACGTGTACGACGCCACCCAGATGCGCTCGCTTTCGAACTCATGTGAGGCAAGTGGCGATATCCTCGGCGCTCTACAAGTCGAGCTCGCTCTCAAGGCCGGAGAGCGCAAACGCTTCGCGTTTACGATCGGAGCTACCGAGGGCAATGCGGACGAAGCCCGAGCGACGCTTCAAGCCACGACGTCCGGCGCAGACGCCCTCGACTTAACGGTCGCACATCTTGAAGACGTGATTCATCGCAGCGAAGTGATAACACCCGATCCGGTGATTAACGACGGCGCGCTGTGGAGCAAGGTCAACATGCGGCGTGTCATGGCGAAGTATCCGACAGGGTGGCTTTTTACCAACGACCCCGGCGTCTCGTCGAACGTGGTTTGCCGCGACTGCGCTTGGTTCGTCGTCGGTAACAACTACTTCATGCCGCAGTTCTCGCGGTCGCTTTTAGACAAATGGGCGATGTTGCAGTACCCGAACGGAAAACTTCCCGAATTCGTCAATGCGCTGACGGACCAGCCCGAAGACGACGGGCTGAACATCAACGACGATACGCCGTTGTACGTAATGGCAGCCAACCATTATTACCGTGCCACGGGAGACCTGGATTGGTTGCGCCAGATCTATCCGTCGCTTGCCAAGGCGGGTCGGCATATCGTTTCGCAGATGGACCCGCGTGATTTGGTCTATTGCAGCGCGAACGATCCGCGCGGCTACGTCTGGGCGATTGCCGGCTGGCGCAACGTAATTCCGAATTACAGCATCAACGGTGCCGTGACGGAGATCAATTCGGAATGCGTCGCGGCACTTCGCTACCTCGCGTATCTTGCGGAACGCATTCCCGGGAGCGACACTGACGCACGATATTTCATGGATTATTCCAATCGCATTCGACACGCCATGGCGAAGCATCTTATCAATCCGGACAACCGCATGTTCTATCTCAACATCGGCGTCGAGGGTGAGGCCCACACCGATCTGACCGGAGACGAAGTGTTTCCCGTAATGTTCCAGGCATGCGACGAGGAAACGGCCTACCGGATCATCAGTCGTCTAAACTCCCCGGATTTTTGGACGTCGGCGGGCCTAAGAACCGCTTCGAATTTAGATCCGCGCTACGATCCGGCTGCGTTTTCGGGACTCATCGGCGGAGTCTGGCCCGGTCTGACGTGGTGGTACGCATTCGCGGCCGCACCTTTCCACCCGGAGTTCATGGTCAAGGCGCTGCGTTCGTCGTTCGAACATTACGCCGAGAATCCGCGTCGTTACAATACGGTCCCGGGGCAGTTCAGCGAATGGTTTGACGGCGAATCGCTCGTTAATCGAGGCATGCGCTTGTCGCCGTGGGAACCGCCGCGCTTCTTATGGGCGGCGATTGAAGGCGTTTGCGGCTTGACGCTCACGGGCGATTTGCCGCAGATTCAACCGCTCGTGCCGCTGGACTGGAGATGGCTGGCGCTGCGCCGGGTGCCGTATCACGGCGAAGAGATAAGCTACTTCGCGGTCCGGACGCGCGGCACGTTTCATCTCTATTCGACGTGCGAGATCGATACCGGCCATCGACACTCGGTATATACAACCGATGCATCGGACGACATCCCGATCTTTTCGCGAAGCGCTCGCGTCGTCGCCTTTCAACGCGAGCACGAAACTGTATTGCTCGTCGGCAACGTTACCACGACGTCTATCAACGTTCCGGTCGACCTTTCGTCGATTCTGACGACGGACGCGAAGTATCGCCTAAGCATCTACAATTCCGAAAGCGACGCTTGGGAGAGGGAAACCGTTATCGCGCGCGAGGAGGTCGCGAGCGTCACGGCGACCATCGAAAGCCAGGGCTACCGTCTCATGCACTTTACGTGCGTGGACGAGTGATTCCACTACTCGACAACGCTATCGACCCACCACGCATGCACCAGCCACATCGCATCGGGATGCTGCGCGGCGATCGCGCGCAGCGCGTCGACGATGCCGGCGTAGCCGTCGTCTCCGCCGATCCGCGTGACGACCGCATCGTAGTTGGCGTTGCGCGCGAGCACGCCGTGGAGACTCGCGAACAGCTCCTCGTCGCTACCCGGCACGATGACTTCGGCCTCGTCGGAGGTACCGCCGTCGTCGCCGGCTTCAGGGCGCTGAGGAAAAACCTGCCAGGGCCACGTGCTATGATAATCAGATCGTGAGTCGCACAATCAACATCTGGGCCGACGTTATTTGACCGTTCTGCTATCTCGGCTCGGTCTGGGCCGAAGAGGCGGCACGAGAGCTGCGGGCTGACCTGCGTTGGCTTCCCTTCGAGATCCATCCGGACACGCCGCCGGAGGGAGCACCGAAGCCGTTTCCGCCGGAGGACTGGCCGCAGGTTCGTGCGAGGCTCGAACATTTGGCGCGAGAAGTCGGCCTTCCAATCGATCCGCCGCAACGTAACGTCAACTCGCGTTTCGCGCTCGAGACGGCCGAACTCGTGCGCGTTCAAAAAGGCGACGACACGACGGGCGCCTTTTATCACGTCGTTTCGCGAGCATTCTTCGCCGAACGCGCCGATATTTCGAAGCGCGATATCATCGTCCCGATCGCGCAACGCTTCGGCATCTCCGCTTCAGATGTGGAAGCCGCCTGGCGAGATCGCCGGTTTTCGCCCACAGTCGACGGGTTCGTCGAAGAGGCCCACGTGGCCGGCGCCACCGGCGTCCCGGCAATGGGGTGGCCGCATCGGCGCGCGATCGTCGGGATGATGCCCGCGACCGAGCTCGTGCGTCGACTTCGAAACGAGGCGCGCTAGCCCAAATATTGACGTACGATCCCTAGCGCAGGATCTCGACGAGGAGCACCCACGCACTGTAGAGACTCGCGACCAACGCGAGGATTACCCCAAAGGCGATCGCGTCCGGTGACAGCGTGCCGCCTACTGCTCCAATGAAGGCAGCTACTAGGACAGGCAACGTCGCGCATTGCGATAGGATAATGGCTGAGGCAAAACGGTGCATGCTACGGAGGGGCGGCGGCAGCAGGCGAAGAGTACCAAGAAGCAGCGTAACGATCAGCCACGAGAGCAATGCCGCCGCTGCCATGACCCACCTAATCTTTGGCGAGTCTACATCGGGGAACAGCGCCAAAGATGATATGCAGAGTGCGCCGGTCAGGATCATCAGTGTTTGACCGGCTAGTGCCACGAGATAGCGTGCACCTACGATTCGCGGAAGATTCATCGAGGTCGCGACAAACAGTAGGCCGGCGAGCGCCGCACTCGCGCCGACCTCGGAAACGAAGAAATCGTGCCACTTCTCCACTCCCATAACATCCGACGCGGTCGTCGGACCATCCTCGAAGACCGTTCTCGATCGGATCACCCCGTCGGCATTTGTTCGATCGAGTCCACCCGATCCGGGTAGAAGGCGAGGTGCTCTTTGATTTCGGCGACGGCGTCGTATGGAGCCTCGTACGTCCACACGGCGTTCTCGCCGCGACCGCCGCCGAGCGCGATGCTGTAATATGCAGCATCGCCCTTGTACGGGCAGTAGCTTTGGTTGTCGCTTCGCTCCAGGAGCGACATATCCACGTCGTCGCGAGGGACGTATAGGACGGGCGGATAGTCGCTCTCGCGCAACGTCAAGGCGCGCGTGGTGTCGGCGACAACGCGTCCTCCGACGGTAATCCTAACGCGCGATCCGTTTGGCTCGATTGTAATGGGGTGCTCGGAGTTCGGGATTTTCACCGTTTTCATGAGGCGGCAGTTCCTCCGTTCAAGGCGCGAGTGATGCTTTTTCCCCAGCCGCTCGACCGCAGGATTCCCGACGCCGAGTAGCCTCGGGAATCCCTACTAGAGTAGCCCCGGAGTCCCTAGTAAGAGAACTCCTGGAGCTGGTCGGCCTGCGGTCCATTGACCCAGCCGGTCCGCGATGCGGGGTTGATCGAGATGCGCACCGGAATGACGGTGCTGGCGTCGGAGAAACTGAAGCCGTTAATGGACTCTTCGAGCGTTCCGCTCTCGTTGTAGATCTGAATGCTGCTACCGCTGGGAGACGTGCTCGAGACGGGCTGAGCGATGAGAAAGAGTCCGTTGACCGCGTCGTTCGCGACGAAGGCTCCTGCCTCGAGTTGGCCGGCGTTGTTGGGCAGCGCAATGCGGGTGCCCGTCTTCTTGGCCACGTTGTAGAACTCCACACCGGCATCGAGCTCGGTGGTCGTGCACGCAATTCCGGTGCTCGAGTCGTAGCCGATGCCGTTGGCGTAACCGCACCCGACCGAGCCGGGGCAGTTGACACCAGAGAAATGCGCCATCTTGCCCGACTTCAGGCTGACCGTCCAGATGACCGGCGGCGGTCCGCCGGCCTCGCCGAAGCTCGGTGAGGTCGCCATCACAGCGAGATTGTTGACGGTATCCTCTGCGAGTTGCGGCTGGGTGCCCAGTGCGAAGTCGCCCTCGTTTAGACCGATGACTTTACCGAACGTGTTCTTACCGACGTCGGAGACGATGAGATCCAACGGATCGGATCCTTCGCGCTGGTACCCGAACACGACACTGGTGTCCGTACTTTGATTTGGAGCCCACGCGAGCACGTTAAAGAGTTTGAGCGGTGGAACCCACCTGCCGTTGAGGTGGTTTTTTGTCACCGGATTCAAGAGATGGTACATGTCTTTTGTCGGCGTCTGGCCCGGTATCCCAGCCTTTTGAAAATCGACCAGCCCGACGTCGCCGGCGAAGATGCCGTCGGCAACGTAATCGTCGCCCTTTCCGACTTTCTTGCCCGTAATCGCGCCGAGGGTTTTCGTTATCTTCCCAGTTGTTTCGTCGAAAGTCTGCACGGAGATTTGGCCGCCCGCCGCAGCGAGAACACCGTCGTTTCCGTTCGAATCGATGTCGAACCCGAAAATCTGGCCTCCGTCGGAGGTCGTCAGCACGGGCCCGAGCGAGCCGCCGTCATGGACAGCCGCGAGATGCGTAGCCGGAGTAACTCCTCCGGCGGGGGTCGTCGTCCCGGCGCACGCGCAGAGCGCAAGCAATACGAGACAGGAGCTTGGTAATATCAGTAAGCGATTCATTCGGGCATTCTGCCTGACATTTATGAAAAAATCTTAAATGCGACTTTCGTCACGGTCAGTACTACGCGATATCCTAATAGGTCAGCCGAGCCGAGGCGACATCCGTGCCGGCGCGCTGTAAGACCACCGATCTAATGCGCTCGCGCGGACGGACTAGAAGCGACGCCGTCTCGCCGGTGATCGTCAAGGGTCCGAGATCAACGGTACCCGTCGCCGTTTCTGCGATCGCGTGCAGCGAGCCGCCGGGCTTATCGGCGATGATGTATATCCACGAGCCGTCTCGCGCGTAGAGAATCTTCGCGGCGACGGGGTTCGCCGATTCCGGCGCCATGGACACATGGTCGAAATGACTGTGGACCATGGTGACGAGGGCGACGTCCTCGCCCTTCAGTCGTTGCTGGAGAACGAGCGTCTGCCACCCGAGGCCGAGGAAGATCAGTGCAACCGCCGCAGCGAGCGCGAAGCCAACGATGCTCGGGCGCCCTTTTACCGCGCCAAGCGACGGCCGCGCGGACTGGAGCAGGCGACGCTCCAACGCCGGAGATGGCGCAGTCTGCGGCAACGCTGCCGCCAGCGAAGCTGCGACGCTCCGTGCCTGCGCGACACGCTCTGCGCACGCGAAGCAGATTGCGATATGGCGTTCGACGTCGCGAACGGCATCGTCGTCGAGCAGGCCCAGCGGATAGAGTTCCGCGTTTTCGTCGAGATGGCCGGTCACGAGCGGCCCCCTTGAGTGCTGGCGAGCTCCGCCTGCAGCTTGCGCATCGCCATCGAGATCCGGCTCTTGATGGTGCCTAGTGGAACGTTTAACTCCTGCGCGATCTCGACATGCGTCTTGTTTCCATAGTACGCGAGCGTGAGCGCCGTCCGCTGTTCGTCGGGAAGCCGCCCGAGGGCGGCCTGCAAGCGTTGCGTCTCGACGGGGTCGACCGCCGGCGGATCGATCGATGACTCGGGAGCAAGGCGGACCGCTTTCAATTCCCGCGCGTCTCGGCGCCCCTCACGTCTAATCATGCCGAGTGACTCGTTGCGTACGCAGGTAATCAAATACGCCTTCAACATCTCTCGGTTGCCGGTGAAACGGTTGGGGGAACGCCATACGCGCACCAGCGCATCATGGACGCAATCCTCGGCGCGCTCGCTATCGGAGATGACATGGCGAGCAACGCTGAAAAATAGGCGCGACCACAGCGCGTACGCTTGTTCCAGGCCCGACATTCTGCGCGCGACAAAATCGTCGACGAGCTCGTCCATCTACCGCTGACATACGGCCCTGTGGGTGTCACGACCTTGGTACGCCGCCGAGGCCGGTTTCGGATGGGCCGACACATCCGCGCGGGGCCGCGGCGGCATATGCACCCACATGAATAGATTATTTGCGGGCCTGCAAGTCGTACTGCTGGCCGTCACCCTCACCGCCGGCGCGAACGCCGCGGTTCCGCCGCTGCTTCCGGCAGTCGCAACGGTGCACATCAAGGATTTCAAGTACAATCCGCCGGCACTGACCGTCCACGTGGGCGACCGCGTCACGTTTATCAACGACGACGACGAGGCGCACACCGTAACGGCGACCGATAAGTCGTTCGACTCCGAAGGCCTCGACACCACGGGCACGTGGCAGCACGTGTTCGCCAAACCCGGCACCTACCACTATTTTTGCGAGCTGCATCCGTATATGAAGGCGACGATCGTCGTCCTACCGGCTGCGCCTGCAAAGTAAAGGAGCTTAAAGATGAAACGCGACGACTTCCTCAAGCACGTTGCTTGGACCGGGACAGGCATAGCGTGGTCCTTGTCGAGCAGCGGATTATTCAATGCGCAGAGAGCGCTCGCGGCGGGTAGCGGAATTTCATTCGTGCAGATCAGCGATAGCCATATCGGCTTCTCGCACCCCGAAAACCCTGACGTCGCCGGGACCTTTCAACAGACGATCGACGCGATCAACGCGATGCCCGTGCAACCGACCTTCGTCGTTCATACCGGCGACGTCACCCATCTCTCCAAGCCCGCACAGTTCGATACCGCGAAACAAATACTCGGGACGCTCAAGGCTCCGCTCGTCGTTCTCCCAGGCGAGCACGACGTCATCGGGACGTCGGGGGCATTCTTTGCAGCCTTCGGCAAAGGCAACGCTCCGAAGGGCTGGTCTTCCTGGGATCAGGGCGGCGTACACTTTCTCTCGCTCGTCAACGTCTTCAACTTCGAGATCGACGGAAAGCTCGGCAGCGAACAGCTCGATTTCGTCGAGAAGGATCTCGCGGCGCAGAAAAGCTCGACCCCGATCGTCGTCTTCGCACACGTTCCCCTCTACGCGCTCTTTCCGCCGTGGGGTTGGACGACGGAGGACGGGTCCCGCGTCCTGGCCGCGCTGCGCCGCTTCAACGCGGTAACGGTGCTCAACGGGCACATCCACCAGATCGTCCAGCATACCGACGGCAACATCCGGTTCGCAACCGCTGCCTCCACCGCATACCCGCAGCCCGCACCGGGCACCGCGGACAAGCCCGGCCCGCTTCAAGTCCCCCAGAGCAAGTTGCTGAGCGTGTTGGGCTATCGCAGCGTCGAGATCGCGCGCAATGCTGCAACGATCTCCGACCATTCACTCCAAACGTAACAACATCACCACCAAGCTTACGAAGGAATAGTAAAAAAGTGCTCACCCCTCTGATCCTAAGCTCCCTGATCGGGCTCGCTTCTCTGGCACCGGTCGACCTCGCAAGTTGCGAACCCTCGAAGCCTATCACCGCCTCGAGTAATAATGACGACTCCACTACCGTCGGCACATCCGCCTTGCATGTGCGCTTCTCCGATATAGCCACCCAGCCGATCTCGCGGGTGACTTTCACCCTCGACGACGGCGCGACGATTAACGACGTCGGGACGTTTAGCCCTGGTGTCGTCATCGATCATAACCTTCGTCTGGCGAACACCCAAGTTACTTCTTGCAGCGTCTCGGCAGTTACGTTTGCAGACGGAACGGCCTGGGATGCTAAGTAAAATGCACGACGCCACGGCGAGGTGCACTTTCCTCAGACCAGCACTCACACTTTTTTAAAACGCCTTAGCTCATACTACCAACGTCAAGAACTTTCGCGACACCCTAAACTACGCATGACCCTTCTGGGAGAAAAAAATGAAACCACCGAACCGCATTGCGGGCGTCTGCCTCGCAATGGCGCTGGCAGCGTGCTCCGGCGCGCAGAATGGCGCGACCCCAATGACACCTCCGAACGGCAGCTCCGGCAACGGCGGCGCCGGCGGCGGCACTACTCACTATTCCGTTCCAGCGCAACTTCAGGCCGGCGCCCGTAAGCACGCGACTAGCGCCCTCATTCTCGTCGCAAACGAAAACACCGGCTTGGGCGGCTCGATTCGGGAATATGCCGAAAGCGCCAACGGAGACGTTGCCCCGAGCACCGTCATCAGCCACCTTAATGGACCCTACGCCATCGCCTTCAGTTCAACCGAAGGCATCGGCATTGCAAACGGCAACATCGCGTCGGGCGGGCAGGCCGGTGCCGAAACGTTCGGGCTGGCCGGCGATTTCTTGACCGGGATCTCGTGCTTCCCCAAACCCAGTCAGACGAATGCCGCGGCGTTCGATAGGAAAGGGCAGCTCTTCGTTTCCGCGTTCTTACCAGAGGGCGGCCGGGCCGTCGAAATATTCGCGCCTGGGGCAAACGGCTGCGTTAAACCAAAGCGTACTATCTCCGACGATGGCGGCCTGGCCATCGACAGCAACAACCTTCTCTACGTGGCGAATTCGAAGACGGCAACGATCGATATCTTTCCGGCGGGATCCTCCACCATGCAGGCGCAGATCGGCGGAAGCAACACCGGGCTGGTAGCTCCCGGCACGGTCGCGGTCGACGCTGCGCTCAACGTCTACGTCTTCGATACTACGACTGCTACGATCAGCGAGTTCGCGGCCGGAGCGACCGGCAACGTCGCGCCGATCCGGACCATCGCCGGCTCGAACACTGGGCTCGATGGAGGGAACGGCTTCAGCTTCGGGCTAGCAATTAGTAAGACCAGTGGCGAGATATTCGTCTCCAACCCGGGCTCGAACGCAATCCTTGGCTTCGCACCGACGGCAACGGGGAACGTTGCGCCAATCCAAACGGTCGCCGGCAGCGCCACGGGACTTGCCGACCCACTGGGCCTCGCGGTAACGGAGTAACGCTACGGCAAATCCAAACCACTCCAACACGACAACGCGAGGTCGCGCACCTCGAAATTGGAAGAACTTACCACACTAATAGAACGATAGACGCTAGCGTTATTTCGCGGCCGCGCCGGGCGGGCGTGCTGCCATCTCTTGACAGAGGTAGCACCGTGTCTCTGTCCAAACAAGCAGCGTGGCGAGGTCGGGGGCCGAATACAAGTTGGAGCAGCGCCGGCACGCCGCGGCAAATGGTCTGTGCCACACGTGCTGCGTCGTCAAGGTTGCCCCGGGCCGATCCACGTGTCCGAAGTGTTCGGCAGAGGCCTCCGCCCGCACCGTGCGACGACGCCGGGAAATTCGGACGAAGAGCGAGATGGAACGCGACGTCTCGGCGCTGGAAACGCTTGGGGACACTTATTCTTGCGACGGCGACTACCGCGCGGCCCTGAAGAGCTATCAACGGGCCTTCGATCTCTCCGCAGGCGACCTCTGCACTCACGCGCGACTTGCAGTCAAGGTCGGCGACACCGCGTTTCATCGCGGAATCGCAACCGACGCCGATGGTTGGTTCAATATTCCGCTAGAAAAGACGGTACCGGTGCCCGGCACGGGGGCTAGCGTCGCCCACCTGCACATGCAGCAGATTCGGACGCTCTGGGCAAGCTCGCGAACTGCCGACATCGTACCGCTTTCCGAACGTCTACTCGATTTCGCAACCGCTTCCAAGGACGCCGACCTGATCCTTGCGACCCGGCTGTCGTTGGCAATGGTTCTTCACTTGTTGTCGCGGTACGATGAAGCGCAGCGCTACCTGCGCGCCATCAGCATACGCGCCTTGCCCAAAGATCCAAAGATGATCTCCAAGTACCACCGGGTGTGCGCGTTAGTGTACGCATCTTCCGGTAACGCCGAGATGGCATCCGAAAGCTTTGCGAAGGCGCTCCACTACGCCGAGCAAGATCCGGATCCATATGCGTACACCAGCATACTCCACTCGCATGCTATGTCCGCCAGTCTGCTCGGCCGCACCGAACTCGCCGCCAGCTTGTTTTTGCAGGCGCTGAGCGCGGCGCGCGATCGGAATCTCGGGTGGTACGTTGCCTGCATTTCGCTCGAGTACGCGCGAGTACTCAGCCGCCGGGGCAACCGGCATCTGGCCCATGCCTACGTTGACCAAGCGGCAACCGTTGAGAATCCTCCGCCGGTCTTACTCGAAGCTTTGGCAGAGATTGGGATACCGATCGCTATCGAGTGCAACGATCCATATCTTCTCAACCAATGCGCGAACGAGGATGCTCTGACATTCGCATTTAGGTCGGGTCAACCGCCGCGTCTCGGACCCGTCGCCTGCTCATTCGCTCGATATTACCATCGAATGAGACAGCTGCAAAAAGCTCGAGAGCTTCTCGCAAAAGCGCTCGAGTACGTGAAGAACGCGGACGAAGCGTGCGATCTGCCGCTTGCGGTCGCCCAATTCGGCGAGGAGCGCTACTTCGAGCAAGCTCGCGAAGTCTTGCGAAGCCGAACGCTTCTGCCGAACGCCGACGTGGCGAGCGCGCATTTACGTTATTTCGACGCCCTCGTTTTAGACCGCGAGGGCGACGCCGAAGGATGTGTACGCGAGGCAACCGCCGCGGCCACCTTGTTTCGAACGCTCCGGTGGACGAGTTACGAGCTGGCCGCGACCCTGCTCGGCGCCTCCGCCCATCGCGCCCGTTGTGCGGCCGATGGATCAGCGGATCCGGCAGCGTCGATCCCCTCTGAGCTGACTCTACGAGAGCAAAGCGTCGCTCAGCTGGCGATCGTCGGATTGTCGAATCGCGAGATTGGCGAAAGACTCTCGATCTCGGCGCGAACGGTCGAGTGTCATATGACCTCGATCTTGCGCCGAATGGGCCTGCGGTCTCGTCACCAACTGCTCGAATCGGTACGCCGGTAAAGACTAGGGGTTTCCACGATTGTGACACGTCCCTGGGACTGCTAAAATTCCAGGGCTAGAATCTCGTTGGAGGCGACCCTCAAGACCTTTGTTTCTTCTGCTGATGCCTCGTTTTCGAACCTCGTAGACCGCGAATGCTTCACCAGTTGGACGACCGATACTTTCCTGGGAGCAGACCAAGGGGAGCAGAAATGGTAGGCCAACTTTATGGCTATTTTTCGCGTAATCCGTGCCGCGCTCGGCGCATCGGCTACGCTGGCGATGCTCGGGGGTTGCTCCGGCGGTAGTTCGCCGGGAACGTTCTCTCCAGGTGGACCGGGCGGTCGTGCCGACAACAGTTTGCTCGCTCCTACCATCGCGCGAATCTCGCATGCGCCGGTCGCGAGGGCGAG
>DATMKR010000142.1:0-6521 GCA_035571115.1 Candidatus Acidiferrum sp. | reverse complement strand
AGAAAGAGGACCAGCATAAAGAGTGATAGCGCGTTGTAAACGGACGTGGCGCCGACGACGGTTAGGATAGCGGCGTTTTTAACGAGGCCGGAGCCGTGAGCGAGATTGGCGATCGCCGATACGAGAAAGACGGCCACCAGCGTGACCGTAAATGCCGGCTCCTCCCAAGGCGGCCCGAGCTCGTAGCGCCTGGGAAACGCTAAGGTGATTGCGATCAGCAACAGGATTCCCAACGATCCGCCCCACGTTGCGGTCGACGCGAACGACTTCACACGACGTGCTCGGCGGATTCCGCGCTCGCCGCGCTCACGCCGGGAAGAGTGGCGAGCTCGCCGCGTATTCTTTCGGAGACTCCGTCGTCGCGCCCGGGCTTGTTCAAGTTGGCGGCGACTTCAACGGAGCCATTTGTCGCCGCCGAAGTGTTCAGCTCGAGCAGCGTGAGCGAAGTCTTTCCGACCTCGCCGATAATGCACTCGCGCACGGCTTTCTGCGCCGCCACCGCGCACGTCACGCGCAGAACGTACGCAGTCACGAAGTTCTCTGCCGCTGGGCGAGGTATCCGCGAAATGGCACTCGCCAGTGGTTGGGCGATGGTGTTAACGGCGACGACGACCGCTGCCCCGACCGCCCCCTGCAACTCGAAACCGCTGCCGACGAGGGCGCCGACGGCGGCCGTCGCCCAAAGTGTGGCGGCTGTGGTGAGCCCTCGCACGTCGAGCCCCTGGCGCAAAATAACCCCGCCGGCGAGAAAACCTACACCAGTGACGACTTGCGCCGCTACACGCCACGGGTCCGAAACCTTTCCGCCGAGCCCGGGAATGGCGCAAAACAGGGCCGCGCCAACCGCAACGAGCGTCATCGTGTGCAGACCGGCGGTTCGTTGCCGCCACTGGCGCTCTAGTCCGATCGCCAAACCGAGGGCGGTAGCGATCGCTAAACGCGTAAAGAAGACTCCGTCGGGCAGTCCCTGCGCCCAGGTCTCCATCAATCGTCACTCATCCTCGAGTTTCGTTCGCCGCTATCTGGGCAACGTCCACTTTAGCCGCGTCCGAATCGTCCAACCCGGCGCACCTTTCACGTCGGCAAGGTTTTGCTCCATCTCGAGCGAGGCTTCGAGCGGGCTAAGACCGCCGTTAAACCGCTTGGCGACGCGCATGCCCACCGGCACTTCGGTCCATTCGTTGTGAACCCAATCGTACGTGATGGTCATGGTCGAGAGGCCGATGCTCCAGCCCCTAGCAAGCGCGAGCGTGACTGCAGGTTCGATTTTCGACTGTCCGACCGGCGAACGCGATGAGGGACCGATCACCGAGAAGAAGCTTTGTTGAAAGAAGCCGAGCGTCCAAGGGCCGTGCTGCGTCTGATAACCAAACGCGGGACCGACGGAGTATTTCCCGCTGCCCAACGAGTCGTTTTGAGCGCTTGGAATACGAATCGTGACGCCCTCGAGCCACTGGCCGCGCGCACTATCGCTGACGGCCAAGTCGTACAAGGCGAGATCCCCCGCCCCGGTTACCGCGGTCGTGGGCGCCGACGTCACGATCGGAAGCTTGAGTCGAAAAACGTACTGCGCGCCGGCGAGATACGGAAGCTGCCCGCGAACGTTAACGAGGTTACTCGAACCGCTCTCGTCGTCATAGTTCGGCGAGACTTCCTCTTCGATCGAAACGTACGGCGCGGGCGGCGCCGGCGTCGGAGTAGGCGCGGCCGGAATCTGCTGTGCGGGGCTCCGCGCGGGCACGAATGCAAACGCGAGAGCAAACGCGGAGAGAGCGGCCCGGCGTGGCTCCATGGGCACTACTCCTCTCGGAGCCTTCGCAGGAATTCCTTTGATGGGCTGCAGGGCGAGCGTTCGCGGGACGAGTATGGCCGCAGCCGAGGCAAAAACATGACAGCATTCACTGAGGCCTTCACGGCCATCGCCGGGATCGCCGCGACTCTCATAGAGGTTGCTGCCGTTTTCTTTATCGTCGTCGGCGCGAGTAAGGCGGCCTATCAATCGTTTTTGTCCCTGTTTCGCGACGCGACCCTAAAGGAACGAAAAAGGATTTGGGTGCATTTTGCTACGTGGCTCCTGTTGGGGCTCGAACTCGAGCTGGCGGCCGACATCATTCGTAGCGTCGTCGCGCCGACGTGGCAAGACATCGGAAAGCTTGCGGCGATCGCGGCCGTCAGAACGCTGCTCAATTACTTTTTGGGTCGAGACATCGCCGAGTTGGGCGAGGGCGCGTAAAGACGAATGCCGGGCGTTACGAGAGGAGCATTGGTACCCGAGTCCGTTACCTGGACGCAGATGGAGCCGGGCTCGTTCGCGGCCGAGCGCCGCATCGTCAGGCTCGATGCAATGCGGATCGTCTGGTATAGCTCCAATCTTGGATTCAAACTCGAGGCCAGTTTGCGGCCCGGCACGTTTGTAATCGGGATGCTCGCGAGCCGTACGACATGCGCGCGTTGGTTCGGCGCCGGCGTGGACGAGGGGCACGTAGCCGCAACCGGAGAGTCGATCCGGCTTAGCACCACAGGGCCGTCGGCTTTCCTTTCAGTTACGATCGACGAGCGCCGTCTCGCGCGCGAATTCCCAAACTCGCCCGACGCGCGGACTTTGCTTGAAAACGTTGGCGATGCCTTGCTCGAACGCAACGAGCTCTTTGCAAAGCGGCTTCGCTACTATCTGCGATGGCTGTCGCGTGACTCCACGAAATCGTCGGGTTTCTTGCGGGTCGTTCGGGCGCGCGAGATGGCCGAACGCGCTCTGATCCCGCTACTCGCCGACGCTCTGGGCGGCCGCGACCGCACGACCGCCGAGCGGCCACCATCGCTGAGCCGACGTGTCGCCGCAGTTCGAGTGTGCGAAACGTATATGCGCGAACATTTGGACAAAACCGTGACGCTCGTGGATTTGAGCGAAACTTCGGGGTTGCGTCTGCGTTCGCTCATCAACGCGTTCCAAGCCGTTACGGGCTTTAGTCCGATGGCCTATTTCAAGCGGGAGCGGCTCAGCGGCGTTCGGCAGGCGCTCCAACGCCCGCACCCTGCGCGAATTCGCGTCATCGACGTCGCGACCGCATGGGGGTTTTGGCACATGGGTCACTTCACCGCCGACTACCGCGAGATGTTCGGAGAGTCGCCCTCGGAAACGTTGCGCACTTCGTAGGCGTCCGGGCAGGCAGAGGCGAGGATCTCATCGGTCAAAGCCTGGCGAGCGTCTGCGATGCGATCCCGCACGTCCGACTCGAGTTCGGAAAAAAGCGCTTTCATGCTTCCCAAGAGCGTGGCGACTTCGTATCCGGCGAGCCGCCAGCGCTGCCGTAGATCGCGATCGAGCTCTTCGAGAAAGGTCGGATCGAGTTCGTTTCTTTCATCGAAATAGGCCTCGCATTTCGAGCGCCTGGCCTCCGCGAGCTCAGCTTCAAAAATATCGCGATCCGTCCAGATGGCTTTGCCGTTTCGGAAAATCTGGATGCCGCCTAATCCTCGCCGCCGGAGCTCTTCATGCTCCCATTCGCTTTCGTCCTCGGATCGCGCTATTGCGGCGCGCACCGTGAACTCCAGAATGCCCGTCGAGAGCCGCTCGTAAGCAACGTCCTCGGCGATGTTGACGGACTCTTCCATGCGCGCCGTATAACGGGCGGGCGCATTAACGGCCATAACCCATGATAGCGCCGATGTTGACGGTTTGCTGTCCCATTAACGCAATCGACGGCGCGAGCCGAGGTTTTGCGTCTTTGGGATTGACGCTCCGGACGCTCCCCGGTAGAATCTACCGCGATGAATGCTTTAACTTCGACGAAGCACGTCGCGTCGTCCGTGGTTCTATTGATAGCGGCCTTCTCGGCTGCGACAACCGTCGCTTTGGCGCAAGACGTGACCCCGCCGACGCCCGCGCCCGCGGCGAGCCCGACGCTCATGGACAGGGAGTACGACGGGCAGACTCATATAACGCTCGCGCCGTACATCTGGCTTCCCACCGTGCACGGTTCGGTTCAATACACCATTCCCAACCTGCCGCTGCATGCGGGGCATAGTGGCGTCGTCAACTTCACGACCACCCCGGCCGACTACATATCGAAGCTGAACTCTGCCGCGATGGGGGCGCTCGATCTGCGCAAAGGCGACTTCGACGTTTTTGGGGACTACATCTATACGAACGCTACTGCCAGCGCGAATACCTCGGGGTCGATCAGCGGGCCGTTGGGTAGGCGTCAGCTTGCGATTGCTCTCGGCACGTCGGCCCGGCTCGTTCCTCGGATTTGGGAGGCTGCCGCGGGCTACACCGTGGCACGGGGTCACGACGCCGATCTAAGCATCTTCCTTGGCCTGCGTGAGTTCCCGATCAACCTGACGTTGGGCTATAACGCCACGATCACCGGCAGGCGAGGACCCTTCACGACGAACGGCACCGTGGTTGCTTCGACGCTAACGAACGACGTAATCACCGGGTTGCGAGGGAAGGCGTTCTTCGGAGACGGCCACATCTTCGTGCCGTACTATATCGACTTCGGAACCAGCACCGGCCCGAACAATCAGACGTGGGAAGGCTATACCGGCGCCGGCTATGCATTCAATCACGGGCAAACTCTGATCGCTACTTACCGTACGCTGAACTATTTCTCGTTTCCGCCCAACGTTGCGGTTCAAAAATTCAACATGAGCGGGCCGCTCCTTGGCTACACCTTCAACCTATAAATACCTATTGGGCTTCTTTCAATAATTGGCCGATGTCGATCCCGCGTTTAACGGGCCAGAGCAGGCTCCACGAGATCTTGAGGTTCGTCTGGGGTGATCCCAGCGGCCGCGTTAGGTACGTATAGTACGACACCGCGAGCGACATTAACTGATCCCCGTCCTTGAAAGTTCTTGCAACGCCGCCGCCGAGCGGAACCGCCCACTTATTCTGTGCGGCGCTCCAGTTCGCGGTGATGTTCGGCGACGTCGATAGAGCCCAGCCGTTCTTCAGATTGTAATTGACAAACGGCTGAAGAAAGAACGCGCTCACGTCGGGGCGGCTCGTCGGTCCGACGACCGACCAGAGTTGCGTCACGAGCGTCCCTATTACGAACTTCCCCGGCATGATCAAGGCGACGGCATCTGGACCCACCGACCACTTACCCGATGTGAACGTGCTCGGCGATCCGGTCGGAGCCTGGAAGATCGGGCCCACGCCCCAGATAAGCTGACCTGGTTTGGTTTTGGGTGCAAAAAAGAACTGCTCTTGGGTGTCGCCGATTCCGAACGTCGACGGGCATCCGTTCGGCGACGTGCAGACGGGCGGCGGCGCGGCCGAAGGCTGGTTGACGATTGGGAAAATAGTGCGCGCGATCAGCGTCATATTCGTCGAGAGCATGATCGGTACGACCGGCTGCACGTTGAGGTTGTACTGGAGGCGCGTGTACGGACCCACGCCGTAGTTGAAGTTGTTCTGGAAGGGAACGACCGTGATGTTTCCCACCGGATTCTGCGACGTCTTGATGATGGCCAGGCGAAGCGCTTCTTGCTGCGCCGGCGTGAGCTTGCTGACGTCGAACCCGCCGGTGCTCGCGTCAGGCGCGGCCGGCGGCGACGCCTGCGCGGCCGGGCTCGGTGACGGCTCGGGCGCAGCCGTGGCCGCAATCGGCATCGCAAACGCCAGCGCGAGTAACCAGGTGGCTATTCCAGAGGTCGTCATTTGGGATTCGCGCTACGTCGCCGGCTTCTCCGAGACGATCGTCAGCGTCTGCGAATCCACGCTATAGTTCCCGGCCGCAACGAGGGCGTTCGCTTGGGCGCAAATCACGCTGTTGTTCGGACCGTAGATTACGACCAGATTCGGTTGCCCGCAGGGCGTCTGGGTCAGCTGGTAGCTTTCGAGAAGTTTCGCGCCGGGGCTCTCCGGCGTTACTTGATAAGAGGGGTAGCTCTGGTCGTTCGCCGCTACGACCGCGCCGTACGCCGCGGCGGAGGTGACGCCGACCGCGAACGCTCCCCAAAAGCCGCCGCCCCAGTAGTAGGGTGCGGCGTACCACGCGTAGCCTCCGTTCCATCCCCACGCCGGGTAGCCGTGGTAGACGGGGTTGGTCACGGTCGCGCCGTGATAGACGTAGCCGTCGTTCGCATAGGTGTTGGCGTGATAGGTCTGACCGAAGGCATTGGTCGCGGTGGCCGAACCGCTGTAGGTTCGGTTGTACGTATTGCCGCTTCCGGAGGCGTTGTACGATCCGTAGGGGTTACTGCCGCTGCCGTTATGGCTGTAGTTGCCCGTATAGGCGTTGCCGTTCGTGCTGCTGCTGTGACTCCCGTACCCGTTCGATCCGGTGCTGCTGTGATAGTAGCTGCCGTTGTTCGAGGCGCCGCCGCTGCTCGTGCGGCTATAGTTGCCGTTGGTCGCGGTGGTCGTACGGTTGTAACCATTGCTCGTATTATTCACGGTCGTCGTACGGTTCGTGCCGAACGCTCCGGTGCTCGAATGCGAAGCGAAGCCGTCGTTGTGCATGTCGAATCCGCCGCCGCGAAAGCCGCCTGAAAATCCGCCGCGGCCGGCGTCG
>DATMKR010000141.1:0-56247 GCA_035571115.1 Candidatus Acidiferrum sp. | reverse complement strand
CTGGCCGCGGTTCCTGCCTCAGCGACGGCTTTGGGGCTCGTCGGCGGCATCGGATTGGCGTGGATCGGCCCTCGCATCACCGACGAGAAAGCCGCGACCGCGTTGGATTTCATCGCTGATTACCTCTTCCGCGATGAGACGGGGGTAGTCTCGAAGGCACTCGACCAGGCCGCAAACGATGCGTTGGTCGTAGGTCAGTTCATCACCATGCACGATCCCGGCGTCATGGTAGTAACGATTGGGGGCGGTCACGCCGAAGCGGCTCGCGATCGCGTACTCGGCGCGCTCTCCGCGATGAAAACGCCGCTGGACGCGCAAACCTTCAATGCGGCTCGTGAAGCATTTCTCTATCACATCGCTTCGGATACGGAGACGCCGCAGGAACGCGCCGACAACCTCGGCTGGTACGGCGTCGAAGGCAACCCTGCGTATGCCCCCGGAATCCTCGATGGAACCTACGCCCGTTCCGTTCGCGCGCTCGATCCAGCCTATGTAGCTGACGTCGTAAAACACTATTTGGCAACCCCGGTTGTCGTCAACATGCAAGCGAAGGAGTCGTCACAGTGAATCTCGCGCGTTATGGTGCGGCAGTACTGGCCTTCGCGGTGTTGCCGATAACCCTGCTCGGCGCGGCTCCGGCGGTTCCCTCGCCGAGCATCGATACGGTCGCGGGCACGACGGTACTTCAACAGCTCGATTCCGCCGCTTCGCTCGCCGGCGTGACGTTGGTCGTGCGCGCGGGCCTCGATCGGCAGACCATGAAGCAGAACGGCGTGGCCGCGCTCGTCGCCGAGACGATCATGAAAACGCCCGTAGGCGTGCCCGCGATGCCGCTGGAAGATGCAGTCGCCGCTCGCGGCGGCTCCGTTCGTTTCACGGTGGACCCGGGAGACGTTCGTTTCTACGCCGAGGCGCTGCCCGACGACGCACCGGCCGTACTCGAGCTCCTGCGTGCAGCAATCGCCGCGCCGGATTTCTCTGCCGCGACCGTTCGGGCGGCACGAACCGCACTGACGCAAGAGATCGCTGCAAGCCAGCAAGTCGCGTTGCAAGTCGGCTTGGACATGCTCAACGCGGCCTCGTCCCCACAGGCCAACGCGGGGCTGCCGGAACTTGGCACGCCCGCTTCGCTTTCGGATCTCTTTCCCGGCGATGCCTCGGCCTTTTATCGCGCGTACTATCGTCGCGGCGGTCTCTTGGTAAGTGCCGCCGGACGGCTGGACGCGCTCTCCCCCGCCGCGCTCTCGGCTCTCGCCGGTGCGCTGCCGCTCGGAACCACATCGCCGGTCGCCGTGCATATGGCCGCGCTGCGAGGAACGACGCGCGAAATCGTGGCGCACCGAGACATCTCCTCACCGTGGCTAATCGCGCAATACCCGGCCCCGAGCGTCAACGGCAGAGATTTTGGACCGATGCTCGTTCTCGCCGCGTTCCTTCGGCGCACGATCTCGGACATCGCGCAGGTTCCCGGAGTCGTCTCGCCGACTTTTGCGTCGCGTTCCGTGGGCTCCGTGTACGTCTACGACCGCGTTCCCTCCAGCTTGGTTATTTACGTAAACGGCGGCCTGATCGGCAATCCGAGTCGGACTTTTGCGACGGCCCTCTCGGTCGTCAACGTGCTCGCCGCCACGACGCTGCAAGGATCCATCGAAGAGTTCAAGGCCGCGGCGGCGGGCGATTTTGCAAACAACGCGACGACGCTCGAAACGCGAACGTGGCTGGCTGCGGTCTTTTCGCGTGAAAGTACTTCACCGGATTTCATCAACCGCGCTCTCGCGGCGATCTCCGCCACGACGCCGGCCGACGTGCAGCGCGTCGCGCGCACCTATCTCGGCAATCCGACGATTGCGCTAGTTCTGCCCCGCGGCTCAAACCTGCAAGACTAAACGAGGCGTAATTCAGTCCATGCGGTCGTTGCCAAGAGGCTCATGTGCAAAGCACACTTCGCCTCTCGGCGCCTAGGCCTGAACTGAATAAAGCCTCGTTTAACGATGAAGGTTGCGCTGGTTCATGATTACTTAAATCAGCGCGGGGGCGCCGAGCGGGTCTTTGCGCACATTGCGCGAGCGTGGCCCGACGCGCCGATCTATACGGCGCTTTACGACGAACGCATCGCGGGAAGCGAGTTCCCCGTCGGGCGCGTGCGCCGCTCGTATCTCGCGCGGATTCCCTTGGCCAACCGTTACTTTCGCGCGCTGGCGCCGTTCTATCCGCGCGCCTTCGAAACGTTCGACCTTCGCGCCTACGACGCGATCGTAAGCTCGACGACCTCGTGGGCGAAGGGCGTGCTCTTTCCACGCAGCTCGATCCACGTTTGTTACGTCAACACCGTCAGCCGTTTTGCATTTGCCTACGAAGAGTACGTTGCCGGAATGATGCGTACGCGTCTCGTGCGCCCGCTCGTCGATCGGCTCGTCGCCTGGGACCGCGCCGCCGCGATGCGCCCGACGCGATTGGTCGCAAACTCGCGCAACGTCGCGGCGCGCATCCGCAAGTACTACGGCCGCGATGCCGACGTTCTGCACTGTCCCGTCGACATCGATCGCTTCGGCGTCGGGCGCGGCAACGGCGACTACTTCATCGTTGCCTCGCGTCTGCTGCCTTACAAGCGCATCGACCTTGCAATTCGCGCGGCATCGCTCGCCGGCGTAAGACTGCTGATCGCCGGCAGCGGCCCCGCGGAAGCGTCGCTGCGCACGATGGCCAAAGGGACGACGACGACGATGCTCGGCTACGTGTCGGACGTTCGACTCAACGAGCTGCTGAGAAACGCTCGCGCGGCGATCGTTCCCGGCGAAGAAGATTTCGGGCTCGTCCCGCTCGAAGCGGCGGCGGCCGGACGGCCCACCATCGCCTACCGAGGAGGCGGCGCGCTCGAAACGATCGTCGAAGGGGATACCGGAGCTTTCTTCGACGATGCGAATGCCGAATCGCTCGCCGGCCAGCTTCGAACGTTCGAGGCCTCGCATTTCGATCCACAGCATCTGCGCAAGCACGCAGAAAAGTTCGCGCCTTCACAGTTCGTCGAACGGTTGCACGACATCGTCGCGCAAGTCTACCGCGAGAAACGCGAAGACGACGGCGACGACGTCGAGATTTAACCGTATGAGAAGGACCTACGCGGCCGTCGCGGTCTACGCTTTGGTCTACATCGCGCTCGACCTGAACAAGCTCTACGCCCTGCGATACGGCGCCGACCTCGGGACGTACCTGCAGACGTTCGTTAACCTGCAACACGGCTCGTCGTGGAATTTTGGAGAGTGGAAGCAGCATTTTGCGGTGCACGATTCGTGGGCGCTCATCGCTCTCGTTCCGCTGATTGCGTTGTTGCCTCGTGCGGAGACGCTGATCGTGGTGCAAGTCGTTGTGATTGCGGCAGCGGCGATTCCGCTCGTGCTGCTGGCTCGCGAGGTTGGGGTTAGCGCGCGAGCGGCAGACCTGCTCGGGGTTGCGTATCTGCTTTCGCCGGCGACGCAGGGGCTCAGCTACGATAACTTCTCCGAGAACGTCTTCGTGCCGGTTCTGGCTTTGTGGGGAGGCCTTTTCGCGCGCAAGCGGCTGCTCTGGCCAACGCTCGCAGCGGGTGCGCTGCTGGCCGGACTCAAAGAGGACGAGCTTCTCTTCGTGCTCTGGTTCGGGGCGGCATGCGCGCTGTGGTGGGATCGACGGATCGGACTTGGGCTGGTTCTTAGCGCAGGTTTGATCGGCGCGGTTTTCGTGGCGGTCGAGCATCTCGGAGGCGTGCATCCGAACGTTCCGCCGTATGGCTTACGAGTTTTCAATGTGGGCGGTAAGCTCGGCCTCGTCGCGTTGCTGCTCGCACCCTTTGCTTTCGCACCGCTTGCGATCGGGCGCCGGCTACTGCTCGGCGTACCGTTGCTCGCCGAGATCGTTTTCATGCAGCCCTGGAACTACGATCCGAGCCGGTTGGGATCGCATTACGTCGCGCCGCTTCTGGCGGGCACCGCGATCGCCGCGGCATTCGGGCTCGGGCGCGTTCCCGGATTCGCGCGAGCGATGGTGCCTTGCGCTCTCGTCGTGACGCTGCTCTTCAACGACACGGTGCTGCGGCCGGGGCGTTGGCCGTATATTGTCGACTGGAATGCTTACGCGCGCGCCGTCGCCTTACGAGATAGCGGGCAGGCGGAGTTGCTGCCGCGACGCGACGAAGGCGTGTGGGCCGTGTCCGCGGCGAATCCGAACGTGCGTCTCGATCCGCGGCCAGATCCAAAGTTCGCCCGATGCCCGGCTTACGATACGAACGCGGGCGCGTTCTTCGCAAGCCTCCGCGGGCGTGCGCCGGCCCGTCGGTGCGGGGGGGTGCCGCTAAGCCCGTGACGATCTCGACCTACGCTCCGATCCGCGCGCTGCGCGAGGATCGCGGACGCTTTGCCGCGTTGCGTGAGCGACGCATCCTTATCTATTGGCCGCACGGGTTAGGCGATTGGGTTCATTTCGGTCAGGTCGCTCCGCTGCTGGATGATTCGAATGCCTATGCGATCACGCGTTTCGGCGACGATTACGTTACCGTGCTGGAGGGAAGCCCGATCGTGCGGACGCTTTTGAGCGGCGTGCGAGCGCCGGCCGACGGCGCCGAGCTCGGCGCCGCGCATCTCGGCATTACCCTACGCGAGTGCGGCGACAAGGAAGTACGGCTAAGAATTCCATTCCCGCTCTCTCAAAACGTCTCGGACTTCGAGCCGGACGCACTGTTGTGGACCGACTACCCGGAAACGGAAGGGCGCACGGCCTACCCGTTCCACACCAAAGCGCGGAACTTGGCTCGACTCCTCGTCCGTCCGGAGCGGCTTGCAACGTTCGACCTCTCGCAACCGCTTCGATCGGCGGTCGACTTTGCAGCGCCGGAGGCGACGCAGCGACGCGTCGACGAGCGCCTGGCGAGCGTGCTTTCAAAAGGTCAGCGGCTCTGCGTGATCTCGAGGGCCGGCATTACGGCGGCTCGCAAGAACTGGGGAGACGGAAGCGAGGCTCGCGCCTTCATCGCCGCTTTGCGAGGACGCGCCTCCGATTGGGTCGTCATTTCGATGGACGACGAGGACCTGGGCGAAAAGGTCGTTGGATTTCGCACTCTGTTCGCCGAACTCGATGAGCCCTTCGCGAGGCTCTTCAAAGCGTTGGCAGCTCGGATCGATCTCTTCATCGGAGTTCCGGCCGGTCCGCTGCATTTCGTCCTGGCGCGCGGCGGCGTCCCGGCGATCGGCCTATGGGTCGCGCACCATCCCGACTGGTACGACGAGCCCAATCCGAATGCAATTCACGTCGTCGGCCGTTACGTGCGCGATCGGGGATTCGATCGGCGCGTTGCGACGACGAGCAAACCGCAGTCTCTGCGGCACCGGTTGTACTACCTGGACAGTGCAACGATCGGCGCGGAGCCGGTGCTCGAAGCGGCGCGAAGCCTTATTGCGTGAGTTTTGGAAACATCAGCAGCATGACGATCGAGAACGAGTTAAAGAGTGCGTGAGAGATCATCGATGCGAAGGCGTTGCGAGTGATGTAATAGACGCCGCATAGGACGATGCCGCCGAGTGCCAGCGGAATCAACTCAAAGAGATCGGCGTGCGCGATTCCGAACAGCAGGCCGCTTACGATCGCGCCCGTCCAAAACCCGCCGAAACGCAAGCCGATGTTGAAGAAGAAGACCCTGAACAGCGTTTCCTCTGCGAACGGAGCGAAGACGATTGCAAAAACGGCGAAGAGTCCAATGGTCGTGTGGTCGTGAAGTCCTTTAAACATCTGAACGATGTCTTGCTGATGCTCGGTGCGCGCCACGAGGTTGATCAGTAAGGCCGTGCCCTCCGCCGCGAGGGCCATCGCGAACGCGCCGAGGATTCCGATTCCGATCGTTGCTAAAGTCGGCACCCGGAATCCGAGATCGCGAAGGCTGAACTTCGAGAGGGACGGAAGCGCCAGCAGTACGATCGCGACGAGAATTGCGTCCGCGATCAGCTGCACGATCAGCACGGCGTTCAGTTGCGCCGGCGAGATACTCTTCGGCGCCGGTACGAGGAGCTGCAGCACTAAGAGCAGCCCGAACAGAGCCGCGATGGCTCCGGCCAGCAGCCACGTCCAGAAGCCTTTGAAGCTATCCTTTGGCCAGCGCGTCGGCCAGACGGGCGAAATCGCCGAGGTCGAGTCGTTCACCACGAAGCTCCGCGGATAGATTGCACAACGATAACGCTCGTGCAGTCGCCGCGCGGTCGATGTCGAGCGCGAGCGCGAGACTGTTGACGAGCGTCTTACGCCGGTACGCGAACGCGCCGCGCACGACCTTCCAAAAGAGGTCGAGGTCGTGCACGGTGACGGCCGGTTCGGCGCGGCGAGTGAGGCGAACGACGCTCGAGCGCACTTTCGGCGGCGGAAAAAAAGACTGCGACCCGATCGTTAAGAGCATCTCGACCTGCATCGCGTACTGGACCGCTACCGAAAGACTTCCATAGGCCGGCGTGCCGGGTGACGCCATGAAGCGTTCGCCGACGTCCTTCTGTACCATGACGGTCAGAGAATCGGGGCCCGACGGCATCTCGATCAGCCGCAGCATCAACGGCGTTGCGATGTTATAAGGAAGATTGCCCGCGACGCGCCACGGCTGCCCCTCCGACCAACTGCGGTAATCGAACGTCAGAGCGTCGGCCAATACGATTTGTGCTGGGGCGATGTCCTCGCGAGAATGAAGTACTGCCACGAGCTCGGGATCGATCTCAATGGCGGTAAGCTGCGCGCCTGCGTCGACGAGAGCGTGCGTAAGCACGCCGGTGCCGGCACCGATCTCCATCGTGCGAGCCCGCGGTGGCGCACCTTCGAGCGTGTAGCCGGCAATGCGACCTGCAATCGCAGGATCGGTGAGAAAGTTCTGACCGAAGCGCTTTTTAGGGCGAAGGCCCGCCTTCGCCAGCACGGCACGGGGGCTCGACACGCCCCTATTTTACGCTACTTCAGCCGGTAAACAGTGACGTCGCGCCGGCCGAAGAGCATGGCCCCGCGCAGCGAGTCGAAGCCGAGATCGATTCGATTGCCGACGATGTCGCCTCCAGTATCACCGGCGATCGCCATGCCGTAGCCCGGGATGTAAAGACGAGTTCCCAGCGGGATGATGCGAGGGTCGACGGCGACGATTCCATAACCGGCGCGCCGGCCGCTGGCCGTCATGCCCCCGCCGCCTGCGCTTGCGGCGGTGTAGGCCGTGGCCATCATCTGAATCGCACCGCGAGCCAACGACGCCATTTGGAGCAAGCCGTGGGCTTCAAAGGCCGCGAGCGTGGCCGGGCTAACACCTTGCGCGACGATTCGCGGGTTCGCTTTGCGGATCAGCGCCGTGGAGAGTATCCGCTGGCGCACGGGCCCTCCGTCGCGCTGGGCGTATTGGACTCGTACCTGTTCGAGGCCAGGCCGGCCTCGAGCGATGATCTTCGAGCTCCCGGGCGCGAGGAGCATCGAAAGCCGAGTTAAGGTCTTCGGTTGAACGCGGCGGCGTTCGAGGCGCTCCCACCTAATGACGCCGTTTCTATAGGTTACGCCAGTCGCGGCGCCTTGCGAAACCGTGGGGGCCGCCCAGACGGGCGAGACTGCAAGCCCAACAACGAGAAAAGCGGCGTAGATCACGCGTCCGATCAATCCGGGGTTCCTTTCTGTTCCAAATCGCGTCCAAGGTCTGGGCTCGACACTCCGCAGCGGAGCGAACGATGCACGCGACTCGCGCATTTTCTATCAGCGGCGCACGCGGCCGCCGAGAGAACGGATCCGACGGAAAACGCCAACATATTCCGAGCTAGCTTGCTGTGCGTATGGGCGGGCTGGCTCTGACCCGGGCACTATAGCACGCACCTTTCGAGGCGACAGTATGACAAAAGTCGCAATGCAAGGCGCCCCCACCTGGTTCGCCGGGTGCGTAGCGGGTCAGGGCCTCCCCGGGGCGTGCCCGAACGTCGAAGCGAAGAAAGTCCGGCGATGCCGTCCATGCGCGTAGGGCTTTTTACTGAGATTTATCGTCCGGTCATCAACGGCGTAGTGGCGTCGGTGGAAGCGTTGGCTTCGGGCTTGCAATCACGCGGCCACAAGGTCTTCTGTTTTGCGCCGAGGATGCCGGGAACGGCCCCAACGGAGGGCGACGTCCACCGGATTCCGTCGCTCCCACTGCCCGCGCGCACGCCGTACCGATTGACGCTGCCGCTGGTGAGCCGGCGCGTCAACGCGGTGATTAAGGGGCTCTCGGTCATCCATGCGCACTCGCCGTTCGTAACCGGATGGATGGGCATGCGGTGTGCGCGCCGCTATGGGATGCCGCTGGTTTACACGTACCATACGCAACTCGAGGCCTACGCTCACTACGTGCCGTTCGAAATAAACGCGACGCGTTTTGCGGCGAACCGGCTCACGCGGACCTTCGCAAACCTGGCCGACGCGGTTATCGCTCCGACGCCCGCGATGGCTGCGCGTCTGCGCGAGCTCGGCGTAACGGTGCGGATTGAAACGGTGCCGACTGGGATCGACATCGCACTTTTCGCTGCCGGCCGTCGTAGGGACGACGTTCGGGAACGAATCGGCGTCCGGACGGACGATCGCATGCTGTTCTGCGTCGGCCGGCTGGCGAAAGAGAAGAACCTCGAACTGCTGTTTGAAGCCCTCGCGCGTGCGAACGATCCTTCATTGAAACTGGTGGTCGCCGGCGACGGACCGTCGCGCGCCGATTTAGAACAGCTCGCGCGGGGGTTCGGCGTTTTCGAACAGAGCCGCTTCTTGGGTTTCATCTCACGGCAAGATCTGCCCGATCTCTACGCCAGCGCCGACGCATTCGTGATGGCCAGTACGACCGAAACCCAGGGCATCGTGCTAGCGGAAGCGCTCGCCGCCGGGGCGAGCGTCATTGCTGCCGACGCGCCCCAAAACCGAGACGTACTCGGGCCGGCCGGCCTGCTCGTACCGTCAACCGCACAGGCCTTCGCGCGAGCCTTCGGTCAGGTCGGAAGCGTCTCCGAACCGGCCAGAACCGCCGTAGCGCGCCAGGCCGCGAAGCGCTTCTCGATCGAGGAGCAGATCGATCGCACCCTGGCCCTCTATGAAAGCTTGATCCGGCCGGCACGAATTGCTTGACCTCGAACATATGTTCGCATAAAATAGGACCAGGCGAATGCGATGCAAAGGCTCGGTGAGGTTCTCGAGGTAGAGGTCGGATATGCCGCTGGGCCGGAGGGCAGTGGCGTGGCATACGCCGCGCTCAATGGCGCCGAGGGTCGGGAGGTAGTGCGCCTACCTTTCCGGATCGTGCGCCGTTGCCTGGTGCTGGACCGCGCGGTCGCCTATGCGGCTCTGGTGACGGTCGCGCGTTCGCTCTGGAAACGCGGAGTTACTCGCGCCCATTTTCTGATGCCGGACCGCCGGTTTGTAGAAGAAGTCACGACGCGATGCGACGTGCCGGAGGCGCTGGTACTTCCCTACGTTCGCCTACGGTGCGCCCTCAACGCCTTTCACGACGTCGAGATTGGGACCGGAGCCACGGACGAACTGATGCAAAGGGCCGGAGCGGAAGTAGCGCTGAACGTTGCGGCGTGAAACCGTTGCGCCTCGACTCGGAGGCTTTGCCGGTCGAGACAGAAGCGCTCGCAAAGGCTCTGCTCGGCTGCATTCTGATACGCGAGAGCGAGGATGGGACTGCGGCGGGACGCATCGTCGAAACTGAGGCCTACCTTCCGAAGGATCCCGCCTGTCACGCATTTTCCGGAAAGAGCTCCCGCAACGCAACGCTCTTTGGAGCGCCGCATCGCGCCTACGTCTATCAAATCTACGGCACGTCGTTCTGCTTTAATCTTTCGAGCGAGCGCGAAGGAACGGGCGCGGGAGTGCTCGTTCGCGCCCTCGAGCCGACGCAAGGGCTCGCGCTTATGCAACACCGCAGAGGGGTAGAGCGCACTCGCGATCTCTGTCGCGGGCCTGGCCGCCTCTGTCGAGCGCTTGCCATCGATCGATCCTTTGACGGCGCCGACCTCTTCCTGGGCCGCTCCCTTTGGCTTGCCCGGGACGACTGGGCTCCCGAGGCCGTGCGCCGCAGCCGGCGCATAGGCGTAACTCGAGCGGCGGACGAGCGCCTGCGATTCTACCTAGCCGGCAATCCCTACGTGAGCGGACCCGCCGCTCTGAGCCCGGCTTGAACGCTGGCCGGGGCTTATGCTATAGTGTGAGCGTCGCGTAGCGGTCATCTGTTGACAGCCGCGATATCTTGATACCCTCACCGCTCACGCCACCGATCTGATTGCGACGGCAGCCTCGCCTCGATCTCGAAGTTTGGCGTGCGCGACTCCATAAGAGAGAACTCTTCTGCAAACCGAACACCGTCCCAACATCGAGCATCGGCTAAATAACGATTCGCGGCCTCCACAGGCCGGCGGAGGCCGACGGCGCCGAACGCGCCGGCGTCACCATTTCGGTCAACATCCGGGTGCATTCCACGACCAGCTTCCGCAGCAGGTCGAGGTTCCTCCGATGCTGACTGCGGCCCAACTCTCCGAAAAGACGAAGACGGAACTCGTCGAGATTGCGAAGGAGCTGGAAGTCGAGCTTCCTGCACCCGCAAAACTGAAGAAAGACGAGATCGTTACGCTGCTCGTTCAAGGCCAGATCGCACGATCGGGCATCGAGGTCGCGAGCGGCATTCTCGACGTGTTGCCCGAGGGATACGGCTTCTTACGCCGCGCGGGATACTACGTCGGCAACGACGACATCTACGTCAGTCAAACGCAGATTCGCCGCTTCGAGCTCCGGCGCGGAGACATGATCGAAGGCCAAGCGCGCCGGCCGAAGGAGAGCGAGAAATATTACGGGCTGATTCGCGTCGACAAAGTCAACGATCTCGACCCCGAAGCCATCAAGGGCCGGCGACTCTTCGAAAAAGGAACGCCCATCTATCCGCAAGAGCGCTTTAAGCTCGAAGTGCGCTCGACGCAGCTCTCCACGCGGGTCATCGATCTTTTCTGCCCGATCGGCAAGGGCCAGCGCGCCCTGATCGTTTCACCGCCAAAAGCCGGCAAGACGACGCTGCTCAAGAACATCGCCAACTCGATTTCGATCAACCATCCCGACGCGCACATCATCGCGCTGCTCGTCGACGAGCGCCCTGAGGAAGTCACGGACATGCAGCGCACGATCGACGGCGACGTCGTCGCCTCGACGTTCGACGAGCATCCCGAAAACCACACGGCCGTTGCCGAACTCACGATGGAGCGCGCCAAGCGCCTCGTCGAGCTCGGAAAAGACGTCGTGATTCTGCTCGATTCGATCACCCGCCTCGCGCGCGCCTACAACCAAGTCGTCGCAAGCTCGGGACGCACGCTTTCGGGCGGCCTCGATACGGCTTCGCTGCACAAACCCAAGCGATTCTTTGGTGCAGCTCGCAAGATCGAAGAGGGAGGCTCGCTGACAATCATCGCAACCGCGCTCATCGAGACCGGCTCCAAGATGGACGACGTGATCTTCGAAGAGTTCAAAGGCACCGGAAATATGGAGATCGATCTCACTCGCAAGCTCGCAGAGTCTCGCGTCTTTCCGGCGATCGACATCAAGCGCTCCGGAACCCGGCACGAAGAGCTGCTGCTCACACCCGACGAGATGCGCAAGATTTGGATGCTCCGTCGCGCGACTGCCGTGCTCAATACCGGCGACATCACCGAGATCATCCTCGACAAGATGGCCCAGACACGCACGAACGAAGAGTTCCTGCAGACCGTCACTAAGGAAGCGCTCTCGATGAACCGCGGCTACGAAGACGGCGGCGGGAATAACGGAAAGTACTAGTTTCCGCTTCGGGCGTTACGCGTTACGTAACGCCTCGGAGTCGCTCGTCGCTCCGCCTCCCGGCGGAGCCGGTCCTGAGCGAGCGAAGCGAGTCGAAGGGCTCCTGCTGCGCTGCCTCGTCGCTCCGCATCCATGCTGCGCTCCTCGGTCAGAGCCTCCTCGGCATCACGTAACGCGTAACGCCCTTCCGCTCCACTAATATTTCCGCGTTTTAAATGGTGGCGGAGGCGGTTCGGCTTAACAAATACTTAGCGCGCGCGGGGGTTGCGTCGCGGCGGCGCGCCGACGCGATGATCGCCGACGGGTCCGTGCGGATCAATGGGACGACCGTGCGCGAGCTCGGAACGCTCGTAGGTGCCGGCGATTTGGTCGAGGTTGGCGGAGTGCCGGTCGAACTTCCCGGGGCGCCGACCTATCTGATCTTCAATAAACCGCTCGGCGTGGTGACGACGATGCGCGACCCCCGCGGGCGCCGCAGCATCGCCGACTTCCTCGTCGATCGTCCGCGTGTATTCCCCGTCGGCCGGCTCGACTACGATACCGCCGGGCTACTGTTCCTTACCGACGACGGCGAACTGGCACACCGCTTGCTTCACCCCAGCTTCGGCGTCGACAAGACGTATCGGGCCGCTATTGCGGGGCGCCTTTCTTCCGACGACGTGCGGCGCTTGCTGGCGGGACTCGTCATGAACGATGGACGCGCGGCCGGGACGAGAGTTCGCGTCCTTGCCGTACGCCGCGATCGATCGCTGGTCGACGTGACGATTCACGAAGGCCGAAATCGGCAAGTGCGCCGCATGTTCGAAACGCTAAACCATCCCGTGCTGGAGTTGACGCGAACTCGATTCGGGCCCCTCAAGCTCGGAGCGCTGCCGCCGGGCCGCGTGCGGGAGCTGACCGGAAAAGAGATCGAGGCGCTGCGGCGGCATCGCAGGCCGCAGGACGAATCGCCTCGTACCACCCCGCCTGAGGTGATGCCATGAATCAATCCCTTCGAGTGCTCTCAGTCGCCGTCGCGACGCTCTTTGCGGTGGGCCAGATTCCGGCTCTCGCACAGTACGCGAACGAGTTCGTGCCGGCCAAACTCATCAAAGAGGGCAAGACGTCGACGACGATCGCCGGTAGCGGCAAGGTGGTGGTACAAGTCCAGGTCAATGCCGATGGATCGCACAAGGTCACAAAAATCATCAGCTCGACGAACTCGGGCGACAACGCCGCGGCGACCGAGATCGCGAACAGCTCGACCTATCGACCGGCTCGCCGAGGAACTACGCCGATCACCGCCTTTTACGATTTCACCTTGAGATTTAACGGCCGGACCGTCGTACAAAGCTCGAGTGGGAGTTCGGGCGTGTCGCTGAGCGGTGCCTCGCTGACGCCGGCTGCAAGCCAGGTCGCGGCGCTCATTCGCGCCGGCCAGTACGCGCAAGCGAAATCCAAAGCGCAGATGGAGCTGCTCAATTCCCCGGGTGACGACTCGCTGCGCGAAATGCTGGGCGTAGCGTCCTACGACGCCGGCGATTTTACGGCCGCGTCGGCGGCCTTCGATAAGGTGCCGACGATCGGCGCGCAGTTCCGCTCGGCAGCGGCGCAAAGCTTCGCCGCGGCCGCGGTTAAAGGCGCGACCGACAACCCAGAGCAGTCCCTCGCGTACGCGCAGAAAGCCGTAGCGCTCGCGCCCGATACCAACTCGCGCTTCGCCCTCGGCGTGGCGCAGCTGGCGAATAATGATAGCGCGGCCGCCCTGGCATCGCTCAAGGCGGCGCACGACACGGCCATGGCGGATTCCAAGATACCGCTCGCCTCGAAGGTGAACATCGACGCCGAGCTTCTGCAGGCGTATTTAGCCAATAACGACGTGCAAGACGCACAGGCCATTGCGGCGCAGATCAAGCAGCTCGACCCAAGCAGCACGGCGGGCGCCCGAGCGATGGGCGCGAGCTTGCTGAAGTCGGGCCAAGCGGCGGCGGTCGCCAAAGATACGGCAACGGCGTTGCGTGACTACGATCAGGCCGCCGCAGTGGGCGATCCCACCGTCGCCGTCACAGCCAACGTGTTAGCTGCGTTTGCTATAGCGCAAGGTCCGAAGCCGGACTACAAGCGGATGCAGAGCTATGCCGATAAGGCGATCGCTTTGCAGCCGGATAATCCTCAAGCGAACTTTGCAGAAGGGATTGCTCTGACGGCTCAGTGGTCATCCAGCCATGACGACGGAACCAAGAAAAGGGCCACGGATGCGCTCGCCAAAGCCGATCAGCTAGCCAAGGCGCAGGGAAATGAAGCGCTCTCGCTTCAGATCGAAACGTTCGTGAAACAGAATCTCAACCCGGCGCCTAGCGCTCCCTCGGGGGGCGGTCTCTAAGGTACAGGACTTTAAGCGGGGGAGGCCAATGGGTCGCCCTCACGGGGCGCGTTCGTCGCGCAACAACGCTAATTTGGGAGGGTCGTAGAGGCGTGTTTTCGGGATTTTTGGGTCTCATGCAGCAGGGCGGCTGGGATATGTGGCTGCTCTTACTCATTTCGATCGTCGGCGTCGCAGTCGTCATCGAACGGATGGTCTTTTTTCAGACACAGCACGGCGACACGAAGGGGTTGCTGCGCCAGATCGGTACGAAGGTTTCGGCCGACGACCTCGACGGAGCGATCGCCATCTGCAAGAAGAGCCGCGGGATGCTCCCACGCATCCTCGAGTTCGGACTTCGCCGCGGCGAAAAGAATCGCGCCGACATTACCGACGCGCTCTCGATCGCGCTGATGGAGCATCTCAACTCACTCGAGCGTAATCTCCCGATCATCGGCACGATCGCCGTTATCGCGCCCTTCGTCGGTCTCTTCGGAACCGTGCTCGGCATCATTCGCGCCTTCCAAGATATCGCATTAAAGGGGAACTCGACCCCGGCCGTCGTCGCCGCGGGCGTCTCCGAGGCTTTGATCACCACGGCCACCGGTCTCATCATCGCGGTCATCGCGGTGGTGTTCTTCAACTTCTTCAAGTCGCGCATCAAGAACTACAACCAAGAGATGATCGTCGCCGCCAACCAGCTCGCCGAAATGCTGCACTTCCACAACACTGGTTCGCCGATTCCGACGGACCTCTATCAGCCTACTAAGACCGGCGCTAAGTAAACCGTAGGGCGCGACCGTGTCACTGCTCTCCTCGCAGCAAGATCAAGAGGTGATGGCGGAGATCAACATCACGCCGTTTACCGACGTTTTGCTGGTCTTGCTCATCATCTTCATGATCCTCGCCGCGCTGGTCGCGCCGCCCGGCTTCGAAAAAGAGCTGCCGAACAAGAACCCCAACAGCTCGACCCAAAATAAGAACAAGAACGACATCGAAGTTGACGTCAACAACAAAGGCGTTATCTTCGTCGACGGGCAGAAGACGGACGAGACCGGCATTTACCGCATGATGTACGAGGCGTCCAAGAAGAAACCGCACCACCACGTTTCGATCATCGCCGACGCAAAGGCCCCGTATGGGATCATTATAAGGATCCTCGATGCGGCAAGGCAAACCGGCCTCGAAGACGTCGGCTTCGTCACGTCGTAAGCGCATAAAGGGAGGTTGTAAAACGTGGCCGTTTCCGCCGGCGGAGGCGAAGATGAGGTAATGTCGACGATCAACATCACGCCGTTTACCGACGTGCTGTTGGTGCTCCTCATTATTTTCATCATTCTAGCGTCGGTCACGAAAGAACCGAAGCTACCCGATGCCTACAACAAACTCAGGGTGACGCCGTCTCAAATCGTCGTTAATATCGACGAACACAACCACATCGAAATCGGCTCGAACGACGTGACGATCGGAGATGCGAAAGCGGCCTTCGCGCAGCTTCAAGACGCGACCGACCATAAGTTTACAAGCGTGATCATCAAGGCGAATCCTGCGGCCAGCTACGGAGTTATTCTGCAGGTTATGGATGCCGCGAAGCAGGAGGATCTCACCAATTTTGGGCTCGCCAACCACATTCAAGGCGCGCCTCCGGGAATGAATCCGTAGCCGATGGCAAAGCGCGACCGCTATATCTCGACCGGCGAACGAGTCCGCAGCTTTATCGGCTGGGCCTTTGTAATTTCGCTGCTCATACACTTAGCGGTGGGTTCGGTCTTTCCCAATATCAACAAGCATTCCGAGGAACAGGAAACCGAGAAGGTCCAGATTACGAAGAAGCCGACGATCATCCACACGCCGCCGCCCCCGACGCCGACCCCGCCGCCGACGCCGACTCCCCCTCCGCAGGCCACGCCGCCGCCCAAGCAACAGGTCACGCAGCCAAAGCTGAAGATCAACGTCGTCCACCAGAGCAGCTCGAGTAAGAGCAGCAGCTCGACGGAGAACACCTACAACGCTCCGGCGAACGGCAGTGAAAACGGCGCTCCGGCGGGTCAAGGCACCGCTGCGCCCGTCGCGGCGACGGCACCGCCGGGCACGCCCAAGCCTGCCTGCGCGAACCCGGACGCCGACGCGACGGTTACCAACGCCGTGCAGCCGGATTATCCGGAGTCGGCAAAAGATATCGGCATCGGGGCGACCACCGTGCAGGTGGAAGTGACCGTCGGACCCTCCGGAAATCTGGTTGGCACGAAGATCTACAAGAGCTCGAATAACATGGCGATCGACCAAGCTGCCCTGCGCGCGGCTCGCCAGTCCACGTACTCGCCGAAGCTCGTCAACTGTCAGCCGGTGGAAGGCGACTATCTCTTCCGCGCCGACTTCCAACCAGATTAGTCGCGCTACCGGCCGTTGCGCGCTCAATGAGGTATGAGACGCGCTCAGCGCGTGTTGCTCGTCGCCTTCGCGCTCTCGCTGGTGCTGCATGCGATCGTTGCACTGGTCCTGCATCCCGCGACCGCGGATTTTCAAACTCAGCCTGAAGCCGTCTCGGTCGTGCGCCGCTCGACGATGATCGTGGCCCGCAACACACCGCCGCCTCCCCGACACACGCAAACGCCCTCACCTCGAAATCTCGCACCTCCGAGGCCTCGTGCTAGGGGCGCCGCCGTAGCGCGCTCCGAAGGCGGTGGTCCTGGTCGCTCGACGCCGGCGCCGCCGCCGGCTCCCACCGCGGTCCCTTCGGCGGCCGGGGCCGGGTGCGCGGAACCAAACGCCGCCGCGGCGGTCGTCGCCACGCCGCCCCCGCCCGATATTCCGGCGGCGGTCCGTGCCGACCACACCAGCGGCGTCGCACTCGTTTCGGTTTCGCTCGATGCACAGGGAGACGTGAGCGGCGCGAGCGTCGCACAGAGCACCGGCAACTCGTCGCTCGACCTCGTCGCCGTCTCGATGGCACGCGACGCTCGGTACAGCGCGCCGTTGCACGATTGTAAACCAGTCGCCGGCAATGCCACGTTTAGCGTAAAGTTCGTCGCGTGGTAACCGGCAGGCCGTAAGGCGCCGTCGGGCAAACGCTGGGCCGTGACCTTCTTTCAGGCGCTCGTGCTGGCTCTCTTGCAAGGGGTTAGCGAACTCTTCCCGATCTCGAGCCTGGGTCATACGATCCTCGTTCCGGCATTGCTGCACTGGAACAACATCGATCGGTCGAGTGCTTCGTTTCTGGCATTCGTCGTCGTGTTGCATCTGGGAACCGCGCTTGCATTGATCGTCTTCTATCGAACGCAGTGGTACGCGATCGTGCGAGCGCTCGCGCGCAGCATCGTTCTCGGTCGACTGAGCTCCGACCCCGACGAGCGAACCGGATGGCTGCTCGTAGTCGCGACGATTCCGGTCGGACTGCTGGGCGTCGTCCTCGAGCATCCCGTGCGCCGCCTCTTCGGCTCGCCGGCCCCGGCCGCGTTTTTCTTGTTGGTCAACGGGCTAATCATGTTTGCGGGCGAGGCTCTGCGCAGGGTCCAAGAGCGAGCCCGGGCCAGAAAGAGCAAGCCGATCGATCGCCTGAGTTATCCCGAGAGCCTCTTCATCGGTGTCGCGCAAGCGTTTGCGCTCCTACCCGGGATTTCGCGATCGGGAAGCTCGATGGTTGCGGGGCTGCTCTGCGACCTCGATCACGAACATGCAGCGCGATTCTCGTTTCTGCTCGCAACGCCGGTTATTTTCGCCGCCGCCCTCCTCGAACTCCCGAGGCTCTTTGCGCCGCAGGCGCATCTGGTGCTCGTACAAGCAGTCGCCGGCGGCATCGCGGCCGGCATCGCCGCGTACCTCTCCGTGGCTTTTTTGACGCGCTACTTCCGCTCGAACGATCTGCGGCCGTTCGGGTGGTATTGCATCGTCGTCGGTTCCATCTGTTTCGTGCTTGCGAGAAAAGGAGTCATCACATGAGAGTTGTCGCCATCGTTTTGGCAGTCGTCTTCTTCGTGCTAGGGATCCTTTACGGTACGGGTACGATCAACTACTTCACGGAATCGGGCGCCGCACACGCACACCACATCACGCATCTCATCATCCTTTGGGTTCTGGCGTTGCTCTCCCTGATCTGGGCGCGCTTTCAGAGCGCGCCAAAGCGATGAAGCTTTCTCACGTCGCTACGGACGGAAGCGTCGCGATGGTCGACGTATCGGGTAAGAGCGTCACGTCGCGCTTCGCGAGGGCGCAAGCGCTGGTGCGCATGAACGCCGCCGCGCAGATGGCGATTCGGGAAGCGACCTTGGCCAAAGGCGACGCGCTGGTGGCCGCGCAGATTGCCGGCATTTTAGCCGCAAAGCAGACCGGCGCGCTGATTCCATTGGCCCATCCCTTACCGTTGACGAGCGTGGAGGTGCGCTTCGAGTGGCGTGCCGATGGCACGCTGGAAATCGAGGCTGCCGCGCGTACCGACGCGCAGACCGGCGTCGAAATGGAGGCGCTGATTGCCGCGACGATTGCGGCGCTGACGATTTACGACATGACGAAGGCTTTGGACAAAGGCATCACGATCGAGTCGGTTCGACTGCTCGAGAAGACCGGCGGAAAATCGTCCTTCATCCTTCCCCTGAGCCAGTCGAAGGGTCAGGATGACATGGCGCGGGTTGACAAAGGTGAGGAATAAGGAGTGACCTTTCGCGTTGCGCTGATCGTGCTTTCAGACCGCGCCGCGTCGGGCGAACGCGCAGATGCCTGCATTCCAGTGATGAAGGAGCGGCTTGGCACCATCTATTCAATCGCAAAAGAGAGCGTAATGCCAGACGATCCGGCAGCGCTTCAGGCCGAACTCATCGATCTGGCGGATTCGCACGAAGTGGATCTGGTGCTTACGAGTGGCGGCACCGGTCTCTCGCCGCGCGACCGAACGCCCCAGGCCACGGCCGCGATCCTCGACTACGAGGTTCCCGGAATTGCCGAAGCGATCCGGATGGTCTCCTTCGCCAGCGTAAAAACCGCTATGCTCTCGCGCGCGCTCGCGGGCGTTCGCCATCGCACGCTGATCGTTAACCTGCCCGGAAGCCCCCGCGCGGTCGGCGAGGCACTCGACATCGTGCTGCCCGTGATTCCGCATGCGCTGGAGCTCTTGAACGATTGCGTCGTCGACGGATGACAAGGATTTCGAGCTACGCAGAAGCCGAAGCCTATCTGCTCGGCACGATCGACGAAGTCACCTCGCCGCGCACGTCGTACAAGCTCGACCGCATGCGCGCGCTGCTGCGTCATCTCGACGATCCACAGCGGTGCTATCCGACGATCCACGTCGGCGGCACGAGCGGAAAGGGCTCGACTTCGACGATGATCGCCGGCGCGCTGCGTGCGTCGGGCAAGCGAACCGGCCTTCATACGAAGCCGCACCTCCACTCGATGACGGAGCGCGCGTGCATTGACGGTCTATCCGTCCCGTGCGAGCGATTCGCGGAGACGCTCGATCGCGCGATGCCTGCGATCGAGCGCACGACGTCTGGGTACGGGCGTCCGACGTATTACGAGACGCTGCTCGCCTTGACGTTTGCGTACTTTGCGCAAGAAAAAGTCGACGTGGCCGTGGTTGAGGTGGGATTAGGCGGTCGCCTCGACGGGACGAACGTTCTGTATCCGGTGGTCGCCGCGATCACCTCGGTGGGCTACGATCACACCGAGATCCTCGGCACGGCAATTGAAGCGATTGCCCTCGAAAAGGCGGGCATCGCAAAGCCGGGTATACCGCTGGTTCTGGGGCCGGTTTCGGGGGCCGCTGCAGCGGTTATCGAGGCATACGCCGCGCAGGTCGGGGCGCCGGTCGTCCATGCGCACGACGTCGTGCAAATCGACGAAGTGCCGCCCTTGCCGGTACTGGGAACCTTTCAACGCACGAATGCGGTAACCGCAATCGCCGTTCTAAAACAGCTCGACGAGAGCTTGCGCCCGAGCCGAGATGCGATCCTGAGAAGTTTTTCCGAGCTTTCGATCCCAGGACGAATGGAACTCGTGCCGGCTAAGCCGCCGGTCGTCTTCGACATGGCGCACAACGCCGAAAAGGCCGAATCGCTCGTCGCCTCGTTGCGGGAAAGCTTCGCGGGCCGTCGCGTCCATTACGTCGTGGCGATCGGCGAGCCGAAGGACGCGCGTCGTATCCTTGAAATCTTGGCAACGTTGCCTTCCACCTTCACCTTTACGTCGTACGTTGCGGCCGGCCGCCGCGCGATTGCGCCGTCGCGATTGTCGACGATCGCCGAATCGATCGGACGATGGGGGCGTGCCATCGGCGATCCGGTCGAAGCGCTGACGGTGGCGCGCCGTCTGGCGACGATGGACGACGTCGTCGTGGTGACCGGCTCGACGTTCGTCGTCGGAGAGTTACGCGAGTGGTTCATACCGGCGACGGTGTAGCGGGCGCCCTTCGTCTGCGTGGCGGCGAGCTTCGGTGGGGCGCGCGAACCTATATCATGGCGATCGTCAACGTGACGCCGGACTCGTTCTCGGGAGATGGTTTGGAGAGCGTTTCCGATGCAACCGCGCATGCGACGGAACAGTGGCGCGCGGGCGCGCATATCCTCGACGTCGGCGGCGAGTCGACGCGTCCGGGTCATCGTAGGCTGGACGAAAATGTCGAGATCGGGCGCGTGGTTCCGGTCATTCGTTCGTTTCGCGCGGCCTTTTCGGCGGCGCCTATTTCCATCGACTCGTACAAGCCCGCCGTCGTGCGCGCCGCTCACGCGGCCGGCGCGGATCTCGTCAACTCCGTGTGGGGAGCGCCCGACGCGCTGCTCGACGTCGTCGCGGACCTGGAGATGCCCATCGTTGCGATGCACAATCAAAACGGCACGCAATACGACGGGCCGGTCGTCGATGCGGTCCTGAGCTATCTCGAAGGTTGCGCATCGAGAGCAGTCGCACGCGGGCTCGCACCGGACCGAGTCATTCTGGATCCCGGTATCGGCTTCGGCAAGACGGCCGAGCAGAATATCGCCGTTTTGGAGGCGTTGCCGCGACTGGTCGGGCTCGGCTTCCCCACGCTGATCGGCACGTCGCGAAAATCTACGCTCGGGAAACTGATCGGCGCAGAGCCGAACGATCGCGTCTACGCGACGGTAGCTACGACCGCCTTTGCGATCGCGGCGGGAGTGGACATCGTTCGCGTTCACGACGTTCGCGCAGCGCGCGATGCAACCGCAGTAACGGACGCGCTCGTGCGCGGCTGGCGGCCGGACGGATGGACCGAGTAACGCTGCGCGGCGTGCGCGCTTACGGCCGCCACGGCTGGGAGCCGAACGAGCGCGATCGTCCGCAACCGTTCGTGATCGACCTTGACGCCGAGATCGATCTGCGCGCGGCGCAACGCAGCGACGATCTCGCCGAAACGATCGACTATGCTGCGCTGCACCGGCGCGTTGTAACCATCGTCGCGAACACCTCGTACGCGTTGCTCGAACGCCTGGCCTCGGACATTCTCGAGGCCGTTTTCGAGGACGCTCGCGTCGTACGCGCGATCGTAACCATCGCAAAACCAGCGATTCTCGACGGCGCGACGCCGTCGGTTACGTTCGATCGGGCCAATCCGCATTATGAAGGCACGTGAGCGCGCACCTAGCCTACGTCGGGATTGGTACGAACGCCGGCGATCGTGGGGAGAACGTCTCGCGCGCTCTTTGCGGACTGCGCGGCCTCGGAACGCTCTTGGCGCGCTCTTCCACATATCGAACCGCTCCATGGGGGCGTCTCGATCAACCCGAGTTCTTCAACGCCGTCGTCTCCCTTGAGACCGAGTTGTCGCCGCACGATCTGCTCGATGCGTTGCACGCGATCGAACGGCGGCTCGGTCGCACCGCCGGCAAACGCTGGGGACCGCGGGTTATCGATCTGGACTTATTGCTCTACGACGACCTGACGATCGCCGACGAGCGGCTGCGAGTGCCCCACGAGCGTCTTGCCGAGCGGGCCTTCGTCCTGGTACCGCTCGCGGAGCTCGACCATCGCTTTGCGGCGATGCGAGATGCACTGCCGCCGCCCGAACTGGCGGGCGTCATACGGGTCGAGCGCGAAGCCGGTAGCGTGACGTCGTCCGAGATCTCTTCGGCTATTAGCCAGCGGGTGCGCGAACTCGCGAACTTCTTGAGTAGCGGCGACGCAGTGCGCGTTCGCATCGAACGCGGAAGCGACGAGATCGAGCTGGCCAGACGGCGCCAGCACGTCGATCGAGCCCGTCGTGCAAACGATCGGGCAGTTGCCGGCGCGGACGCGCTTCGGCTGGATACGATCAAGGCCGATCTGGTCGGGATATTCAATCTCAGCCGGCCGGCACCATCCGAAGGGGAAACTTTCGACGGCGACCGCGAGCTGGCATACATCGAAGCACTCGGAATTCGAACGCCGGTTCACAGTATGGGCGCGGGGCGTCTCGTGCGTATTGCCGCCACGGATGGGTCGCCGGTCGAATACGGGCAGCCGCTTTTCTCGATCGCGCGAACGTAAGGAAGCCAGACAATTTTCCAAAAAGTTTTGATCGCGAACCGCGGCGAGATCGCCCTTAGAATTAATCGTGCCTGTCAAGAGCTCGGCGTTCTGACCGTTGCAATCTTCTCTGAAGCCGATCGGGATTCGCTGCACGTGCGCCAGGCCGACGAGGGGTTCTGCGTCGGGCCCGGTCCGGCGGGGCGCTCGTACTTAAACATTCCCAACATCATTTCCACGGCGCTGATCACGCGCTGCGATGCGGTTCACCCGGGCTATGGATTTCTCGCGGAGAACGCGCGCTTTGCCGAGATCTGCTCCGATCACGGCTTGACGTTTATTGGACCCGAACCCAGAGTTATCGCGTTGATGGGCGACAAGGCGACGGCGAAGAAGGTCGTGCGAGAGGCCGGCGTGCCGACGACGCCGGGCACCGACGTGCTGCGCTCGCTCGAGGAAGCGTACGAAGCGGCGGAGTCGATCGGGTATCCGATCTTGCTCAAGGCCACCGCCGGGGGAGGCGGCCGAGGCATGCGCGTCGTCGAGGAGCCCAACGAGCTCCAGCGAGCCTATGCCGGTGCAACCGCGGAATCGGAGGCGAGCTTCAAAGATGGCCGCCTCTACGTGGAAAAGCTGATCCGCACTCCTCGTCACATCGAAGTCCAAGTGCTCGGGGACGAGTTTGGAAACGTCGTTCACCTTGGGGAACGGGATTGCTCGATTCAGAAGCCCGCTCACCAGAAAATCGTCGAGGAGACTCCGGCGCCGAATCTCGCGCCCGCAATCCGCGCGTCGCTGCACGAGATGGCGTTACGGGTCTGCCGGCACGTCGGGTATACAAACGCCGGCACGTTGGAGTTTCTCGCCGCCGGCGACGACGTGTATTTTATGGAGATGAACACGCGCATCCAAGTCGAGCATCCGGTGACGGAGATGGTCTACAACATCGACCTTGTCAAGGAGCAGATCCGCATCGCCTCCGGCGAGCCCCTGGGCTATCGGCAGAGCGATCTCGCCGAGCGCGGACATGCGATCGAGTGTCGCATCAATGCCGAGGACGTGCGCAATCATTTCGCTCCGGCCGCCGGCACCGTCTCGAAACTGGTCTTCCCGGGAGGTCCGGGAATCCGAGTGGACACGCACCTCTACGCCGGCGCGACGATCCCGCCATATTACGACTCGATGATTGCCAAAGTGGTCGCGTACGGCCACACACGGGAGATCGCAATCGCGCGGATGGAGCGCGCGTTGAGCGAGACGGTGATCGAAGGAGTTCAAACGACGGTCGACCTTTGTATCGAAATCCTCGCGGCACCGGCGTTTCGCAATGGCCGCTACGACGTTGAGTTTCTTTCCAACGAGCTCGCGCTTCGATGACGTCGCGAACGTCGCGTCGCGCCGCGCGCGAGCAGGCACTTCAAGTGCTCTACAGCATCGTGATCGGTGACCGAGAGCCGCAGGACGCATTGCGCGAAGTAATTGGCGAAGATGCCGATGGCGAGCAACGGGCTTTCGTCAAGGAGCTGACGCTGGGCACGCTGGAATACGCCGAACAGGCCGATCGCATCGTGAGCCCCCTCTTGGAAGGCTGGGCGCTCGAACGGCTTCCCACGATCGATCGTCTGCTGCTCGAAATGGCGACCTTTGAGATGAACTGCCGCCCGGAAACGCCGGCCGCAGTCGCGATAAACGAGGCCGTAGCGCTCGCCAAACGTTTCTCCACGGAAGACTCCGGACGTTTCGTGAACGGAGTGCTCAGCGCCGTCGCCAATGCCAAAGAGTAAACGTCGCAAGCGAGCCGCTCGCATATGGCGGGACCTTGCGATTGCCGTCTTCATGCTCGCACTCTTTGCGATCGGTACCGTAGCCGGGATGGTAGCCGCATACGGGCGCAATCTCCCCGACATCAGCCGAATGGCCGATTATCAGCCGGCAAGCACCACGCGCATTTTCGCCCGTGACGGCTCGCAACTCGCTTCGGTCTATAAAGAGAACCGCGTCTGGGTTCCGCTCTCGCGCATCCCTCAGGTCGTGCGCGAGGCCTTCATCGCCAACGAGGACCACAACTTCTACTCCCATCACGGCGTCGACTTCGGCGGTATCGTGCGCGCGGCGTTTGCGGATCTCACGCACCAGCAGTTTCAGGGCGCCTCGACCATCACGCAGCAGTTGGCCCGCAGACTTTTTCTCAACGATCAGGTCTCGCTCTCGCGCAAGATTCAAGAGGCGCTGCTGGCGATCGAGATCGAGCGCTTCTACACGAAAGACGAGATCCTCGAGCGCTATCTCAACATCATTTACCTGGGCTCCGGAGCGTATGGTGTCGATGCCGCGGCACACACGTATTTCGGCCGCGGCGTCGACCAGCTCACGCTGCCGCAGGCCGCGATACTCGCCGGCGTCGTCGCCGCTCCTTCGGCCTACTCGCCTTTGGTGAACCTGAACCTCGCTCGCGACCGCGAGCGCCACGTTCTCGATCGAATGGTCGAGCATGGCGACATTACTTCGGAACAGGCCGACGCCGCATATGACGAGCCGCTCGACTTGGTTTCGGAGCGCCTTCCCGGTTTGCAGGGCTATCGCTATCCCTACTTCACGACATATGCGATCGCGCAGCTAGAGCACGTGTTCGGCGCGACGGCGGTCGAGGAGGGCGGCCTTCAGGTTTACACGACCTTAGATCAGCGGATGCAAGAGATCGCGCAGACGGCGGTAGCGTGGGGCGTCCACCAGGCAATCGCCGAGGGTATCGGAGCGCATCAAGCGGCTCTGGTTGCCTTGCGGCCGTCCACCGGCGAGATCCTCGCCATGGTCGGTGGGGCGCATTTTTCGCTCGACAACCAATTCAATCGCGCATGGCAGGCGCGGCGCCAACCGGGTTCGTCGTTCAAGATCTACGATTACACGGCTGCAATCGATTCGGGGCTACCGGCAAGCACAATCGTCGACGATTCTGCGGTGAGCTACCCGATGGGCGACGGCACGCAATGGTCGCCGGAGGACGACGATCACAGCTATATGGGTGCGATAACGCTGCGCGAAGCGCTGACGATGTCGCGCAACATCGTGGCGGTGAAGCTCGCCGACCGCATTGGATTGGATCGTATCATCGACTACGCGCATCGCATGGGAGTGACGTCCCCTCTCGAGGCCAATCTTTCGCTCGCCCTTGGCTCGTCGGTCGTCACCGTGCTCGATCAGGCTAGCGGCTATTCGACGCTTGCAAACCAAGGATTGCATGTGGACCCCACGCCCTTTCGACTGGTGAAGGATTCGCTGGGCACCGTCATCTTGGACAATCGCTTTCCCGCGGCGACCGACGTCGTCAGCGCGGGAACTGCCTATATCATGACCTCGATGCTGGAGGATGTCATCGCGCACGGCACCGGCTACCCCAATGCCGTCATCGGGCGTCCGGCAGCCGGCAAGACCGGCACGACCTCGAGTTTCCGCGACGCCTGGTTCGTCGGTTATACGCCCGACTTGGTCGTCGCGGTTTGGCTTGGAAACGACGACTATTCTCCGATGAACGAATCGTATGGCGGAAACATACCGGCGCGCATTTGGGCAAAGTTTATGAAAGCCGCGCTGGCAAGCACGCCGCCGCACGACTTTCCGTTCCCATCCGAAGAGGTCGCAAAAGTTGCAGGCTGCCGTCGCGGATATGAGTATTTTCTCAAGGGAACCGAGCCGCAATCCGGTTGCGGCGGCTCGATCGACGAAACTGAGCCCGACGACGTCCAGCCGGCGGCGGCGGGTCTAATCGAACCGCCGCTACCGCCGGTCCAGGCGTCCCCCACGCCGCTCGTTCCACCGACTGCGCAACCGCCGCCCTCGGACGAACCGTAACCTCGCGATGAACGGCGAGCCGGTACTGGAGGTCTCGGTTGGCGAATTCTCCCGGCGTTTCGCGGGCATGGTGGCTCGCCACAAAACGCTGCAGCGCGTGGCGATCGTCGGTGAGATCACCGATCTAAAGCGCTGGAGCGACGGCAATCTCAACATGACCTTGAAAGAAGGCGAAGCGATCCTCGGCTGTTTTTCGTTCGCAAGCGAGGCGCGGCGTTTCCCGATTCTCCGTGAGGGCCTGATGGTTCGCGCAGAAGGCAGCATCGAGATTCGGCCCAACCGAAGCCTCTATCAACTTCGCGCGCTCGCGGTGTCGCTGGTCGGAGAAGGGAAACTTGCCGCCGAAATTGAGGAGCTTCGTATGCGCTTGCGCGCCGAGGGTGCGTTCGACGCGTCGCGCAAGCGCGCAATACCGGCTTTCCCGCGGAGGATTGCGCTGATTACGAGCGACGACGACGCGCGTGCCGATTTCGAAGGCCGTCTGCGCGCCGACGCGCCGCACGTCCAGGTCGAGTTTTTTCGTACGCGCGTTCAAGGGAAAGGCGCAGAGATCGACGTGGCCGAGGCGCTCGATCGAGCTTCGCGAGTCAAGGCCGACGTGGTCGTGATCACGCGCGGCGGTGGCTCCAGTGAAGATCGCCTGACGTTCAATCTCGAAGCGGTGGTGAGGGCCATTCTGCGCTCGCCTCATCCGGTGATTACTGCGTTGGGCCATCTCAAAAACCGGCACCTCGCCGACGAGGTCGCCGATCTTGCGCTTCCGACTCCGACCGCTGCCGCCGTCCATCTCGGCAAGGAATGGTCTCGGGCATTCGAGCTGCTGGAGCGCCTGCACGCCGCGCTGCGCAGGGGTTACCGCTCGGTGCTGGCGGGGAAAACGCAAAGCGTGCGCTTCGCGGACGTAGCGCTCGAGCGTTCCGCCGAAGGTCTCCTCAATCGCCGCCTCGAGCAGATGCGCGGATTCGAGCGCCTTCTGGATCAACGCAGTCCTGCGGCCCGCGTCGGCGCATGGCGGCTCGGCCTCGTCCGCTCCGCTGCGGCGCTTGCGCGATCCTCCGAACGTTTGCAACAGCAATGGCTACGGCGCTTGGAGCGCGCGCAGGCATCGTTGGACGGCGAAGATCCTACGCGCCCGCTCGCGCGCGGATATGCCATCGTCACCAAAGCCGGTGTGGCGGTGCACGACGTTGCCGTGCTCGCGTACGGCGACGTCGTGACGGCGAGAGTTGCGCACGGGACGTTCGACGCGCGCGTGGAATCGGTGCACGCAGAATGACCGACAAGCTTCCCAAAACGTTCGAGCAGAAGCTCGCGCGTATCGACGCGATCGTCAAGGAGTTGGAGGGCGGTACCGTCGAGCTGCAACGCGCGACCGAACTCTTCAAAGAAGGCAAAATGCTCGCGCGCGACTGCGAAGGGCTCTTGAAGAGCGCGCAAGAGCAGATCGACGAGGCGATGGCCGAGCCGCAATCCGGCAGCGGTGACGCTCGTGGCACCGCTGCCCCGGAGCTCGAAGACGAGCTTCCCTTCTAACGAAGGACGCGCGATCGTTCTTCTCAAAACGGCCGCAAAGCGTCTCGACGCGTACGTCGCGGCCGGCAGACGGAGCTCCGTGCACGGCGATCTCGCAGGGGCTCCGCTTTCGCATCAATTTGGGTAGAGGGGAGGCCGGGGGCGCCGCCCGAAAACGTTCGCCATGCGTGTAATAGGCTTAGTCGCACTTGCTTTTTCGATGTTGCTGCTTTGCGCGCCGGCCGGCGCTCAAAGCTCCGCGTCTCCGGCACCCGCCGTTTCTCCGGCCGCACTACCGCCGGGGATCGAACTCGCTCGCAGCCGCATCGACACGATGTTGCGGACCGGTCACGCCGATGCGTCGTGGTTCAGCGCCAGCTTCTTGGCACAGGTCTCCGTGCCGCAGGTGGATGCCGTTCTCGGGGGTCTGACGGCGGCGCTAGGCGCGTATCAGAGCATCGAATACACTCCGACGAAATTTATCGCCCACTTCGCCAAAGGAACGGACGACGTCCAAATCCATCTCGATGTGGACATGAAAATCGACGGTTTGCTTTTCAAGCCGCCGGTGGTTGCCAAGCCCTAGCCGGCGATCCGTTTCCCGGCGCCTCGATGATGCAGTTGCAGATCGGGCCGGCATAACGCGATCGCAGGCGCGCAGCCTCATCCTCGAAGGGCGCGTCAGCGTTGAAGGGAGCCCGGCGACCAAGGCGGGACAGAGCGTCGCGCGCGGGGCCCGGATCGCGATCGAGCAAGCTCGCCGGTTCGTCAGCCGCGGAGGTGAGAAGCTCGATCACGCACTGACCGCATTTGCCATCGAGGTGCGCGGCGCGACGGCGCTGGACGTCGGCGCTTCGACCGGCGGGTTTACCGATTGCCTCTTGCAACGCGGCGCCGCCCGTGTGACGGCGCTCGACGTCGGCTACGGTCAGCTCGATTGGCGCTTGCGGAACGATCCGCGCGTGGTCGTCGTCGAGCGGACCAACTTTCGCCGGCTCCCCAACCATGCGTTTCCGGACGGCTTCGACCTTATCACGATCGACGCGTCGTTTATCTCACTGCGCACGATCTTGGAGCGCGCCGTACAGTATCTGCGAGCCGACGGCACCATTGTGGCTCTCGCCAAACCGCAGTTCGAAGCCGGACGTGATCGTCTCGGTGCCGGGGGCGTCGTGCGCGATCGCGAGACCCACCGAGCGGTCCTGCAAGAACTGCGTGAGGCGGCGCTCCGCCTGGGACTGGTTCCGGTGGAACTCTCGCGTTCGGCGCTCCGCGGTCCGGCCGGCAATCGCGAGTTCTTTATGCTGCTTCGCCGGACCGGAGAGCCGTTCGAGGACGCACGAATCGAGCGGGTCCTCGACGAAACACCCGAATCATGACGCTCCTCGCCATCGAGTCCAAGGTCGTCGCGCTCTTCGTCGACATGACGCGTGAGAATGCGCGAGCGATTGCGCGCCGCGTCGCGGACGACTTTCGCGCCGGCGGCTTCGACGTGGTGGACGGTCAGCACGCCGAAAATGCAGCGCTGCTGATAACCGTGGGCGGTGATGGGACGCTTCTGCGGGCGGCGCGCATCGCCGTGGAGTACGACCTTCCCCTCTTTGGCATCAACACCGGGCGATTGGGCTTCTTGACGGAGCTCGACGAAGACGATCCGCGTCTCGTAGAACTGCCTGCCCTGGTCGAACGAGGGCTCTTCATCGACGTGCGGACCGCGCTGCAAGCCGAGTACGGAGAGCTGCGCTACTTTGCGTTGAACGACGTCGTCGTCAGAAAAGGGGAAGTGTCGCGCATCGTTCCCTTTGGGTTGCGCGTAGATGACGGGGAGACGACTCGCATCGCCGCCGACGGAATCTGCGTTGCAACGCCCACCGGTTCGACGGCGTACTTCCTCTCGGCCGGTGGTTCGCTCATCGCACCGACCGTCGAAGCGTTCGGCGTGGTACCGCTGCTGCCGCACACGCTGTTTTCTCGTCCGCTCATCGTGCCGACGCATTCGACGATCGAGATTACCTCCGATCTCGAAGGCGCGCAGGCCCACCTCGAGTGCGACGGAGAGGTACTCAGCGAGGTCGCGCCGGGCTCCAGCGTCGTTATACGTTGCCATCCTAAGCGCGTCCGCTTTGCGCGAACGAAACCGCTGCACTTTCTCGAGCGCCTCGAATCGAAAATGCTCTGGGGCGTTTCCATCAAGGATCCCCGTCGTTAACGAATCCCAGGGCTTCTAGATGCTGACGCGGCTCGAGATCGAGAACTACGGACTGATCGCGCACGCCGGCGTTGAGTTCGCGAAAGGTGCGACGATTTTCACGGGCGAGACGGGCTCCGGCAAAACGATGGTGCTCGGCGCTCTCGACTTCGCGCTGGGCGCGCGAGCCGCTCCCGACGCAGTGCGACGCGGTGCGCGCGCCGCGATGGTTACGATTTCGTTCGCGCCGGACGATTCGCTGCGCGCGCGACTCGTGGCCGATGGGTTCGAGCTGGATCCCGGGGAAGAAGCCAGCATCGTTCGCGAGATAACCGAAGGCGGACGTTCGAACGTGCGCGTCAACGGGCGGCCGTCGACGGCCGGATACGTTCGCGAAATCGGCGGTACCGTTGCCGAGCTGGTGGGCCAGCACGAAGCACAGCGTCTCCTCTCGCCGGCCTATCATTTGGATCTCCTCGATCGGTTTGCCGGTGAGAGCGCACTCGCTCTGCGCCATGCAGTGAGTGCGGCCTATGCTGCGGCACAAGTCTTGGCACAATCGCTCGAACGTCTGACCGGCGGCGAACGCGATGCGCGGGAACGGTACGACGAAGCGCTCTTGGCGGCGCGCGAGATCGAAGACGCGCGGCTCGATCCGGCGCAGCTCCAGCAACTGCGCGAACGGCGCGCGTATTTAGATAACGTCGAGCGCATTGCCGTCGCGCTGGGCGCAGCGCACGAAGCCTTGACGCGGAACGAGTCGGCGGCGGCCCAAGCGCTGGGGACGGCAGCCGCCGCGCTAAACGGCATCGCGAAGTTCGGCGAGAGTTTACGTGAAATGGCACAGCGCGCGAGCGCGCTGCAGACCGACGCGGGCGAGCTCGGGGCCGATGTCGCTCGCGAACTGGAATCGACCGAGTTCGACCCGAGCGAGCTCGAAGCGATCAATTCGCGGCTCGCTCTGATCGAACGTTTGCAACGGCGATACGGCGGGGATCTCGAGGAGGTCATCGAGCGGGCGCGCCGCGCCCGAGCGACGATCGAAGAGTTCGAGAACCGCGACGATCTCCTGGAGCGGTTGCGCGCGGAGACGCAGACGGCCACGCGCCAGCTCGAGAGCCTCGCTCAATCGCTCACGAAGGCTCGCAAGAAAGCTGCGGCCGTCCTTGGCAAACGGGTGATCGCGGAGTTTGGCGAGATCGCGCTCGGTTCCGGTCGCTTCGACGTCGACGTGCAAGGTTTGGAACGGGTCGGAGCGTTGGGCGCGGACCGAGTGGAGTTCCTGTTTGCCGCGAACGCCGGTGAAGCCGCGCGGCCAATTGCGCGCGTTGCCTCCGGAGGCGAACTATCGCGCGTCTTGCTTGCGGTCGTCGTCGCTCTTGCGCAATCGCGTAACTCGTCCGAAGCCTTGATCTTTGACGAGATCGACGCCGGAATCGGTGGTGCCACCGCGATGGCGGTCGGAGCGCGGATCGGGGAGCTTGCGCGACGTGGGCAGATCGTCTGCGTCACCCATTTAGCGCAGATCGCAACCTGGGCCGACCGTCACTACGTCCTCGATAAGATCGAACGCGGCAGCGAAACGACGATTGCCGTGCGCGAGCTCGACGGCTCGAAGGAGCGCGAGGCCGAAATCGCACGAATGCTCTCGGGTGAGACGCACGACGTCGCCCTGCGCCACGCCCGCGCACTACTCAAAACCGCTAAACCCTAGCGGTCTGCAAAGCGAGTGGGTATGCCGGCCGAGCGGTTAATCTGAGAATTAGCGAGGCCGGCATACCCCCGAGCGTTCTAAGGGATTTGGTGGATCTTGAGAACGTTTGTGCCGCCCGATCCCACGGGCATTCCGGTCGTAAAAGCGATCAAGTCGCCGGAGCTTACCAAGCCCGCGGCGACCATGTGCCGCTCGGTCATGTAGAGCAGCACGTCGATTGACGAATAGGACTCGATCAACAGCGATTCGGTACCCCAAAGCAGCGCGAGGCGGCGCGCGACGTCGAGTTCCGGCGTCAAAGCGATGATCCGAGCCTGGGGGCGAAACGCGGCAATGTGATGGGCGGTGTTTCCCGTGGTCGTCCCGGTGACGATATACGGCGTCTTTAGCTCGGCGCTGGCTCGAGTCGCCGCTTCGGCGATCGACGAGGCGATCGTCGGCTCCATGTTTTCTAGACGACGATCTCGCAAGAGCGCGTGCGGATAGTGCCGCTCGACCTCGCGCGCGATCTCGGCCATCGTGCGAACCGCTTCGGTAGGATAGCTCCCCAGCGCCGTTTCGCCGGAAAGCATTACGGCATCGGTTCCGTCGAGAATAGCGTTGGCGACGTCGGTCGCCTCGGCACGCGTCGGTCGGGGCGACGTTATCATGGATTCGAGCATTTGCGTTGCCGTGACGACGGGTTTGCTAGCACGATTACATTTCGCAATGATCTCTTTTTGGATGATCGGAACCGTTTCGATCGGGACCTCGATCCCAAGGTCGCCGCGCGCGACCATGATCCCGTCGGCGGCGGCGATGATGCCGTCCAGCTCGGCGAGCGCTTCGTGTTTTTCGATCTTTGCGATGACGGGAACGCGCAGCCCCCGTCCTGCGATGAAGTCTTTGACGATTACGACGTCTTCGGCCGACCGCACGAACGAGATGGCGACGTAATCGACGCCGTGGTCCAGGCCGAAGGCGAGAAACTCGAGATCGCGCGGCGTCACCGATGAGATGTTCAGCGAACCGTCGGAGTAGTTGATCCCTTGCGCGGGCCGAAGATCGCCCCCGAACTCGACCGTCGTCTCGATATCCTCGGCGCTCTTTCCGACGATGAGCAGCGCGAGCTGGCCATCCTGGAGATAGAGGCGCTTGCCCACATCGACGTCGGCCGGCAAATCGCGATAGGTCGTGCTGACACGCTCCTTGGTTCCCGCGACTTGCTCCGTGGTGATGATGAATCGCGCGCCACGCTCGAGCCGAATGGAAGGCGCGCCGTCGGCAAGCGGGCCCGTGCGCACCTTGGGACCGGGCAGATCCTGCAGTACCGCGGTATGAATACCAAGCTCTCGAGAGATCTGCCGAGCGGAGCGAATTACGGCGGCGTGCTCTTCGGGGGTCCCGTGCGAAAAATTCAAGCGCAATACGTTAGCTCCGCATAAAAAGAGCGAACGCAGCACGGCCGGATCGCGTGATGCTGGACCGACGGTCGCAACGATCTTCGTGCGCTTATGTAAAATTTGTTCCATCGAAGAATCAGCCTTGTGCCCCGGAACCGGCAGGCTCCTGCGGATGCAGCAACGCAGTTAAAGCGGTGAAATTCCGGCGCAATCCGCTGGACCGGCGCTATCCGGAACGACTAGCGGGAAGCTTCCTCGCATCGCTCCTGCTGCATGCTTTGCTTGCGGCGCTGCTCTTTACCGTGCTCGTGAGCTCGTCCGAGCAAGGCGCGAACGAGACCGTGCAAGGCGGCGAAGTGATAACGCTCTCGCGTACTTCCCCTGTGGTGGTCCCAAATCAACCCGCGGCCACTCGCGCGGTCGCGCCCGTGCCGCACGTGCCCGAGATCGCGCCGCTGCATCACGCTCCCTTGACGGCACCGCTCGCGCAGCGCCTGCCCGTCAATCGTCACGAGCTTGCGAAATCCGCCCCCACAGCGCCGCCGAATCCGCGTCCGATTCCGCAAAGCACGCCGCAGCCCAACCCGCAGCCGACGCAAAATATCGCCGAAACGCGCCCCAGTTATGAAGTGCCTTCGGCGCCGGTGAGCATCCCGACGGTTGGACCGATCGCCGTAGCGTTGAAGGCGCCGCCGACCGCCGCGCCGTCGCCCGCGCCTTCGACGGCGCCGGTCGCCCGGGCATCACCGAAGCCCGCGGCTCCGACTGCGCGGCCCAGCGCCAAACCTGCGACCCCCGCTCCGGCGCTGCCAAAACCGGTGCCGACCGCTGCCTCTATTGCGCGTGCCAGCCCCGCTCCCGTCAGCGGGGTGCCGAGCCCCAGCCCGACCAGCACGGCGGTAGTCGCGCGCACCGGCGGGACGGCGCCAAAGCCCGCGCCCAGCGGCGGTGCCTCACCAGGACCGCGCACCGGCAATGGCCCGGTTCGTAATGCCGCTCCTCCGCGTCCGATCGCCGTACAGCCGGCACCATCGCCCAGCGCGCAACCGACCCACGCCCCGAGAACGAAGAGCGCCCCCAATATCAATGCAAAGTTACGTGCGATGCTTCCGAATAATCCCGTGAATCCGCAGAGCAAACAGTATACGCCGAGCTACTCGTTGCGCGGCCGCCTCGAGCCGACGCCGCCGCCCGAAGTCCTCGCGCGGACGAAGTACATCTACGAAGTTAAAGGAACCGGAAACGAGGATCACGTGAAGATGTGGGTCGTTGCTGCGCGCAAGGCGGGTCCGACGACGATCTGCACGGGATGGCTGGTGCGTTATCCGCGTGCCGTGAGAGGCGGGTACGCCGTCGCGGCAGGCCCCGACTCGACGATCGTGCGCAGCAGCGTGCCCGGCGGCCCGGCAAACGGCACACAGATCGGGATCGGCGGCGGCGGTGGTGGCGAGGCGCCGCTCAGTCCGTTCGATGCGGGCATCGCGCCGATCGTAGACGGAATGGTCTCGCAGCCCTGTAACGGACGGCTCCTGGTACCCTACGCACAGTCGCCAGCCTCGTCGCCGTGACGAAGCTTCTTTCCCCCTTGCGTTCCGACGTAAGTCGCACTACAATTTTGTCGTGTCGACATAGTCGGCAGGGTAACACCAAGGAGGGCGGTTGGAACCGCAAAATCCGCCGGGCCACCGAGCCCGCGAAGTACGCGCCGAGTAAAGGGCGCCCCTAGCGCGCCCACGGCGGCCGGACGATTTTCCGGCGGCGCGCCACTCGCAAGATCGGAAAACAGAACGAGGGGCCGCGCCCACGTGGGGTTGCGGCCCGTCGTCCTTTTCGCTATCCTATAAAGTGGATTTCAAAAGGAGCGTGGGTTTTGTCCCGCGCTTCGCTGCTTGAGAGAGCAACCTTCGACGACTATGAGAGGCGATATTGCGGCGGCTTTCGAGCGCGAGCTGGATGCCATCGCACACGACAAGGCTTTTGCTGGACTCGAGATCGTGCAGCATCGGGCACGTTTGGTTCGCGGTGCAGCCGAGCTGCGCGTGACGATCGATACGGCGGACGGCGCCGACATCGCGCTCTGCGAACGACTGGCGGCGCGCATTAACGCCATCCTCGGCGGCCTAAATGCGGATTACAGCCTGGAGGTCGAGTCGGCGGGCCTCGACCGCCCGTTGGTGCGACCGAAGGATTACGAACGATTCGCGGGTGAACGCGCACGGATCGTCACCTCGCTGACGGTCAACGGCGGCAAGACGCATCGCGGCATCTTGCGCGGCTTGCGACGCGAAACCGTCGTTCTGGAAACCGAACGGGGCGAGCTCTTGTTGCCGATGGCCGCGATCAAGTCGGCGAACTTGGAATACGACGTGCGCCTCGACCTACAACGCGACAAACAACAACGGAAACAACACAATGGCAACGATAGAACACACGGGAACTGAAGACAAACTCATCGACGTTCTGCACTTCATCGCGCGGGAACGTAACATTTCGTTCGAAATGTTGCTCGAAGCGCTGGAAGCGGCATTACTGACCGCATACAAGCGTCACTTTGGAAGCGAGTCCAACGCGATCGTGCTCGTGGATCGCCAGAGCGGGGCCTATCGGGTCTTCCACCGGCGCAACGTCGTCGAAGAAGTTACCGACCCCAAACTCGAGATTTCCCTCAAAGAAGCCGGGAGCCCTTATCAAGTCGGCGACTTTTTCGACGAAGAAGTCACGCCGAAAGATTTTGGACGGATCGCCGCGCAAACGGCCAAGCAAGTCATCGTTCAGCGCATTCGTGAGGCCGAACGCGATACCGTGTACAACAAATACGTGCGCAAGATCAACGATTTGGTTACCGGCACGGTGCAGCGATACGAGCAACGCAACATGTACGTCGCGCTCGAAGGCCGAGACGAGGCCGTCATGTACCTCGACGAACAGGTTCCCGGCGAAGCCTATCGCATCAACGATTTCATTCGAGCCTACGTACTCGACGTCAAAAAATCTCCGAAGGGGCCGCAAGTGATCCTTTCGCGCGCGGCCGAGGGCTTAGTGCAGCGCCTTTTGGAGCTGGAGGTTCCGGAGATCGCCGACGGCACGGTCGAAATCATGGCGATCGCTCGCGATCCCGGCGGACGCTCGAAGGTCGCGGTGAAGAGCAATCGCCCCGAAGTCGATCCGATTGGCGCGTGCTTGGGCCCCAAGTCGAGTCGAATCGCTAACGTTACCGATAACCTGCGGGGCGAAAAGGTCGATATCATTCGTTACGATCCGGTTCCGGCGACCTTCATCATGAATGCGCTTGCACCCGCGAAGGTAATCGGCGTCGAGCTATTCGAGGACGACGGCGTTGCGATGGTCATCGTTCCGGATTATCAACTCTCCCTGGCGATCGGTCGAGACGGACAGAATGTGCGGCTCGCGGCGAGATTGACCGGCTGGCGATTGGACATCGCCAGCGAGAGCGAGTCGACACAAGCTCGCGACCGGTACCTGGTCGAGCGGGCCGAACAGGCAGCCGTGCAAACGCCGGCCGGCGAGCCGGAGCAGACGAGCGAAGAGCCGCCGGAGGGCGAAGGAATTGATGCAGAGCTGATTCGCAAGCTCGAAGAGTTCCGGCGCGAACGCCTGGGAAGCGACGATAGCTAATCCTGTTCGAACCTGCGTCGGCTGCCGCCGGAGGCTGCCACAATCCGAGCTCGACCGTTTCGTGCGCAGCGCGGAGGGTTGGCATCCGGATCGGAGCGGCCCTCGTGGCAAGCAGCCAGGACGCGGAGCCTACCTTTGTTCGCCGCAATGCATCGAGCGCGCCGCGAAAAACAAGCGCTATCCGGGGCTTGGCGCGGCGGCGGTCGAATATGGTTTAATAAGGAACTCGTGGAAGCAAAACGGATAGATGATGCCGCGTAGCGACAACGCCCTCCGATGAGGGCCAACCTTTGATTACCTAGCGGAGCCAAGCCGTCGGTTGGGGCTCCGCGCACTCCAACTGATGATGGGACTCGGGCGCCTGCGCTCGAGAGTGAACTTGGCCGGAAAAGTACGGATCTTCGAGCTCGCAAAAGAAGTCGGGCTCACCTCAAAAGAACTCACGGCGCTCTTCAACGATCGCTTGGGGGGCGTCTTCGAGGCGAAAAACCAGCTGAGCGTCGTGCCCGACCAGATCGCCGATCTGGTGCGCACCGTTCTGCTCAAGAGTGCCGAAAAGCCACCCGCCCGGCCCAAGACGAGCCCTGCGAGCGCTTCTGCTACGGCGGCAAAAACCGCGACTGCAAAGCCGGCGGCCACGAAGCCGGCGGCGGCACCCGCCCCGGCCCCGCCGGTGACACGACTGCGGCCGGTCAGCGCGCGCGCCGTGGCTCGACCCGCCGAAGCGCCTCCGCCGGCACCCGAGCCAGCGGCGCCGGTGGTCGAAGCCCCCGCCGTCGCAGCAGCCGTCGTCGAAGCTCCCGCTCCTCGCAGGCCGGCGCCGGCGCCGCGGCCGGCCTCGGAACCGATCTTTCAGCTCCGTCCAGTGCCTGCGGGGCAGCCCTCCGTTCAAAAACGGCCGGCGCCTCCCCCCGCTGCGACCGCGGCCTCGGCCTCGCCAGGACCGCGGACCGGCCTTCCTGGCCGGCCCGGGGTAGCGCCGCGACCGGGCGAAGTCATGCCTGGCCAAGGCGGCAAGGGGACGGGCGCCCCGGCGCGCGGTCCCATCGCGCCTCGGCCGCTCCCGCCGCCGCGGCGTCCGGCCGGGAACGGACCATTCCGGCCGATGAGCCCCGGCAGTCGTCCAGCGCCAGGCCGGCCCGGCGGTGGACCCGCCACCGAGGCGCCGACGCCTTCGAGCGGAGCTCGCCCCGGGGACCGCGCGCGGAGCCATGAGGAGAAGGCCACCGCAAAAAAAGATCGCGAGAAGGAACTGCTGCTGGAGAAGGAGCGCCAGCGGAAAAAGAAGGGTGGATCCGCTCCCGCGCCCGTGCGCGCGCTCGAGACCATCGAAATCCCCGATTTGCTAACCGTGCAAGAGCTCGCAACGTCGATGATCGTTCCGGCGCGCGACGTGATCACCGAGCTGATCAAGATCGGAACGATGGCGACGATCAACCAAAATATTTCGAGCGACGTTGCCATTCAAATCGCCAAGCGCTTCGGATACAACGCGGTCGTGAAAGAGGCGGGCGAAGAAGTCACGGTCGAGCAAGAGGAAGATAAGCCCGAGATGATGACGCCGCGTCCGCCCGTCGTCACGGTCCTCGGCCACGTCGACCACGGCAAGACCTCGCTGCTCGACAAGATTCGTCAAGCGAACGTCGCGGGCGGCGAAGCGGGCGGCATCACGCAGAAAATCGGCGCGTACACCGTCGAGCGCAACGATCGCAAGATCACCTTCGTCGATACCCCCGGTCATGAGGCCTTCACGGCGATGCGTGCGCGAGGCGCCAAAGTCACCGACGTTGCGATCCTCGTCGTGGCCGCAGACGACGGCGTCATGCCCCAGACCAGAGAGGCGATCGCGCACGTGAAAGCGGCGCACGTTCCGATCGTCGTTGCGATCAACAAAATGGATAAGGCCGACGCGCAGCCGGATCGCGTAAAGCAGCAGCTCGTCGAGCAAGGCCTGCAGCCCGTCGATTGGGGCGGTACCGTCGAAATGGTTCCAGTCTCTGCGAGAACGGGGGATGGCATCGAGGGTTTGCTCGATACCGTGCTGCTGGAAGCAGACATTCGCGAGCTGCGGGCGAACAAAAACCGCCGCGCGACGGGCGTGGTGATCGAATCGGCATTGCACCGCGGTCGCGGCGCGGTCGCGACGGTGCTCGTGCAGAACGGCACGTTGCGCGTCGGCGATATCGTCGTGGCCGGCGGCACGTTCGGAAAAGTCCGCGCGCTTATCGACGACAAAGGCAAACAAGTAAAGAAGGCCGGCCCTTCGATTCCCGTCGAGGTGATGGGGCTTTCCGACGTCCCCTCGGCAGGCGACACGCTGAGCGTGGTCAGCGACGAACGCGTGGCTCGCGAAACCGCCGAGAAGCGGGCGACGCGCCGGCGCGACGTTCGCATGGCAGCTACGGGATCGCAGCGCGTCTCGCTGGAGACCTTCATGTCGATGCCGGCCGAAGGAAACAAGGTGCTCAACTTGATCATCAAAGCCGATGGCCAGGGTTCGCTTGAAGCTCTGCAAGCCCGCATGGAATCGCTGTCGACCGAGGACGTTGAAATTCGCGTCATCCACGGCGGGGTGGGCGCGATCTCGCCCAACGACGTCAATCTGGCCAGCGCGTCGAACGCGGTTTTGATCGGCTTTAACATTCGTCCCGACGAGACGGCTCGGCGTCTGGCCGAGAACGAGGGCGTCGACTTGCGCTTCTACCAGGTCATTTACGAGATCGAAGACGATCTCAAGAAAGCGATGCGAGGCATGCTCTCACCGGTCGAGCGCGAGGTCGTGCTCGGTCGTGCGGAGGCACGCCAGGTCTTCAAGGTCAGCCGAGTCGGAACCATCGTCGGCGCATACGTTACGGGCGGGAAGATCACGCGCAATGCCAAGGCGCGAGTCATTCGCGACGGCACCGTCGTGTTCGATGGTGAAGTCGAAAGCCTGCGCCGTTTCAAGGACGACGTTCGTGAAGTGGCCGAGGGCTTTGAGTGCGGCATTCAGATCGCCAAGTTTCAAGACATCAAAGAGGGCGACGTCATCGAGGCGTACGCCCTCGAGCAGGTCGCGCCGGAGCTCGCACGCGCGTGAAACCACAGCGGATCGCGAAGATCGATCACGAGATCCAGCGCATCCTCGGAACGCTGATCTCGCAGGAACTGCAAGATCCGCGCCTCGCGTTCGTGACGGTAACGCGCGCGGAGGTGAGCGAGGACTTGCGGCATTGTAAGGTCTTCGTTTCAGTGATCGGCGACCGGCACCAGGCGCGGCAATCGCTTGACGCCCTTCAACATGCGAGCCGGTTCTTGCGCGGCGAGCTGGGCCACAAGATCGACTTGCGGTACACTCCCGAGCTGATCTTCGTGGAAGACCGTTCCGCCGAGCGCGCCATCGAGCTGGCAAAGACGCTGCGCGACGCAGCGCAACGTTGGACGCCGAAGGAGAGCGAATGATCGAAAGTAAGCCGCGGATCGCGTTGGTCGAAGATGTCGCCGAGGAGCTGCATCGCCGCAGCTCCTTCGTAATGGTCAGCCACGTCAAGCCCGACGGCGACACTCTTGGCTCCGGACTCGCGCTGGGTCTGGCACTCAAGAAGCTCGGAAAGAACGTTTGGTATTTTCAACAAGACAGCGTCCCGCGCAATCTACGTTTCTTGCCCGATGCGGAACTCGTCTCAAACGAGCTGCCGCAGGCGGTGCGCGAGGACGCGCTCTACGTATTCTGCGACATGAGCGACTGGCGTCGCGCGGGCGATCTCTTGCCGCCGGTCGCGCGCGAGAACATGCTCGACATCGATCACCACTTGGGCAACTCGCTCTTCGGCAAGCTGAACTTCGTGCTGGAGAAGGAGTGTTCGACGGGAAGCGTCGTCATGCGAATCCTGCGCGAGCTCGGCGTCGCCATCGACGCGCGGATCGCGACGTGCATCCTCGCGGCGATTATGACCGATACGGGCGCTTTCATGCACTCGAACACGACGCCGGAGGTACTCGAAGTTTCGGCGGAGTTGATGCGGCTCGGCGCCGACAAAGAGCGCATCACGCGGGAAATCTTTGCCAATAAGCGAGTTGCCGCAACGAAACTCTTGGGCTGCATCATCGGCGCCATGCGTTTCGCGCACGACGGCCGTTACTGCTACTCGTACGTGGATGACGAAATGCTCGCGCAGACCGGCGCCGACGGAGAAGACACCGAGGATACCGTCAACGTATTGCTCGGACAAGAGGGCGTCGACGTCGCAGCGCTTTTCAAGGCGATCGAAGGCGAGATCCGTGTCTCGTTGCGTTCGAGCGGACGCCTCAACGTTCAGGCCGTGGCCCGGGTTTTGGGCGGCGGCGGTCACTTCCGCGCGGCCGGCCTCACCTTTGAGGGAACGCTGAGTGAAGCAATGGTCAGCGTCGAGGCCGCGTTGGTCGCACAAGGGCTCTAGGAGTCTGTCGGGCCCCCGCACGGCGGCGACATGATCGGCTTCGTCAACCTCTTCAAGGCGGCCGGGCCAACCTCGGCACGCGTCGTGTCGCGCGTCCGCCGAATCTATGCGATCTACGGAGGCGATCGAAAGATTGCCGCCGGCCATCTCGGAACGCTCGACCCGCAGGCCGCGGGCGTACTTCCCGTTGCGATCGGGAAGGCCACCCGACTGATCTCGTTGCTCGAAGATCAGCGAAAAGGCTACGCGTTCACGCTCGTGCTAGGCCGTTCGACGACGACGCAAGATGCGTCCGGGGAGACGGTCGAGGAGCGTGCAGTTCCCTCGAACTGGCCGCGTCTCTTAAGCGAGGTGCTCCCTCGTTTCGTCGGAAAGCTCGCGCAAGTTCCGCCCATGTACTCGGCGGCGCACCATCAGGGGCGGCGGCTCTACGAACTGGCGCGCGAGGGCAAGAGCGTCGAGCGCAGATCGCGACAGGTAACGATCTACGGATTGACGTTGCTGGGCATTGAACCTCCACACACGGCGCGATTGCGCGTGGCATGCAGCGAAGGAACCTACGTCCGAACACTGTGCGAGGAACTTGGAGCGGCAATCGACGTCCCCGCGCACATGGGCGCGCTCGTTCGCGAGGGCTCGGGGCCCTTCGTTCTCTACGAAGCGCTGACGATCGAAGAGATTGCCCGCGCGCCGGAACGAGCGCTGATCGCTCCGGAGCACATCATTCCGCTTCCCACGATCGTTCTCGACCTGCGCGGATCGGCCGACTTTCGCGCCGGACGTGTCGTTCCGCTTCCTCAAGGTGCGACGGCCCGGCACGTCTTTGTGCGCGACGAGTCGCGAATGCTCGTCGGCGTGGGCGAGGCACTCGGCACGCTTCTTGCTCCGCGCAAGGTCTTCGTATGAAGCTCTACCACCGGATCGAGCGCAGCAGCGAAAGGCCGCTGGTGCTGGCGATCGGGTTCTTCGATGGATTCCATCTTGGCCATCGCGAGATCGCGCGGCAAGCCCTGCGGTTGCGCAAACCGGGCTGGCGCGCGGGCGTATTGACCTTCGCAAATCATCCGGCAACCTATCTGCGCCCCGGAAGCGAACCCCCGATGATTTGCACGGAGCAGGAACGGCTCTGCCTTCTCGCGGTCGCCGGCTTTGAGGAATGCTTTTTCGTACCGTTCGACGAGCGAATCGCGACGCTGTCGCCCGCCGCCTTTCTCGAGCTGCTGATCGCTCCGCTTGGCGTGCGCGGCGTCGTCGTCGGCGACACGTTCCGCTTCGGTCACCGGCGCGCCGGCGATACCGCGTTCATGAGCGAGTATCTGACGCGGCGCGGCATCCGGGTCGTTGCGGTCGATCGCGTAGGCGAAGAGGGCGAGCGCGTTTCGAGCACGCGCATTCGCGGCCTCATTCGAAACGGAGATCTTGCTCGCGCGGATCGGCTGCTGGGGGGCACCGGTTACGAAATCCGCGGCCCGGTGGAGTTTGGTGCCGGACGCGGCCACGCGCTTGGATTCCCAACGGCCAACGTCTGCGTCCCTTCAAAGCTGCTTCCCAAGGACGGAGTCTATTCCGCGACGGCGCGCTACGACGGTCGCGACTATGCGGCCCTCGTGTCGATTGGAAGCAATCCCCAGTTCAACGGCAACCGGCGCACGGTGGAAGCGTGGCTGCGCGATTTTGCGCACACGATCTACGGACGCGAGTTGTGGATACGGGACCTTCGGTATGTGCGCGAACAGCGGTCTTTTCCCGACGTCGCCGAACTCGTCGAGCAAATGCAGCGGGACGTTGCGGCGGTAGGTTATCCCAGCTATGGCTAAGATGATTCGAGCTTCCGCCATCGTTCTTGGCTGTGCGCTCGCGGCGTGCGCCCACGGCGGTAGCGCCGGTTCGTCCGGTTCGTCGAAGGTCGCTCGCGTTGGCGAACCTGCACCGCCGTGGACCGAGCCGAGCCTGCCGGGCCCAAGCCTTTCGCTGGCCGCTCTGCGCGGCAAGGCCGTCTATCTCAACTTTTTTGCGAGCTGGTGCCCACCGTGCAACGCCGAGGCGCCGGCGATCGACTCCATCGCGCGAGACTATGCCGCTCAGGGCTTGCAAGTCGTCGGAGTGGACGTGCTCGAAAACGCGCGTAAGGCAGCCGACTTTCGCAACGAGCATCATTTGACGTATCCCGTCGTCGTCGACGGAGGAACGTTGCGCGATCAATACGCCGTCAACGGGCTTCCGGTCCACGTCTTCATCGACCGGCTCGGAATCGTACGGCGGATCGTCGTCGGCGAGATGTCGCCGGCAGATATGCGTAGCAACGCCGAACGTCTATTGCGGTGATGTTTTTGCTTGCGCGCCGGAGACTCGCCTGGGGATTACGCGTTGCGCTTACCGCCGGGGTAATCGGCGGCTGCAGCGGCGGCTCGGGGTCCGGCGTCATGATGCCGCTTGCAAACTCGGGAGGCCCCGCGGGATCCGGGGCGGTAGGGAACACGGTCGTTCGGATCTTCGTTCCCACGACGCAGCAGAATGCTCTTGGTAGAATGCCGGCACCGCCGCCGTCGTCGTCCGCCGGTGCCGCGGTACCCGTCCTGGGCGGCGTAGTCCCGCCGCCCGTCGGTACGTCACCCGGTGCCACCCCGACGGCGCCGCCTCCGCCCGGTTCGCAAGTCCTCGCCATCAACGTAAACGGGCCGGCGGCAATTAGCCAAACGCTACCGGTCGGACCGAACGCCGGAGGCTGCTCACCCGCAGCGGGCGGGACGAGTTGCCAACTATCGCTCGCTCTTCCAGCCGGAACCTACATGGGAACGATCGGAGTCGCCAACACCGCCGCTTCGACGGCGATCGCTTTCACCGTGACGCCCAACGGACAGAACGTCTTCGGCGTCACGCTGAGCGGGGTGGCCGCACAGGTCGCGGTCGTCCCGGCATCTTCGCTGAGCGCGCAGAACGCACAGGGTGGAATCGATCTCTACGGTGCCGGCCGCCACCCGTTGCTCGTCGAAGCATTCGATGCAAACCAAAACGTCATCGTTGGCAGCGCGCCGGCGACCTTTACGTTGAGTCAGGCCGGAGGCGCGCTTCCGGTCGGCGTCACGCAGCCGTCGACCACTGCACCGAACCTGTTCTACGTAACGCCGAACGGCGTCGGCAACACAAGCTCGGCTCTTCTGCGGGCGACGGCCGCTTATCTTGGGCCGGCGAACCCCTGCTCGCAGCCGAGTGCCGTCTGCAGCAGTACGGTCCGCGTCGACGCGCGCCAAATTCTGGGGGTTGCAAACTCGAATGCGAACGACGTCACGCTCTACGTCAACGGCCAAGGCCTTCCATTGGCCACCGTGCAAAACGGAGTTACGAATCCGCAGGCGCTGATCTTCGATTCGGCCGGCGATCTTTTCGTCGCGGATCAACCCGGGAGCGTGACCGAATACGCACCGCCTTACAACACCACGCCGACGACGATCAGCAATGGCGTGAACCATCCACAGGCGTTAGCGATCGACTCGCGGGGAAATCTGTTCGTCGCTAACGGCAGCGGAAGCAACACCGTGACGATGTACTCGCCACCCTACAGCGGACAGCCGGTGGAGACTATCGCATCCGGAATCAACGATCCGGTCGGCATCACGCTCGACTCGAACTCCAATCTCTTCGTCGTCAACGAAGCTGCGAACACCGTGACGCAGTACGCCCCGCCCTATGTCGCGGCGCAAACCACGATCTCGAAGGGCCTCAATGCCCCCAACTCTCTCGCGCTCGACGTCCGCGGAAATCTCTTCGTGGCGAATCTCAATTCGACGCCGAACTCGGTCGTCGAATACTCACCGCCGTTTACCGGTGGGAGCGCGCCGATTGCAACGATCACGGAAGGCGTGAACGAGCAAGGTGCGATCGGTTTGAACGGCTCGGCCAATCTTTTCGTTCCGAACCAAGGCGCAAACACCGTGACGGAGTACGTCGCACCTTATGCTAATGGGCCGGCCACGATCGTCGGTGGCCAGAGCCAGCCGGTCGCCCTGGCGATCGACGCGCTTGGGAACCTCTACGTCGCCAACTACGGGAACAATACGGTGACGGTGTATGCGCCGCCCTACGCGAGCGGGTCGTGGACGACGCTGGGGAACGGCATAAGCCTTCCGCTCGCACTCGCGCTCTCGCCGGCGACCAATGCCGCAACCGCGCTTATTCCTTAGTGAGGTTCCCTAGGCCGCGCGGACCTGCAGGGCGTCGCCGTCGAGCGTCACGCGCGCGGCCGACCCGTCACGCAACTCGCCGCGCAGCAGCGCGGTGGAGAGTGGCGTGGAAACGTAATGTGAAACCGTTCGCGCGACGTAGCGGGCTCCGCTGCCCGCGCCCATAGAAACGCGCGCGAGATAGAGCTTTGCTTCGTCCGATAGTTCGAGGGAAACGTTGCGCGCGCCCAACCGTTGCGCGAGGGCGTCGACGTGGATCGTCACGATCGCCTCGATCTGCGAAAGCCCCAACTCCTCGAAGGGAACGATCTCTTCGATTCGATCGAGCAGTTCGTGCCTCAGAGCGATTGCGAGCTCGTCCTCTTCGAGGTTCGTCGTTAGGATGATGATCGCGTGGCGAAAGTCGATCGCGCGGCCTTTCGCGTCGGTGACGCGGCCTTCGTCGAGAATCTGCAGAAGAATTGCCGCAACCTCCGGATGGGCCTTTTCCATCTCGTCAAAGAGCACGACGCAGTACGGCCGCCGGCGGACGGGTTCGGTAAGCTGACCCGCTTCATCGTGTCCGGCATAACCGGGCGGCGCCCCCAGCAGCCTGGAGACTCCGTGCGACTCGGTAAACTCTGAGAGATCGACGCGTACCAATGCGGCCTCGCTTCCGAAGAGTGCTTCGGCGAGCGCTTTGGCCAACTCGGTCTTCCCTATGCCGCTGGAGCCGCGAAAGAGAAACGTTCCGAGCGGTTTACGCGGATCGTGAAGACCGGTGCGCGCACGCCGGATCGCGTTCGATACGGCGGCGATCGCGCGATCCTGACCGATGACGCGCTTGGAGAGCAAGGTCTCGAGCTCCAACAGACGATTGGTTTGCGACTCGGTCAATGCGGCTTGCGGGATCCCGGTCCAACGAGTCACGACGGCCGCGACGTCGGCCGTCGTGACGGGAGGCAACTCGACGGCTCCTTTGTTTGCGAGCGCGACCGATGCGGCCGCTTCGTCGATCAGGTCGATCGCTTTATCGGGCAAGAATCGATCGGCGATATAGCGCGCCGAGAGCTGCGCTGCGGTCTCGATCGCATCGTCGGTAATGCTGACGCGATGGTGTTGCGCGTACCTTTCGCGTAGGCCCCGAAGAATCTCCGTCGTCTGCTCGATGCTCGGCTCCTCGACCATGACCGGCTGGAATCGCCGCTCGAGTGCTGGGTCCGACTCGACGTGCTTGCGGTATTCGTCGAACGTTGTGGCGCCGATGCACTGCAGGTCGCCGCGCGCCAGTTCCGGTTTGATCATCGAGCTCAAATCGAGAGGGGCTCCCTCGGCTGCACCCGCGCCGACCAATGTGTGCAGCTCGTCGATAAAGAGCACGACGTCGCGAGCGCTACGCTTTACTTCCTCGAGAATGCGCTTGACGCGACCTTCGAACTCGCCGCGATACTTCGTTCCGGCAACGAGCGTCCCTAACGAAAGTGCGAGAAGACGTTTGTTACGCAAGGCAGCCGGGACGCTTCCGGCAGCGATGCGCTGGGCCAGCCCCTCAACGACGGCGGTCTTTCCAACGCCGGGTTCTCCCACCAGGCACGGATTATTCTTGCTGCGCCGCGCAAGAATAGAGGTGACTCGCTCGATCTCGCGGTCGCGTCCGATCACTGGATCGAGCTTGCCTTCGCGCGCGAGCTGTGTGAGGTCGCGCGAAAAAGCCGCCAACGTCGGCGTTCCGCCGCGAAGTCTCTTGCCCAACCCTTCGAGTGGCGATTCGCTCTCGCGACCCTGCAGTTTTTCGGCAAGCAGCGCGCTTCCGGCGATCAGACCTGCGGCCGCCAGCGCGGCGCCGACAAAAGGTAACGCGTTAGCGGCAGTTCGCTTTTGAGCGCAAATGGCGCAGAGGCGTCGTCCACCGTAGGAGACGGCGCCGGGCCGGTTCGCGCAAGTTTCGCATAAGCCGTTCATTGTCGAAGTCTACTCAGAGTTAGATCGGCAAGTTTCGTCGCTGGGTGCAGCTCACGGCTCGGCCAGAAAAATGACCCTGACCGACGCCGTCTCGCTAACGTTCCCCTGATCGAGGTTGGTCGGTACGCTCGCTCTAGCGGTGACGCGCGCGATTAGCCTGCCCGGCTCTTCGGCATAGCCGTTTTCGGGGTAGGCGATGCTCTTAATCGAGACGATTCGCAGCCCCGCGCTTCGCGCGATGGTTTCGGCGTTGGTGCGGGCGTCGGCGATCGCTTTGGTTATCGCTTGCACTCGCGCCGCGATCCGATCCGATAGACCGAAGGATACGCCGTTGATCTCCGTAGCGCCGGCATCGATGCAAGCATCGGTGACGGTCCCGGCCATTGCGATCTTACGAACCGTGACCTGAAATGTGCGAGCGACGGTGTAACCATATCGTTCGCCCGTCGGAACGGCGGGCGTGACCGGCGGCCGCGGATCGTATCTCACGTTGTAGTAATCGAGCGCGACATCGGCCCGTGCAATCTGCAGCTTGGCAAGTGCGGCGACGATGCGGTCGTAGATCGCATTGTTCTGCGATACGGCATCGTTTGCGCTCGCAGCATTGGTTTGGAGGGCGGCGCTGACCGTCGCGATATCCGGCGGCAGGGAGACGCTTGCGGTACCGGAGGTCGTTATTTCGGTGATTCCGGGCTGTGCCGCCGCGGCGAAGCTGCCGGAAAGAGAGAGCATGGCGAGCAGGCAGAGGAGAGTACGCTTCATAATGCCGTAAAGTCCATCGCTCGACCGTTCTCCACCTGTAAGGGTTTTGCGAGAGCGCTCGGGCCGGCGCAGCGAGGAGGAATAGAGTGCTCGGTTCAGTGGCCTTCTGGGTCGTTCTTGGCTTGCTCGTGGGCCTCGTTGCGCGCTGGATCATCCCTGGGGATCCGCCGGGAGGCGTGGCGTCCGACGTGTTCGTCGGCATTGTCGGCGCGGCGATCGGCGCCTGGCTGTACGGCCCGTTCCGCCATGTGGACGTGAACGGCTTTAGCCTTCCGAGTCTGCTCTGCGCGTTCATCGGCGCGGTCGTGCTCCTCTACCTGCTGCGCGTGATTCGCAGAGGTCGGTCCTCCGCCTGAAGGGCGCCACGGTTCGTCGCTGGAAGCGCAACGCTTATGACCTACATCATCACCGAGCCGTGCATCGGCACCAAAGACAAGTCGTGCGTGGACGTCTGTCCCGTCGATTGCATCCACGGCAAGGACGAAGACGAGATGTTGTATATCGATCCCGAGGTCTGCATCGACTGCGGCGCGTGCGTTTCGGCATGTCCGGTGGAAGCGATCTTTGCCGATTCAGACGTTCCGGAAAAGTGGCAGAACTATACTGCTATTAACGCCGACTACTTCAAGAAGGCATGAACCCGACAGTATCGAGCGACACGTTCGACTCGTTCTTCGCCTGGGCGCCGTGGGTCGTCGGCGTCGCGATCTATCTCACACTCTACTTCGCGAAACGGCGCGAGATCGCCACGAGCAAGGCGTCGGCCACGCAGGCGACCGGCTCACAGACGTTTGCGTGCGCGCAATGCGGGCGCCGCGGCCCGCGCGAACAAATGGTGCCGCAAGATCATGGTGGCGCCGTCGGCTACAAGTGCAGCAACTGCGCTCAGGAAGCTCTAGCCTAGCTGCGCGAAGGACTACCGACGTAAAACGTGTAGCCGACCCCGGTCGTAATGGCGGCGGCTTCGGCGAACCGCGAAGGTTATCCTGAGGCGGCGACCAAAGGGCCGCTCGTGATTGCGCGGGTCGGGTTCATCGGACTTGGAGCGATGGGCGAACCAATGGCGCGTTCGTTGCGCCGAGCCGGATTCGAAGTGACGGCGTCCGTGCACCGGCGCCGCGAGGCACTGGAACGATTGCGCGCTGACGGCGTGGCCGAAGCGGAAGATCCGGCGTCGCTCGCGGCCGCCTCGCAAGTCGTCATTCTCTGCGTTCCGGATGCGCCGCAGGTCGAGGAGGCTCTCTTCGGCCCGCGGGGGGTAGAAGCCGGCGCGGCGCGCGGTTTGCTGGTGATCGATATGTCGACGATTTCGCCGGTGGCGACGCGCCGGTTCGCGCAGCGTCTTGCGGAGCGGGAGGTCGAGTTCCTAGATGCACCGGTGAGCGGTGGTCCGGTCCGTGCGGCCGACGGCACGCTCACGATTATGGTCGGCGGTTCCCCCACCGCGTTCGAACGCGCGGAGCCGGTGCTGCGTGCGATGGGTGTGCCGCATCACTTGGGGCCGGTCGGCATGGGTGAGACCGTCAAGCTCGTTAACCAGATCATAATCGCGAACGTTATGATCGCAAACGTCGAAGGGCTCGTCTTTGCGAGAGAGGCGGGCGCCGATCTCGGAGAAGTCTGTGAGGTGCTGGCCTCGGCCACGGCGTCAAACTACATTCTCGAAAAGTGGCTGCCGAGAACCTGGCTGGCGGGCACGTTCGAGGGCGGTTTTGCCCTGGATCTCTTGCGCAAAGACATCGCGGCAGCACTCGACGCGGCGAAGGTCGCAAACCTTCCCATGCCCGCCACCGGGCTGGCTTACCAACTATATACTAGTCGTTGCGCAAAGGGAGATGGCGCGTTGGATTACAGCGCGATCGCAAAAGCCTATGACTGCAATTCAGGAGCTTAAGCCGCCGCGAGGCGCGTCGACGAAGGGCCCGGACCTCAACAAGAAGATTCTCGTCGTGGACGACGAGTCCGCGATCCTACAAACGTTGCGCTTCAATCTCGAACGCAGCGGCTACGCCGTCGTTACCGCCGGCGATGGTCGCACGGCGATTGCGATGGCGCAGCGCGAGCAACCGGATCTGATCGTGCTCGATATCATGTTGCCCGTGCTCGACGGCGTCGAAGCCTGTAAGGAGATTCGTAAATTTAGTCCCGTCCCGATCATTATGCTGACCGCGAAGGATCAGGAGATCGACAAGGTCTTGGCACTCGAGTTGGGCGCCGATGACTACGTCACCAAGCCGTTTGCCCTTCACGAGTTTCTCGCTCGCGTGAAGGCGCGGTTGCGCCGTCAAAGCTCCGTTTCACCGGGACACGACGAAGCGATCGCGTTGGGCGAGATCGTTCTCGATCCGTCGCGCCAACAGCTAACGGTCCGGGGAAAGGCGGTTGCTCTGGCGCCTAAAGAGTTCGGACTGCTTCGCGTCCTGATGGAGAATCACGGTCGCGTAGTGACGCGACAGACGCTGCTCGATAAAGTCTGGGGTTACGATTTCGAGGGCGAGCAGCAAACCGTCAGCGTCCATATTCGCTGGCTTCGCGAAAAGATCGAGGAAGACTCACGCGCGCCGCGTCACATTTTAACGGTGCGCAGCCGCGGCTATATGTTCAAAGCTTGACCCCGGCGGAATGGTCCTTGCTGGCGCTGATCGCCGGCATCGTCGGCGGCCTCACCTTCGAGCGAGTTCGCACCGCGCGTCACGAGTCGCCGCCGGTTCCTGAGCCGCCGCAGGCTCCCGTGCCTCCAGTGCCCGTCGAAAGCACGTTCGCGCCTTTGGTGCGAGCGTTGCCCTTCGGCGTCATTATCGTGAACCGTGCCTGCCACGTGGAGTTTGCAAACGCCGCGGCTGGAGCGACCTTTGGTTTCGACCCGGAGCGCGCGATCGCGCTTCACATCATCGAAGCGGTTCCCAACGTTGAGTTAGAGCGGCGGATCGCCGATGCGCTGCAGGGCGAAGGCTCGGTCGCCCCATTGATGCTCACCAGAGCCAGGATCGCGCGGACCTATCGCGTTTCGGTTTATCCGTTGACCGAAGAGAACCAGGAATCAAACCGCGTCGTAGTCTTCTCCGACGATCAAACGGCTCTCACGCGGCTCGACCGCGCGCGCAAAGAGTTTCTTTCCAACGTCTCGCACGAGTTGCGGACGCCGCTCTCTTCGATCAAACTGATGTTGGAGACGGTGCTCGAGGCCCCCGAACAGGAGGCACGCGAGCTTTTCGTGCCGCAGGCTCTCGCGCAGGTCGACCGGCTGACGGCGCTCGTCGGACAGTTACTCGAACAGGCACGCGCGGAGTCCGGGCAGCTTCAGCTGGCGTTGCGCGACGTCGACCTGGAAGAAGTCGCTCGCCCGATCGTGGCCTCCTTCGAGCAGCAGGCGTCGAACAAAGGCGTTTCGCTCGAGTTGGCGGCCCTGCGCCCGGTTCGCGTCGAAGCGGATCCCGACCGCTTGTCGCAAGTCTTTGTCAATCTCATCGATAACGCGCTGCGTCATACGGCGGACGGGGGACGCATTCGCGTCGAGATCGACGCGCGCGACAGCGATGCGGTGCTGCGCGTGCGTGACACTGGGGACGGGATTCCGTATCGAGACCTTCCTCATATCTTCGAGCGTTTTTACGTAGTGGACCGGTCGCGAAACCGCGGTACCGGTGGCGCCGGTCTGGGGTTGGCCATCGTCAAGGGAATCGTCGACGCTCACAGCGGCGCGATTTCGGCCGAATCCATGCTCGGGCGCGGCACGGCATTTACGATCCGGCTGCCGATCATGCGAATCAAGCGCGAAGGCTCTTAAGACTCTTTAACGACGGACGGGCATCCGCTGGCGCGCGACGAACAAGCCAACGCGATGTTCGCCGAAACCGCCGAGACTGCCGTGATTTCGACCGGCGCGAAGCTCAAGGTCGAGAATCTCGACGTTTATTACGGGTCGTTTCAGGCCATCAAGAACGCTTCGCTGGCCGTGCCGGTGAATCAGGTGATGGCGTTGATCGGCCCTTCGGGGTGCGGCAAGTCGACCTTTATTCGCGCGCTCAATCGTATGCACGACCTGACTCCCGGCGCTCGCGTCGAAGGCCGGGTGCTGCTCGACAACCGGAATATCTACGCTCCGGAGATCGATCCCGTTACGATTCGCTATCGCATCGGTATGGTTTTTCAGCGGCCGAATCCATTTCCAAAGTCGATCTTCGATAACGTCGTGTATGGTCCGCGCATTCACGGGGAGACCGATAGAGCAACCCTGCTGGAGATCTGCGAGCGGAGTCTTCGCCGCGCCGCTCTATGGGACGAGGTGAAAGACCGTCTCGACCGCTCGGCGATGGCGCTCTCGGGCGGTCAGCAGCAGCGTCTCTGCATAGCCCGCTGCTTGGGCGTGGACCCCGAAGTAATTCTCATGGACGAGCCTGCGTCGGCCCTCGACCCCATTGCGACCAGCAAGATCGAAGACCTGATCGAAGCCTTGAAAAAGGAATACACGGTCGTGATCGTCACCCATTCGATGCAGCAGGCGGCCCGTATTAGCGATAATACCGCTTTCTTCTTGATGGGGGAGCTGCTCGAAACCGATACGACTGCGACGATTTTCACCAAGCCGAAGGATAAGCGAACCGAGGACTACATCACCGGCCGATACGGATAAGGTTGTAAGAATCCGACTTAAACTAATCTTAACAAACAACCGCTAGACTCTATTTACGCTTACTTCCTCGCCTACTTAAGGAGAATCCCTGATCGTGTCACATTCTCAAGTTCGCCTTGGCCTCTTGGCAGCGGCAATCGTTCTGGCGAGCACGTCGTACGCACTGGCGGAAACGCAGGCAACACCAGTGGCGCAGACGAGCTCCGCAGCAGACTTCGGTTCGCCTCCGTCGGGTCAGATTCCGATCCTTTATAACGACCGTCACGTGTATAGCAAACCCGACGTGCTCAAGCAGGGGCGCGTGTTGGCGGCCTACGCCCGTGGCGGGACGATTTATCTGCCGTTACGCTCGATGTTCGAACAGATGGGCGCGACGGTTTCGTACGATCCGTCCAGCCAAACCGCAACGGTCACCAAACCCGGCGCCACGATCAACGTGACGGTCGGCAAACCCGAGGTGATTATCAACGGCGAGTCGCGTCCGCTCGACGTGCCGCCGATGATTTACCACGGCGTCGTGCTGGTCCCGGTGCGTGTGATTTCGGAGAGCATGGGTGCCTACGTGCAATGGGTTTCTGACCGGCGTTTGGTCGTGGTGCGGTATATACCGGCGACTCCGCCGCCGACCGAGGCTCCGGCTCCGCCGCTGCCGGTGGAAACGGTTGCGCCACCGCCTCCGCCTCCAGCGACGCCCAATCCGCTCAAGCTGGGCGGCTACGTTCGTTCGTATTACTTCACGCGGCAGAATGCATCGAATAATCCCGGCACGCAGTTCAACTTTACGCCGGGTGCCAAATACAACTCCAACGGCGTCAATCAGGCGAGCTGGAGCACTGGGATCGCGCCGCACGCCGAATACGATTTTCCCGGCAGCGGCTGGATCATCGGCGGCACGTATTTCTATTCCAACGCGATCGACGGGCCATGCGTCGTGGCGGCCAACAATGGCAAAGGCGGCGTCTGCGTTTCGCAGACTCCACCCAACACCAATCAGGACGAAACGCTGCCGCCTTATACGTTGAGCACGTTCGACGAGGCGTATCTGAAGTACAAGGCTTACGGTTGGGACGGCACGCTGGGCAATCAACTCTTCAACTCGCCCTGGGCCAATCCGGCCGACTCGCGTCTCAAACCGGCATCTTTTGAAGGCGCCGACCTCGGCTATACCAGCCCCAGTGGTTGGACGATCGAGGGTGCCGATATGCTGGCGTATGAAAACCGGACCAGCTCGACCTTCAGCCGCCAGACGCTGCTGACGAGTTTCCCATCGGGCAACAACGGCATGGCCACCAACATCATCGTTCCGGGCGGCCAAGGCATCAACACCAACGGCTTCTCGTACGGCAAGCTCGGCTACGCCGATCCGTCGGGTGTGGGCGTCGCCGTTGACGGTTATTTCTATAACGTGAGCGATCTGGTCAACATGTGGTGGGGCGATGGAAAGTATACGTTTGCCGGCAAATGGGCGCCGTACATCGCAATCCAAGGCGGCACGGAGAGCAACGCCGGGCAGTCCTACATCGGCAAGGTCGATAGCCAAGTCTTCGGTGCCCAGATCGGAGCGAATATCTTGCGCGGCCTTCAGTTTACCGCCGGTTACGATCAGATTCCCTGGAAGACCGATACGGTCAATCTTCCCTCGGGCGTAACCTGCAGCAACGCCAACTATCAGATCTCGGCCAAGTCGACGCTGGGCTACTTTCTGCCGCTCAACGCCGCACAGTGTTTCACCAATCCCAACGGTACGACGCAGATCGAGTACGGCGGCTGGGCCAGTCCGTACACGGATAACTACGACAGCGACCCGCTCTTTACGACCAACGTGACGCAGGGCATGGCCGACCGGCGCGCGCCGGGCAGTTCGGAGAAAGTCGGGCTGCAGTACACGACGTCCAACACGAAGTGGGTCTTCATCGCGACCGACGCGTGGTACAACTACGGCAACTCGTTGGCACCGGAGAACACCAATATCTGGGTGCTCGACGGACGCTACCGGTTCAGCCACATGCCGGCCCATGGAGCGTATCGCGGTCTGTCGATCCGGGACCGTTATATCACCCGCACGCTCTCGAACACGTTTTGCGGTGCGGCAGCGACGGACTGTCCCTCAGGCTCGACGTTGGGCGCACCGGAGTTCGGCGGCCTGCCGCTCTTTAAGTACAACCGGCTTCAAGTCGAGTACGACTTCTAGGTTCTAGACAAGGTTGCGAGCGGGCCGAGCGCCTTCGGCCCGCTTTCGCGCGAGGAGCCTCCAGGGCTATGGCGCATTTCCGGTCGATGTCAAAATCGCGCGCCGTGCTGCTGCTTGGAATGCATCGAAGCGGTACCAGCGCGATTGCGCGCGGGCTCGGAGCGCTCTCCGTGTACCTCGGCAACGATTTCCTCGACGCGCAACCGGAGAATCCGACCGGATATTGGGAAGACAAGGGCATCGTTGCGCTCAACGAGCGCCTACTCGCGGCCCTCGGACTCAAGTGGGACGATACGCGGGCGATCGATCGCCGGGCGTTTGAGCGGCGGCGGGTTCGAGCGCTCCGGGGCGACGCGGTCCGATATTTGAACCGGACCTTTACGTCCACGCCGCTATGGGGCTTCAAAGATCCGCGCACGATTCGCGTGCTGCCGTTCTGGCAGCGTACGTTGCGCGAATGCGAGGTCGACGACTCCTACGTGGTAGCGATTCGAAACCCGCGAAGCGTTGCCGCCTCGCTCTTTGCGCGCCAAGCGATGGAAGCGGATACAGCCTACCGGCTTTGGCTCGCGCACATGGTGCCGTTCTTCAACGACATAATCGGCAAGCCGTTCGTCGTCGTGGATTACGACCTTTTGATGTGCGATTCGCGCGCCCAACTCGCGAGGATCGGCCACTGGCTGGGAGTTCCGTCCGACCCCGGCTTGGTCGAGGGCTTCGCCTCGGATTTCTTAGATGGGAGCCTACGGCATAGCGTCTTCGAGCCCGCCGATTTTGACGACGGGAGCGCCGTGGCGCGGCTAACTCGAGATGCCTACCTCCGCCTCTACGAGCTCGCCACGGATCGGGTCGATGGGCCGGGATCCTCGTTGCCGGGGGATTGGGCCGAGTTCCAGGCTCGGCTGAACCCGATCCTCGAGCCGCAGCCGAGGCGCCGAGCTTGGCCGTTTCGGCCTCTTCGGCCGTGAAAAAGAGAGAAAGTAACCAAGGTCATCTTCGCTAGGCCGGAAAAGATGATCTTGGCCATCTTTTTCTTGGAGGATGATTACTATGCCCCTTCCCCTTTTAGGAACCCGGGCCGCCGCGCGGAGGGCCCTTGCGCTCTTGGCTTCGGCAGCGGCAATCGTTCTGGCGAGCACGTCGTACGCACTGGCGGAAACGCAGGCAACACCAGTGGCGCAGACGAGCTCCGCAGCAGACTTCGGTTCGCCTCCGTCGGGTCAGATTCCGATCCTTTATAACG
>DATMKR010000140.1:0-9603 GCA_035571115.1 Candidatus Acidiferrum sp. | reverse complement strand
TTGGCCGCGATGCAACTCTCGCCGTTGTTCTGAAAGCGGGCGGTGACCGCCGTCTTCGCCGCTGCTTCGAGATCCGCGTCGGCGAGAACCACAAACGCGTCGGAGCCGCCGAGCTCGAGTACGCATTTCTTTAGATTCTCGCCGGCCGCGCGCGCGACCGAAACGCCGGCGTCCTCACTCCCGGTGAGCGTAACGGCGACGACCCGCGCGTCAGCGACGATCTTGCTCATCTCTTTTCCTGGAATCAGAAGCGTCCCGAAGCACCCTTCCGGGGCACCGGTCTCGTTGAAAACGCGTTCGATCTCCAGCGCGCACCGTGTGGTGTTCGTCGCGTGCTTGAGCAGTACGACGTTGCCTGCCATCAACGCTGGGGCGGCCGCGCGAATGACCTGCCAGTATGGAAAGTTCCATGGCATGATTGCCAGCAATACGCCGAGCGGCCGGAAGGCGACGTAGCTACGCGCCGCCGAAGACGGCGTGGCTTGCGCGCAGAGTAGCGCTTCGCCATGTTCGGCAAAATACTCCAGGGCCCACGCGCATTTGTCGATCTCGGCGCGCGCCTGCGCGAGCGGTTTACCCATTTCTCGTACGGCAGTTGTCGCGAGCTGGTCGCGCTCCAAGCGAAAGCGAGCGGCTACGGCTCGCAGCAAGCTCCCGCGCCCGGGAAAATCCTCGCGCGCCCATCTGAGCGCCCCGCGCGCAGCCTCTGCGAGCTTCACCTCGATCTGCGGGCCATCCATCAGCGCAATGCGCTCGATCACCTCGCCGGTCGCCGGGTTGATCGTCTCGATCATAGCGCGTGCATCGCCCACGGTCCGGACGGCCCGGCGTAGACTTCGACCAGACTCTGGGGCCGCAGGTACGCGCGGGCGACGCGCTGCACGTCCGCCGAAGTAATGCGCGCAAAGCGCTCGTTGAGCGTTCGGTAGTAGTCGGGCGGCAGATGAAGGACCGCGATGTCGAGCAGTTGTTTGGCCTGCCCCGCCGTGGAGGCTTCCTCCAACAGCGCGTTGCCGATCAGACGTACTTTGGCTTCTTGGAGTTCCGTGGCCGAAACCGGTTCATCCTGCAGGCGGCGCAGCTCTTGCCGGACGATGCCGACGGCTTCGACGACGCGTTCTGGTGAAGCGTTGAGTTCAACGCGCAGATCGCCGCGGTCGGCGCCGGCTTCGAGCGAACTGTCGACGCTGTAGACGAGGCCGCGCTTTTGTCGTAGTTCTTGCCAGAGTCTGGATTCAAATGCACCGGCACCGCCCAAGATTTGATTGAGCACGGCAAGAGTATCGTAATCTTCGTTCGACCGCGAGAGCGCTGGTTGCCCGAGCCGAATGAAGACTTGATTGGCCACGGTGCCGATATAGTCGTGGCCGCCCGACGCCGGGGGCATTGCCATCAAATGCGGGTCGGGTTTGGACCCCGTGGCACGCCACGATCCGAAGCTCGCTTCGAGCGCCGAGCGCACGCGCACCGGCGAAAGGTCGCCGACCACGGAGATCGTCGTCAGGTCCGGGCGCCAATAGGCTGCGGCGTATTGCAGCAAATTCGCGCGCGTGATCGCCGAGACACTCTGCGCGGTTGGCAGACGCAAGGCCGGATCCGCACCCGCCAAGAGCAGCCGGTTATACGCGCGATCGATCAACACGCCGGAGATCTGGCCCTCGGATTGCAAACCATTGGCGAGCTGCGATCGCTCGACGCTCAGCCAGGGATCCTCAAAAGTTGGGTGCGCTTCGCCGTCGGCCAAGATCGCCACGACGCGCTCGAAATCGCGCGTCTGCGCCGTCGCCGAAAAATCTTGTCCCGTTTGGAGGAAGACGCCCATCTCGTCGGTGGCTTTGCGGCGCTGTTCGAACGGGTACGCGGCGCTGCCGTAATCGGCGACCGCCGAGGCGAGCCGCGCAACCCCCTCCTGCCCAAGCGGCTCGAAGGCCGGGGAGCTCGCAATCGTACCTTTGATAACGACCGTAGGGCGGTCGGTTTTTCGTTGCACGATGACGCGCAACCCGTTAGGCAGCGTGAACTCGACCGGGGCCAACGTGCTCCGGACGGTCGTCGGTGTTTCGACGGCCTTGGCGATCCAGCGCGGTTCGACGATTGGTCCGTTCGGAACGCGTTTTGAGAAATCGTCGCTGGCCTCGGAAGTGCTCTTCTGGGAGTTGCCTTTCGGCGGACTGTCGTTGGGGCTCAGATGGCCGACAACGGTGGGACGACTCAAATATTTGCGTGCGGCGGCGAGGAGGTCGTCGGCGGTTAACGCCGCGAGGCGGCGATCTTCATCCGCCACGGTTTCGTGAACGATGCCGTACGTATAGCCGGCCAGATCGCCGATGCCGTCGATAGAATCGGAGTCGTAGAGCCGCTCCGCGATCGTCAGGCGTTTCGCCGCCACGACGAGATCCGGATCGAAACCGTTATGGAGCACGGAATCGAGCGTCGTTGCAAAGACCGATGCAGCTTCGCCGCTCGCATGGCCTGGGTTGAGAACGATAAAGATGTGGAGCAGACCGCCTTTGAGCTGTGTATCGGCGTCCGTTTCGATCGCCAGTGCGATGTTGCTCTCAATCAGCGCCTTATAGAAAGGAGAACGCTGATTCTCGAGCAGCGTTGCGAGCGTGCTGATCGCCGGCTCCCCGTGCTGCGTGTCCCCCGGAATCGCGTATGCCAGATCGAGAATCTCGAAAGGGAAGGGAAACTCTGCTTCGACGGTTGTTTCGGGCGCCGGCTTGGGATTGAGTTCCGACCAGACCGGCAGCTTCTTCGAAGGAATCGCTCCGAAGAAGCGCTGAGCCTTGGCAAAGGCCGTCACATGGTCGACGTCTCCGGCGACGACGAGCGTCGCGTTGTTGGGCGCGTACCACTCTTCGTAGTAGCGAGCGATATCCGCGACGGTCGCCTGTGCGACGTCGCTGCGTTCGCCCAGCGGCGTGCGGCCCGCCGGTTGGCCCGGAAAAGCTGCGGCGCGAACCCGCGAGAGCAGGTTAAAGAACGGCGAGCTGGCATCGCCGTCGATTTCATTGAGGACGGCTCGGCGCTCGATCGCCCAGCCGGCGGCGCTCAGAGATGCGTGCTGCATGCGGTCGGACTCGATCGCGAGCGCCACATCCAACTTATCGGCCGGCATTTCGAAGTAGAACTGTGTGTAATCGTAGTTCGTCTCGCCGTTCATCTGCGCGCCCAGACGGGCAACGATATCGTCGAGGCCCCCCGACGAAATCTCGGGCGTTCCGCGAAACATCATGTGTTCGAGCGCGTGCGCCAAGCCGGTCTTGCCCGGTCTCTCTTGCAGCGAGCCGAAACCATACCACATTCCCGTTTGGACGACCGGAGCCGCGCGGTCCTCGACGACGACGACTCGCAGGCCGTTGCGAAGCGTCGTCGTGAAGATTCCAGTATCGCCCGGACCATTTTGCGCCGGCGCGGCCTGCGGCGTGCAAAGGGCGATGAGCAGCGCTAGCAGCCCTTCGACTACGCCCCGCTTCGCTCGGCCTCGCTCGGGACAGGCTGCGTAGAAAAACCTCAAAGCGTCGTGACTCCCAAATAATATGCGGCGGCAGCTTCGACCGCGGCCAGGGGAAGGCAGCCGATAAGCTCGCAACCGAGCACTTCGATTCCGCGTTCGGCGGCGAGGTCGCGAACCAGTTCCACGACGCGATAGAGCGGGGTTGCAGCATAGTCCGTAATGTTGAGCGAGACCTGCACGCGATCGTCGCTGCGCGGTAAGGCAAGGGCTCGCAGCGAGCGAAGGCCGCCGTCACGTTCGCGAATCGCCCGAGCGATCGTACGGACCTCTGGTAGATTGGTGGTAGCCAGCTCGATATTGAACGCGATGAGGACGTCTCGGGCTCCTATTGCAATCGCTCCGGCGCTGGCATGACGGGAGACGCTGCCTTCGTCGGGCAGCCAGTCGGTGTTGCGCCGAATGGCCGGCAGAAGCTGTCGTTCGGGCGCTCGTGCCGCCGCCCCGTAATAGTAGGAGGGTACGCCATACTGCCGCCAAATTTCGGCTCCCGCTCGGTGTGCCAAAGCGGCTGCGTCGGCCAGAGTCGCGCCGCGCAGCGGAACGAACGGGAGGACGTCGAGCGCGCCGATTCGCGGATGCACGCCCGAGTGATTTCGTAAGTCGATGCGCTCGAGTGCGACGCCGGCGAGGGCGACCGAGGCATTGAAGATCGCCGTTTCGGAACCGGCGATCGTTAGCACGCTGCGATGATGGACGGTGTCGCTGCTCCGATTCAAGACGCTCGCGCCGGTCGCTTCGACCGCCGCAATCGCCGCGTCGATGGTCGCCACATCGCGGCCTTCCGAAAGATTCGGCACGATCTCAAAGAGGTGTCCCGCGGTCATCCTGAGCTAAGCCTGCCCTGAGCCTGTCGAAGGGTCGAAGGAAATGTCATCCTGAGCCTGTCGAAGGATGACGTGACACTAACCCAATGCCGTTTGGATCGCGGCGATGATATCGCCCGTATTCGCCGGCGAGACGATCTGGCTGTATCCGAGTTTACGGGCCTCGGCTTCCCGCCGCTCGGCCCCGCCGACGGCGCGAACCTCGCCGGATAACCCCAGCTCGCCGAAGACGGCCACGTGCGACGGCACTGCCGTATTGCGAAACGACGAAGCGATAGCCAAGGCGATTCCTAGATCCGCCGCGGGCTCGGCGACCCGCAGCCCGCCGGCCACCGACGCGTAAACATCGTGCGTCCCTAATAAAAAACCCGCTCGGCGCTCCAATACCGCGAGAATCATCGCGAGTCGCTGCTGGTCGAGATTGTTGGCCAGGCGTCGCGGCGTGCCGTAGCTGGTTTCGCCGACGAGTGCCTGGACCTCGATGAGCACGGGACGCGAACCGACAATCGATGCGACGACACACGAACCGCTGGGACGCTGCGTGCGGGCTCCCGCAAAGAGCTCCGAAGGGTTCGAGACTTCGCGCAAGCCCGAATCATGCATCGAGAAGACGCAAATCTCGTCGACCGAGCCAAAGCGGTTCTTGTACGCGCGCAGGATGCGATACTCGCCGTTCGTCTCGCCTTCGAAATATAATACCGTGTCTACGAGATGCTCGAGCAGGCGCGGTCCGGCGATCGCGCCGTCTTTGGTCACGTGCCCGACGATAAACGTCGCGCAGCCCGTACGCTTTGAATACTCCATCAGCGCTTGCGTGCAATCGCGAATCTGCGTAATGCTGCCCGCATAGGCTTCCGATTCGGGGAGCCAGACCGTTTGGATTGAATCGATCACCAAAGCAAGGGGTCTCTGGCGCTCCAATCGATCGAGGACGGCGCGCAGATTCGTCTCGGGATAGACGAGGAGCGCCGGTGCCACCCCCGAGGCCAGCGTGCGATCGGCGCGGAGTTTTACTTGCGCCGCCGACTCTTCACCGCAGACGTAGACGACTTCGCCGTTGTGCGCAAGCCGCGCCGCGATCTGCAGCATCAACGTTGACTTGCCGGCGCCTGGCGGTCCACCGACGAGCGTCAAACTTCCTGGGACGGTTCCACCTCCCAGAACGGCGTCGAACTCCGGCATGCCCATCCGCAAGCGAGTTACGCCGCCCGAGCCGATTTCGCGTAACGGCAGGGGTGCCGGCGATTGCGCGGTGGCCGGCTTGGCGCGCCCTCCTCGTGGCGCGACGGCGAAGGGCCGCTCGTCGAATGAGTTCCAAGCTTGGCATTGCGGACAGCGTCCCAGCCACCGCGGCGATTCAAAGCCGCAGGCCGAGCAAAAATAGACCGACTGCGCCTTCGCCACGCGTTCTGCTTCTGCGGGGTCGTTGGTTCGCCTGGGCGAATCCGGGCGCCGGTGAGGCGCGATACGCACTTACAGATTGCTATAGACGGACCGGCAGCATCGGGGAAGACGACGGTTGCACGCGCGACGGCGCGCAGACTCAACGCGCTCTATCTCGATACGGGCGCCATGTATCGCGCGTTGGCCTATCTCGCATTGCGGACGGGCACCGACGTCGATAACGGCGCGGCTCTGGCGCGGCTTCTCGCCGCATCCCCAATCGAAGTCTATTTAGATCGGGAGGCTCCGTTAGGTTTTCGCATCACCGCCGGCGGCCAAGAGCTCGGCGAGGCGGCTTTGCAAAGTAACGAAGTCACCGCGATCGTTTCGGCTGTCTCCGCGCACGCCGAGGTACGCTCGGCGATGGTACGCGCGCAGCGCCGCATCGCAGAGGGCGCGCCCGTCGTAATGGCGGGCCGAGATATCGGGAGCGTCGTTTTGCCCGGCGCGCCGGTAAAGATTTACTTGACCGCTTCGGCGGAAGCGCGCATCGCGCGCCGGCGGGCGCAACTCGAAGAGTCGGGAGTCAACGTAAATGCCCGCAAGCTCGCGGCGGAGATCGAAGAGCGCGATCGTCTCGACGAAACCCGAACGGTTTCGCCGCTCGCGCCGTCGCCCGACGCGCACGTCATCGATTCCAGCGACATCGACGCAGCGGGCGTCGTCGACCGGATCTGTCGGCTGGCATCCAACGTGAACCTGTCCTGAGCGATGTCATCCTGAGCGATGTCATCCTGAGCTTGTCGAAGGACGAAGGATGAACACGGCGTTCTACGATTTAGCCAAAGTGACGGTACGCGCGATGGCGCACGTGCTGTGGCGTGCGCGGGTCTTCGGAGCGGAGAACGTCCCCGCCGAGGGGCCGCTGATCGTGGCCTGCAACCACGTTTCGTATCTCGATCCGCCGCTCATGGGGTGCCTCTGCCCGAGGCGGATCAGCTATATGGCCAAGAAGGAGCTCTTCGGCGTCCCGGTGCTCGGGCCCGTGATTCGGGGCCTGGGCGCCTACGCCGTCGACCGGAAGGGAAGCGCGACATCCGCTATCAGGCGCTCGCTGCAGGTCTTGGAGGCGGGCGGCGCGGTCGGAATCTTCCCCGAGGGCACGCGTAACCGCACCGGTGAGATCCAGCCTCAGACTGGAGTCGCACTGCTGGCCTCGCTCGCCAGGGCTCCGGTCGTTCCCGCATTCATTCGCGGCAGCGACCGGGCGCTTCACCTCAACCGCATTGACGTTTCTTTCGGCCCGCCTATCTCGCTGACGGCCGGTCGGAAAGCAACGCGCGATGATTTGGCGAAGTTTACCGGTGAGGTTATGAAGGCGATCGAACTGCTGGCGGGGAGTACTGGTGGAAATACGTAAGGCATCCGTTCAAGGATTTTGCTTCGGCGTCGCCATTACCGTAAAGAAGGCGGAGGAGGCGATCGCCTCCCGCGGTGATGTGACGACGCTGGGGCACGTCGTGCATAATCCGCAGATGGTGGAATCGCTTTCGGCGCGCGGTTTGAAGAATGCGACGACGGTCGACGACGTCGACTCGGGCGCGCTCTTCGTCCGCGCCCATGGGCTCCCGGTGGACGTCTTCGAAAAGGCCAAGGAGAAGAAGCTGGAGATCATCGACGCCACCTGCCCGATGGTCACCAAGATCCACGTGCAGGCCGAGAAGCTCAAAGGCGACGGCTACAAGATCGTCGTTATCGGCGATCCAAATCATCCCGAAGTCAAGGGAACGCTGAGCCACGTACCGGGCGCGTGGTGCATCCAAAGCTCCGCCGACGTAAAAAATCTCCCGCGCTCCAGTAAAGTCGGCGTCGTCGTTCAGTCGACGTGGTCCGGCGAAGGATTCACCGAAATCGTGCGAGAGCTTTCGGCGAAGTACTACGAGGTTCGCGCAGTCAACACGATCTGCACCGATACGCACAATCGGCAGAATGAAGCGCTTCGGCTGGCAAAGGACGTCGAAGTGATGATCGTCGTCGGCGGAAAGACCTCCGCCAATACCAAACATCTCGCGGATCTCTCCGAATCGCGCGGCGCGCGCGCCTACCATATCGAAGGACCCGACGAGCTGCAGCCACAGTGGTTCGCGAAGGTCGAAGTGGCCGGGCTCATGTCGGGAGCCTCGACACCCGGCTGGCTGGTAGACGAAGTTGAGGCTCGGATGGAGGAGCTCGCAGCCTCTGCATAGCCCGGCCGACCTTGCCGAGCGCTTTGAAAGCGCCCTCGAAGAGCGGATTACCGGATATCGGGGATCGGAAGAGATCTCCGATATGCTTTTGCGGCACTTCGGTTACGGCGGCTACGGGCCGGCACGCCGAGGCAAGCGCTTACGTCCGCAAATGGTCATGCGGGTCGCGACCGGGGAAGGCGCTCCGCTCGAGCGCGCGCTCGATGCGGCGGTGGCGGTCGAAATCTTTCACAACTATTCCCTCGTCCACGACGATATCGAGGATCGCGACGAGCTGCGCCACGGACGTCCGACGTTGTGGAGCGAGTACGGCGTCGCTGCCGCGATCAATGCCGGCGATGCGATGTGCGCGCTGAGCTTTTTGAGCTTGGAGCACGCTGCCGCATATCTCGATGCCGCCAGAGTCCTGCAAATGATCGCGCTCCTGCACGAGGCGCATGCGGTGATGTGCGAGGGGCAATCGCTGGACTTGGATTTCGAGACGGAGCGAGTCGTGGATAGGCCGGGCTACTATCGTATGATCGAGTGTAAGACTGCGCAGCTCTTCGATGCCTCATGCCGCTTGGGGGCATTCGCGGCCGGTTGCAATGCGGCGACGATCGAAGCCTACGGTGCCGTCGGCCGTGCCTACGGGATGGCCTTTCAAATCCGGGATGACGTCGCCGGAATCTGGTCGACGTTGGACGAGACGGGCAAAACGGCCATAAGCGACGTCGCCCGCCGAAAGTGGACCTTTCCGGTCGTCTGGGCTATTTCGCAGCCTCCCTCGGCAGCGCGCACCGCCGTGGCGCAGGCCTATGCGACCGGTTCTGCGCTCGACGATGCGGCCGTCGCAAGGGTCGTCGAGGCACTCGACGAGTTGGGCGCTCGCGAAGCGGCCAAGCAACAGGCGGCGGAGCACGTCGGCGTGATCGAGCGCCATCCCAATCGGGAGTTCGGAGAATTTTTGGCGGCCACGCTCGGTCTTACGGCGGCCGGCTAAGAAGAAGGGAAGCGTGAACGTTCAGAGCTCGGCGCGCGCGCCGGCACGCGCTCAGTTGGAAGCGTTGGGGCTCCCCGCGCTGTTGCTCGTTGGACTGCTCGTGCGGCTGTTCTTCTTGAGTAACGAAGGCTTCAAGACCGACATCAACACGTACGTAGCGTGGGCGCTTTCGTTGAGCAGTCACGGCTTCCGAGCGTTTTATTCGACCGTCGGTTTTGCCGATTATCCACCCGGCTATTTCTACGTCCTCGCAGCCGTGGGGCGGCTCTGGCACGCGTGGTTTGCGTCCCACGACACCGGTTACGCGATCCTTCGACTGTTGGTCAAGTTGCCGGCAATACTGGCAGATCTCGGTGTCGGGCTTCTGCTCTATGCGATCGCTCGGCGCTTCGCCGGCGCGGCCGTGGCCTTCGGTGTCGCCGCCTTTTATCTGTTCAATCCGGCGACGATCTACATCTCCGCGTCGTGGGGCCAAGTGGATTCGATTTCGGGAGGCCTAGCGCTCTTGGCAGTCTACGCGCTCTTGCGCAGCGAGGATGCAGCGCCGCAATCGCGCGCGCACCTTGCCTGGATCGTGCTGGCGTGGCTCTCGTTCGCTTATTCATTGCTGATCAAACCGCAGGCCGCGGTCTTGCTGCCGCTCCTGCT
>DATMKR010000139.1:0-15848 GCA_035571115.1 Candidatus Acidiferrum sp. | reverse complement strand
CGTGAGTCTCGAAGTCTCCCCGCTCCTGGCCAACGACACCGCCGGCACGATCGCGATGGTGCAAGAGTTGTGGGGGCGCGTGAAACGCCCAAACGTCATGATCAAGATCCCGGGAACCAAAGCCGGTCTGCCGGCGATCGAAGAGTCGATCTACCGCGGCTACAACATCAACGTTACGCTGGTCTTTTCCGTCGAGATGTACGAACGTGCCGCTCAAGCATACGTCAAGGGTCTGCAACGGCGCATTGACGAGGGCAAACCGATCGACGCGATACGTTCGGTCAACTCGGTCTTCGTCAGCCGCATCGACACCGCGATCGACAAGCTTTTGCAAGACCGCATCGGCAAGGGCGAAAAACTCGAGCCCCTGCTGGGCAAGACCGGCATTGCAAACCTCAAGCTCACCTACCAGAAGTTCAAAGAGATCTTCTACGGAGACAATTTTTCGGAGCTGCGCGCGAAGGGCGGCGCGGTCCAGCGGCCGCTGTGGGCTTCGACCTCAACGAAGAATCCGCACTATCCGGACCTGATGTACGTCGAGACCGTCGTCGGTCCCGATACGGTCAACACGATGCCGCCCGCAACGCTCGAGGCCCTACTCGATCACGGAACGATCGTCGCGGACACCGTGGAGAGCGACCTCGGGGAGGCCAACGACGTGATGCGCGCGCTTCAAGATGCGAAGATCTCGCTCTTCGACGTCACCCACGACCTCCAAGTCGAGGGCGTTCGGCTCTTCTCGGATTCGTTCGCAGCGCTCCTCGGCGCGATCGTCTACAAGCAGAAACTCCTGGAGTCGGGTGGTGCCGAGCGCGTGCAACTCTCGATGGGCCCGTTGAAACCGGTCTACGACACGGCGCTCGAGAAGCTCGCGTCGGTCGATTTCTTGAAGCGAATTTGGGCACACGACGCGACGCTGTGGTCGACGCAGCCCGACGACATCGCGAATATCAAGAAATCGCTGGGCTGGCTCGACATCCAGCAGCGCATGCTCGAAGAGGTCCCCGGTCTGCGCTCGTTCGCGAAAGAAGCGAAGGAGCACTTCGATTTTGCCGTTGTCTGCGGCATGGGCGGAAGCTCGTTAGCCCCCGACATTCTCGCCGACACCTTCGGACGCTGCGACGGCTACCCGCAATTGTACGTCCTCGATTCGACGTGTCCGCAACAGATCAAGGAGCTGGAAGAGAAAATCAACGTTGGCGAGACGCTCTTTATTATCTCCAGCAAGAGCGGCACGACCACCGAGCCCAACGCCTTCTACGCATACTTCCACGAGAAGGTCAGCAAACAGGTCGGATCGTCGCAAGCCGGTCGCAACTTCGCCGCGATCACCGATCCCGGGACGTCGCTCGACAAAGAGGCGAAGGAGGCATCGTTCCGAGAGGACTTCAGGAACGATCCGAATATCGGCGGTCGCTATTCGGCGCTCTCGTTCGTCGGCATCGCGCCCTCGGCGATTGCCGGATACGACATCAACCTGTTGCTGGATCGCGCGCTCGGGGCAATGCACGCCAACGATCGAACGGTCGACCCCCGAAGCGCGCCCGGCGTTCGCTTCGGCGCGACGATTGGCGGCCTCGCGCAGAACGGCCGCGACAAGCTCACCATTATCACGCACCCGCAAATCAAAGCCTTCGGGGCGTGGGCCGAGCAACTGATCGCTGAATCCACCGGCAAACTTGGGCGAGGCATCGTACCGATCGAGGGCGAGCCGCTCGGCGAACCCACGGACTACGCGGACGACCGCGTCTTCGTATATGTCGGTGCCAATCTTCCCGACCCCGATCCCGGCGTCGACGATAAGCTGCGCGCGCTCGAGGCGGCCGGTCATCCCGCGATCCGCTTGGAGATGAACGATCCCTACGACCTCGGCGAGCAGTTCTATCTTTGGGAGATCGCCGTGGCGGCGGCCGGCGTCATTCTTGGAATCAACGCCTTCGATCAACCCAACGTACAGGAATCGAAAGATAATACCGTCGCGCTGCTCGCCGAGTATGCGCGCAACGGCAAGTTCGACGAGCCCCCTGCCAACGTCGAAGGACCCGACTTCAGCGTGACCTACCTCTCGGGGAGCGGCGCGATTACCGCACAGAACCCAACGCAGGCGCTGGCGGAGCTCTTCGCGCAGTTGCGGCCGCACGATTACAACGCCATCACCGCCTATATCGCGCGCAATCCGACGCACGTCGAACTTCTCCAGGAACTTCGTTTGAAGATCCGCGATGCCCGCCGCGTCGCAACGACGGTCGGATTCGGACCCCGCTTCCTCCATTCGACCGGGCAGCTCCATAAAGGTGGCCCCGATTCGTGCGTCGTGCTACAGATTACGGCCGACGATCCCGACGACCCGATGATTCCCGGAATGCAGGTCGGCTTTCGTACGCTGCTCGCCGCGCAAGCGCTCGGCGATTGGATGTCGCTCGACAAACGGCGGCGCCGCGGCGTCCGCGTTCACCTCAAAGGCGCGGTAGAACCGGCGCTGCGCGCCCTCGTTGCCGCTGCCGCCGATGCGCTGGCAGCGCGCGTCTAGATCGAAAGGACGACTCTACAATGCAACTCGGAATGGTCGGCCTCGGCAAGATGGGCAACTTTATGACGCAGCGTCTGATCGGGGGCGGTCATCAGGTCGTCGCGTTCGACCGCGACCCGAAGGCCGTCGCGACCGCCGTCGGCGCCGGCGCGACCGGCGCGCAGAGTCTGTCGGATATGGTTGCCAAGCTTACCGCCTCGCCGAAAATCGCATGGGTGATGGTGCCGGCCGGCGCGCCGACCGACGAGACGATCACGCAGCTCGCCGACGCGATCGGCAGCGGCGGCATCATCATCGACGGCGGAAACACGAACTATAAGGACGGCCTGAGACTCTACGCCGTTTGCAAGGCCAAAGGCGTTTCGCTGATCGATGCCGGCACGAGCGGCGGTGTTTGGGGTTTAAAAGAAGGCTACTGCCTGATGGTCGGCGGCGACGACGAGCAAGTGCACGCGTGCGAGCCGATCTTTCTCACGCTCGCGCCGCCAGGAGGTTACGCGCACGTCGGTCCCGCCGGCTCGGGACATTTCTCCAAGATGGTTCACAACGGGATCGAGTACGGAATGCTGCAGGCCTATGGCGAGGGCTTCGAGATCCTCGAGCGGTCGCAGTACCCGTACGATCTCGGCCAGCTCGCCGAACTCTGGTGTCACGGCAGCGTCGTTCGTTCGTGGCTGCTCGAACTATTGGTCCTGGCATTTCGCGACGATCCTGGTTTGAAAGATATCCGCGGATACGTTGACGACACCGGCGAAGGCCGCTGGACCGTCGAGACGGCCATCGATGAAAACGTTCCGGCGCCCGTGATCACGCTCTCCCTGCTCGCGCGCATGGCATCGCGCCAAGACGAATCGTTCAGCGCGAAGGTGGTCGCCGCATTGCGCAATCAGTTCGGCGGCCATGCCGTCAAGGCCGAACCGCGTGCTTGAGGAAGTCGCCGTCAACCCGCTGCGCGCGGGGTTGCCGGAGGAAGGGATCACGTCGCCTTGCAGCGCGGTCTTCTTTGGCGCCAGCGGCGACCTTTTTAAACGCATGCTGCTGCCGGCGGTCTATTCCATGCACTTGCGCGGCATACTTCCGACCGCATTCGCACTCGTCGGTTTTGCGCGCACGCCATATGACGACGCAGCCTTCCGCGAATATTGCCGCAAGCAGCTCGATCTCTTCATGCCACAAGACAAGAAGCCCCAAGGCGCGCTCTGGGACGATTTCGCGAAGCGAATCAGTTACGTCACGGCCGATTTTACCGACCAGCGCCACTTCCTCGCACTCAAGGACCGGCTCGCCCAAAACGATGCCGAGTTTGGCACCGCAGGCAATCACCTCTTCTATCTCGCGACGCCACCGCCCGTCTTTCCCGAGATCATCAAGCACCTCAAGGAAGCCGGTCTCGAGAAAGACGCCACCGGCTGGACGCGCATCGTGGTCGAGAAACCCTTCGGTACCGATCTCGAATCGGCGCGAAAGCTTCAGCAGGCGATCGAAGCGGTCTTTCCCGAGAACGAGATTTACCGCATCGACCACTATCTCGGAAAGGAGCCGGTGCAGGACATCATCGCGCTTCGCTTCGCCAACACGATCTTCGAGCCGATCTGGAATCGCAACTACGTGCAGAATATCCAGATCACTTCGGCGGAGTCGCTCGGTGTCGAAGAGCGCGGCGGCTATTACGACAGCGCCGGCGCGCTGCGCGACATGATTCAAAACCACGTAATCAACCTGCTCGCGCTGGTTGCGATGGAGGCCCCGATCAGCTCGCACGCCGACGACATCCGCAACGAAAAGTACAAGGTGCTCTCGGCAATCCAGCCGCCGGCGCATGCCGACGTGTGGTCCCTCTCGGCGCGTGGACAGTACGGCCCCGGAACGATCGACGGCGCACCGGTCATAGGATACCGCCAGGAGCATGACGTCGCACCCGACTCGAACACCGAGACCTTTGCCGCGGTCAAACTCTTCGTCGAGAGCTGGCGCTGGGCCGGCGTTCCCTTCTATCTGCGTTCCGGAAAGCGCCTGCCGCGCAAGGTCTCGGAGATTGCCGTAACCTTCAAACCTATACCACATCGCTTCTACGGCGAAGCGACCGATCGAATCGAACCCAACGTCTTGGTGATCAAGATCGAGCCCGACGAAGGCGTATCGATGCGCTTCGAAGCCAAGGTTCCCGGCCCCAAGGAACACATCCGCAGCGTCTTCATGGACTTCAGCTACGGCACCGGTTTCGGCGTTGTGTCGCCGCCCGCGTACGAGCGCCTCATCGGCGATGCGATCCAAGGCGACCAAACCCTCTTCACGCGCTGGGACGCCGTCGAGCGAGCTTGGGAGATCGTCACGCCGATCCTCGAAGTTTGGCAGCACACCAAGGATTTCACGTTTCCCAACTACGCCGCCGGAAGCCAGGGCCCGCCGGGCGCGCAGCAACTCTTCCACGATTGGCGCCGCTTATGAACGCATTGTCACTCTTAACCGTGTCATCCTGAGCTTGTCGAAGGACGAAGGATGTCGTTCGGACTTGTTTTGAAGGAACTGGACGAGCGCGCGCGCGAGCGAGGCGGCGGGGTTTACGTCGCCACGATGACGATCGTCGTTTTCTTCGAGGATGCCTCAATCGGCGCTCTCGCGCGCGACCGAATCCATACGCTCGCCGCAAAACATCCGTCCCGCGTGATTCTGTTCGACGGCACGCAAACCGACGTGCACCACGTGGAGGGGGAAGATTGGATCGAGCTGGGCGCAAAGGGTAGCAGCCCCGAGGTCTTGCGCGGAGCCTTGAACGCGTTGCGAATGCCCGAAGCCCCAGTCATACTGCTCTGGATCGCAACGGGAATTGGAGACGACGATCGGTTCTGCGAACTTTCGCGCGACGCGCGAACCGTCGTGTACAACAGTTCGTTGGTGGATCCCGGGGATGCCGCACTGCGCCAGCTTGTCGAATACGTCGGTCGTCACCCGGAGCTGTCCATCGCGGATATCGCCTACCTCCGCCTCGCTCCCTGGCAAGAGAGCGTCGCGATCCTCTTCGACGGCGAAGCATCGTCCGAGCTTCTGGATCTGACGCGCGTCGAGATCGAATGCGGTTCTGACCCCGAAGCGTTGTATCTGCTCGGATGGCTCGCGAGCCGCTTAGACTGGACACCCGCCTCAGGAACGATGCTGGCGGCCCCATCGGGCAAGCAAGTCGCCTTCGCGATTCGTCGTGAAGGCGAGCCTCGGCGCATTGCGCGCGTCGCTCTTACCGCGACGCACTCGAGCTTCGTGGCAGAGATCGACGCGCACGGCGAGACCATCAACCTAAGCGTGAGCGGAAGCCGAGCGAAGCCGCCGAGGCTCCGTGCAATCAATAATCCGGGCGTCGCCGCCCTCGTCGAGCGGGCGATCCTGTCGAGCCAGAACGATCGGGTATTTCAAGCGTCGCTGGCGGCGGCCGGCGCGATTCTCGCTTTTGGAACGCCGTCGCCGTGAACGAGCGCGGCGACCTGCTCGTCTACGCCGATGCCGGCGCGGTCGCGCAAGCGTTGGCGGAGTACTTCGTTGCCACGGGCGAGCGCGCGATCGAGGAGCGCGGCAGATTTACGGTGGCGCTCTCGGGGGGCAACACGCCGCGCGCGGCCTACGAACTGCTCGCCGCCGATCCTTTGTGTGCGAATCTATCGTGGAACGACGTCTTCATCTACTTTGGCGACGAGCGCTGCGTACCGCCCGACGACGAACGCTCCAACTACCGCATGGCGCGCGAAGCCTTCTTGGACACGGTTCCGATTCCGAGTGCGAACGTCGCTCGAATGCGGGGCGAAATCGATCCCGGGCTAGCGGCTAACGAGTACGCCTCGACTCTGCGCGCAAGCCTCGGAGAGTTGCCACGGCTGGATTTAGTGATGCTCGGGCTGGGCGAAGACGGGCACACGGCTTCGCTCTTTCCCGGAATCGCGCAAGAAATCGAAGGGAATTCACTGGTGGAAGCGGCGTACGCGCAGTCGCAAGCAATGTGGCGCGTGACCATGACGCCGAAGCTGATCAACGCAGCGCGGCGCGTCGTCTTCGCCGTCGAAGGGGCTGCGAAAGCGCGCGCGCTCGCAGCGGTCTATGAAGGTCCGCGAGACCCAATAACCTATCCGGCGCAACTCGTGCAACCGAGTTCGGATGAGTTAACGTGGCTCGTTGACGAGGCCGCGGCGGAACTGCTTCGCTTGAGGGCCCGCTAAAATACTAGTGGCTTAAAGGAGCACAACGCATGAGAAGTTCAGAGGTCGTTCGCTACTCGATAGGCTTTTGGGCCGCATTCGCAATGCTCCCTGGCTGCGGCAGCGCACCACCAGCGCCGCCAGGTCCGTTCCTCCTAAATACCGCCGGGGACCTTCCGAGTGCTGGAGTTTTGCCGCTGCATTACCGCCCGAGCCCGGGCCCGTCGTGGATGTCGCGCGACGCAGCGAAAACGAAAGACCTCCTCTACGTCTCCAATCTGAATTCCGGCACGGTCAACGTTTACTCATATCCCGACGATAAGCAGGTGGGAACGATAAAGGGTGACTATGACGGCCCGGACGGCATCTGCGTCGATAAGAAACAGGACATTTGGGTTGTAAACAACCTCGATGCGTCCCTCTTTGAGTATAAGCACGGCGGAAAGACACCAATCGCAACCCTTGGCGGTATCCTTTTTCCCATCGGCTGCTCCGTCGATCCGACGACCGGGGACCTTGCCGTGACGAGTTACGGCGGTAGCTCCGAAGGAGGCGGGAGCGTTTCAATCTTTGCGCATGCCAAAGGCACGCCAAAGGTCTACACGGATTCCGAAATTCCGCACTTCAATTTTTGCGGCTACGACCCCAAGGGCAACCTTTACGCCGACGGAACGTCCTCCGACGAAGAGGGATTCTTCTTCGCCGAGCTTCCCAAGGGCAAGAATACCTTAAAGAACATCACGCTGACGGGGGGCACCATTTACTACCCCGGAATGGTTCAGTGGGACGGTAAGTACGTAGCCGTTGGTGATCAGGACGCCGGCAGCGCGTCATCCGGCGTGTCGGCTATTTACCAAACCACAGGCGCGGGCGGAAAGATCGTACATGAAACAATGCTCGACTTTCCTGGCACGTACGAGGATGTTGTTGGATTCTGGATTCAGGGCAGCACGGTTATCGGGCCAAACACCGTCGCGAATCCGAACCAGGACGTCGGGTTCTTCAAGTACCCGGCCGGAGGCAAGCCTTCGAAAATACTTACGAAGGGCTTCGACTATCCGCAGGGCTCGGCGATTAGCGAATAGCCAAAATCGGCCCTAGGGCGTCGTGGTGGCGAGCGCCTCCGACCCGAGCCTCTTGAGATTGACGCCATTATCGGTCAGGATCGTACCCTCGACGCGCTGAAGCTCGACGACGGCCTTATTCAGATCGGTCTGCGCTTCCAGCTCCGCGCCGCGCGCTTGCGCCAGCTCGACCTGACGCTGTAAAACCAAGAACGTCGTCGACTCACCGTTATGAAACTTCCGAACCTCACTGGCGTAGACGGATTCTGCGGCCGCGCGCGCCCGACCCGCGCTGGAGAGGCGCGAGAGCGCCGATTGATAGGTCTGCAAGACGTTGCGCGCCTCACTTTCGATGCGCTGGTCGAGGCCCTGGCGCTGTAAATCCGCTTGGTCCTGCTCTTGACCGGCGATCCGTTTGAGAGCACGCGCGGTGTTGTTCTCGAGCGGAATGTTCACGACGAACGCGATGTTGAACTCGGGATATGCGCCCGTCCACATATTATGAAAGGCTTGCGTCATGTTGCCTTGGGTCTGCGGCGGGGGCGTCGGACAGCCTGGGGGTGGGAGATTGCACCCGAGGGTCTCGAAATTCGGAAACGGCTGTAGGATGCCGGCGAAACCATTGCTGAAGTACTGCACGACGACGTCGGCCTGCGGAAGCGCTTGGTTCTTCGCATAAACCATGTCGAGATCGGCAACGCGCCGTTCGTCGACGACCTGTCGCACCTCCGGCCTCTGTTGCTCAGCCAGCGCGACGATCTCCGCGAGATCTCCCGCCGTCGGCAACTGCCGCACGGGCGACGACGGTACCAGATTGGCACTCCAGATCGGGTCGCCGGGATCGGCGACAATCAGATTCTTGAGCTGCGTTTGGAGCTCGGAAACCGCTTGCAGTGCGGAAAAGACGCCAGCCTGAAAGTTGGCGACCTGAGTTTCGGATTCGATCGCGGTGATCCGCGCGACGGCGCCACGTGTTGCAAGACGAACGACGCTTCGCTGCTGCACCACGGCTTCGTTGAGCGCGTCCTCTTGAATCGCGACGTTACGCCACGCCGCGACCAAGTCCCAGTAGGTGTCCTCGACCTGCGCGATCGTCGTCGAGGCGTCGATTAGCGCTTGTGCTTCGTCCGAGTCGGCGCCGATCATCGCCAGTTTCAGTTGATGTTTGACGGCGTTCATCCCGGCGTTCTTGAGCAGCGGCTGCGTAATGGAAAGGTTCAGGGTGGCTTGGTAGTAGGGATTGAACGAGTTGATGATGACGTTGTTGTACGTGCGCGCCTGCGTAATGCCCGCTCCCCACTGCAGTCCGTTGACGGTTTGCCCGCTCACTCCGGACTGAAAGGAATACTGGTGCTGGATGATGTTGCCGGGCCCGCTCGTGGCACAGGGAACCGTGCCGCCGCCGAAGGCGAAGCAGGTATAACCATACCCGAACTGCCCCGGTCCGGCGAAGAAGAGATTTTCCGGCGGGGTCACGGAGAAGTTCGAGGACGGTTCGACGTGCAACTGCACGTCGAAGTTGGCTTTGGCCTGAACGATGCGGTAGCGCGCGATCCGGACGTTCGAAGCAGAGATCGCCAACTCCGGATTCTTCACCAGCGCCATTCCGACGGCGTCCTGCAACGAGATCCCCACAAATGGACTCTGCGTAACGCCGATGATCCCGGGGCTGCTCGGCTCGGCTTCGGGAGCGCGGTATCCCGGTGCCACCGTCGGGACGACGGCAAAGCTTGACGTTGGAATAGGCGTCGGCAGCGTCGCGTACCGCGGAAGCGCGGCGCTCATCTGGGCCGAGGTACGCTCGCTCGGCAACGCCGCAAGCACGAGGGCCGCAATCGCGAGGACGGCCGGAAGCGCGCGAACTCTTTGGTGCATAGTTAGTGCACGAGCGTCTGCGCGCCCAGCGTCTGCAAACTGACGCCGTTGTTAGTGAGAATCGTACCGTCGACGCGCTGCAGCTCGACGACCGATTGATTGAGCTGCGTCTGCGACCGAAGCTCCAAACCCCGCGCCTGTGCGAGCTGGACCTGGCGCTGGAGCACCAGGAACGTGGTCGATTCGCCCTGGTGGAACCTCCGAACCTCGCTTGCGTAAACGGCTTCGGCGGCCGTACGCGAATTGCGCGCTGCGTTGAGTTTCGCCAACGCCGATTGATAGCTCTGCAGCGCGTCGCGCGCTTCCGCGCCGATGCGTTCTTCCACGCGCCGCATCAAGAGCTTCGCCTGCAGCTCCTCCTCGCTCGCGACGCCGCGCATGCCGCGCGCGAGATGGCCCTGGATCGGGTAGCTGACGACGAGCGCGGTGTTGAAGGTCGGAAAGTACGCGGCCCACATATTGTGATAGGCAAATGCCATCTTCCCTTGCGTCTCCGGAGGCGGCGTCGGGCACGCCGTCAACGTCGCGACGCTCGTACACTCCCCAACCAAAAATCCTGGAACCGGAGCAAGGATGCCCGCGAAGCCATTGCTGAGGTATTGCACTTGCACGTCGGCCTGGGGCAACGACTGGTTTGCGGCGAAGCTGCGGTCGATGTCGGCGGCGAGGCGTTTGTCCTCGGCCTCCCGGACCTCCGGACGATTGCGACGGCCTTCGGCGATGATCTGCGCCAGGTCGCCGGCGCTCGGGAGCTGCTCCACCGAAGTGGAAGGCACGAGGTTGGCGGTCCAGATCGCGTCGCCGGGATCGGCGACGACGAGGCTCTTCAACTGAACCTGGAGTTGCGAAACCGTCTGCAACGCCGAAAACACGTCGTCCGCAAAGTTCGAGACTTGGGTCTGCGACTCGACGGCTTCGATCGGGGCGAGCGCGCCGCGCCGCCCGAGCCGAACGTTGCTCTGCTGCTGCGCGATCGCTTCCTTTAGCGCTTCCTCTTGAATTGCCACGTTGCGCCACGCCGCCACGAGATTCCAATAGGCATTCTCGACTTGAGCGATCGTGCTCGACGCGTCGATGAGCGCCTGCGCCGCCGAGGCATCGGCGTTGACGAACGCGAGCTTCAGCTGCCGCTTCGTCGCGTTCATTCCGGCGTTTTTGAGCAGCGGCTGCGTGAGCGCCAGGTTCAGCGTCGCGATGTAGTACGGATTGTACGCATTGAATACGGTGTTGTTATAGGTTCGGCTCTGGGCGATGCCGGCCTGATACGTCAGACCGTTCTCGGTCTGTCCGCCGATGCCGTACTGAAAGGCCGACTCGTGCTGGATGATATTGCCGGGGCCCGTCGTGTAGATGGCGCGCGGCGTGGAACCGGATCCGGGCGCAGGCGTATATCGGCCGACCTCACCGGGCCCGGCTTCGAACGCGTTCTCCGGAGGCTGCACGGAGAAGCTCGACGACGGCTTGAGCTGCAGCTGCACGTCGTAGGCGCCCTTGACCTCAACGATCGTATAGCGCGCGATGCGCATGTTCGACGCCGAGATGGCAAGATTCGGATTCTTGAGCAGCGCCATCGCAATCGCATCCTGCAGCGAGATGCCGACGAATGGCTGCTGCGTCACCCCGACGATCTGGGCCGCACTCGGCGCGACTTGCGGCGCGCGATAGCCGGGCGCGACGCTCGGCACGACCGGGAACCGCGGCGACGGCATCAGCGTGGGAACCGTCGCACGGGATGCTTGCGAAGTTTCGGGCTGCGCGGCCGTGCGCTGCACCGGCAGCGCCGCGAGCGTGATGGCCATCGCCCCAACGATGGCTGGAAGGCTGCGCAGCTTCACGGTGCTCCGCTGCCTAACGAAGAGGCCTGGCTTCCCAACGTCTGAACGTTGACGTCGTTGCTGGAAAGAATCGTGCCCTCGACGCGCTGCAGCTCGACGACGGACTCGTTGAGCTGCGTCTGCGCTCGCAGCTCACTGCCGCGTGCCTGCGCGAGCTCGAGCTGACGCTGCAGCAAGAGGAACGTCGTCGACGCACCGTTGTGGAATTTGCGAAGCTCGCTCGCATAGACTGCCTCGGCGGATTCACGGGCCTGGCGAGCCGCATTGAGTTTCGAAAGCGCGGACTGATAGCTCTGCAGCGCATTGCGCGCTTCGGCGCCGATCCGCTCGTCGACGCCCTGCATCAAAACTCTCGCTTGGGTCGTCTCCTCGCTCGCGAGGCCTCGCAGACCGCGGGCAAGGTGACCTTGGATAGGATAGCCGACGATTAACGCGATGTTGAACGTTGGGAAGTAGCCGGCCCACATGTTGTGATAGGCCCACGGCATCGAGCCTTGGGTGTTCGGCGGCGGCGTGGGGCAGCTGGGCAGCCCCAGGCCTCCCTGATTTGCCGTTCCCGTGCAATAACCGGAAATAAATTTCGGAACCGGCGTAAGGATGCCGGCGAAGCCGTTGCTCTGATACTGTGGCTCCACGTCGGCTTGCGGCAGCGACTGATTCTTTGCAAAGACCACGTCGACGCCGGCGGCGAGCCGCCTATCCAGTGCCTGCCGGACCTCGGGCCGCTTCGCTTTTGCTTCGGCGACGACGGTAGAAAGATCGCTTGCGCTGGGGAGCTGCTCGACGGATGTCGAGGGCACGAGGTTTGCGGCCCAAATTGGATCGCCGGCATGCGAAGCGATGAGGCTCTTGAGCTGATTCTGTAACCCCGAAACCGTTTGCAACGCCCGGAAGACCTCGGTTTGGAAGTTGGCGACTTGCGTCTCCGACTCGACGGCGTCGATCGGCGCAGCGGCGCCGCGCCTCACGAGACGAAGGTTGCTTTGCTGCTGCGCGATAGCCTCTCGCAGCGCTTCTTCCTGAATCGCAACGTTACGCCACGCGGCCAGCAGGTCCCAGTAGGTGTTTTCGACTTGCGAGATCGTAGTCGACGCATCGATGAGCGTCTGCGCCGTATCGGCGTCGGCGTTGATGAAGGCCAGTTTCAGTTGCCGCTTCGTGGCGTTCATCCCGGCGTTCTTGAGCAGCGGTTGGGTAACGGCGAGGTTCAGCGACGCGAGGTAGTAGGGATTGTACGCGTTGAAGGTCGTGTTGTTGTAGGTGCGGCTCTGCGTAATTCCCGCCTGATAGGACGTGCCGTTTTCCGTTTGTCCACTCACTCCGTACCCGGTCGTCGATTGATTTTGAACGATGTTGCCGGGACCCGCTGTGGCCACGCCTCCGGGATAATTCCCCACCTCGCCCGGACCCGCGTCGAGGAAGTTTACCGGCGGGTTCACTGAAAAGTTCGACTGCGGCTCCAGGTGCAGCGCAACGTCGTAGGCGCCCTTGACCTGCACGATGTTGTAGCGGGCAACCCGGAAGTTCGAGGCGGAGACCGCGAGCTTCGGATTGTTGAGCAGCGACATCGCAATCGCGTCTTGCAGCGAGATCCCGACGAACGGCTGTTGCGTCACACCGATGATCCGCGCGCCACCGGGCGCCACTCCCGGCGCCCGATAGCCCGGAGCGACGCTTGGCACCGCCGGCAACGTCATCGACGGGATGGCAGTTGGAATCGTCGCGCGGCTCGGCAGCGCGTCGTCGGGCTGCGCGGAGATCCGCTGCAACGGCCAGACCGCCGTCGTCAGAGCCGTGATGGCGACGAGCGCCGACAACGCGCGCGTTCGTATCATCCTATTCACTGATGGCCACCCCGATGCGCGGTCGCCTAAGCAAGAGCACCAGCGGTGCCAGACCGAGCGTGATCACCGCCGTCCAACGCGAGGTATCGGCGTAGGATTGCACCGCCGACTGAGATTCGACGAGGACCGCCAGACGCTGCATCGCCGCCCGGTTCTGCACGCCGCCCTGCGAGTTCACGTACTGTGCCGTCGGCGGATGGGCGAGCGTTTGTGTGCCGGCGAGGCCGGTCTGATAAATGGTGAAGCCTCGCACCAGAAGCGTGATCAGAATGGCGGCGGCAACGCTTCCTCCGATCTGGCGCGAAAGGTTGAAGAAGGCTGCCGTCGCCGGCACCTCTTTATCCGGCACGCTCCCGATGACGGCAACCGAAAGCGGCACGAAGATCTGCGAGAGCCCGATCCCGCTGACGATCAGAGGGAGGATCAGCGCGTGAAAATCCGATTGCGGCGTCGTGATGTTGGCAAGCATCCAGTTCGAGGCCGCCAGCAAAACGAAGCCAATCGCCGCCGAGAGCCGCGGATCGATAAGGCCGCGCTGCGTCATGATGGCGGTAAACGGCGTGAAGAGCATGACGGCGCCGGCACGAATCATGACGGTCGCGCCCGAGAGCGTCGCCGTAAACCCGAGCGAGTTGATGAGATACTGCGGCAGAATGATGATCGAGCCGTAGAGGCTGACGCCGAGCACGGCGCCCAGCACGCTGCCGGCCGCAACCTGCCGCAGGCGCAAGACACGCAGATCCACGACGGGAATTGCCGACCGCAGCGTCCACCACACAAACGACGCCAGTCCGGCAAGCGAAAAGAACGTAAACCAGCGAATTCGCGCGTCGTCGTACCAGTCGTACTGTTGACCGTTCTCGAGCACGAACTGCATCGAGCCCAAGCCGATGCACAACAAGATCAAACCGACCCAATCGAGCTTGCGGTATTGGGGTTCCGCCGGGTTGCGCAAGAAGTTCCAGATCAACGTGGCCGCGATAATGCCCACCGGAATGTTGATGAAAAAGATCCAGTGCCAGTTCCAGTTATCGGTAATCCAGCCGCCGATCACCGGGCCCAGCGCCGGCCCGACGATCACGCCCATCGCGAAGACGCCCTGCGCCTTCCCTTGTTCTTTGATGCCGTACGTATCGCGCAGGATCGCCTGCGAGGTTGAGATGAGACCACCGCCGCCCAGGCCTTGAATCAATCGCCAAAAGACGAGCTGTCCGAAACTATTGGAAAGACCGCACATCAGCGACGCGATCGTGAAGATGACGATCGAGCCGAAAAAGTACTGTCGGCGGCCGAAGCGAGCCGCAAACCACGGGTTGAGCGGAATCACGACGACGTTGGCGATGAGATAGGCGGTAACGATCCAGGCGCCCAAATCGACGCCGATTCCGAAGTTACCCTGAATGTTCGGCAGGGAGACGTTGACGATCGTCACGTCGATGATTTCGAGCAGCGTCGCGGTAATGACCGCAATGCTGATGATGACCCGGCGCAGGCCGTGCTCGACGACCGGGCTCTCGTACGTGCTGCGCATCATCGCCCTTCGTCCTTCGACAAGCTCAGGATGACAACGCTGACGCTATTTAATGTTGACGTAGGTCTCGACGCTCATCCCGGGCCGCAGGGGCATGTCCGAACGAAAATCGTCGACGTCGATGCGCACGGGAATTCGCTGCGTCACCTTGACGAAGTTGCCACTTGCATTCTGGGCGGGAACGAGCGCGTACGTGTTCTCCGAGGCGGGGTTGATCGAAGCGACGTGTCCGCGGAACGTCACGCCCTTGTAGGCGTCGACGCGGATATCGGTGGGCTGGCCGACGCGCATCCTGCCCATTTGCGTTTCTTTGTAGTTTGCAGTGATGTAGACTTTGTGCGGGACGATCGTCATGAGCGTCATGCCCGCGCCGATCGTCTGGCCGACTTCGGCACTCTTTTCACCGACATAACCGTCGGTTGCCGAGTAAATGCGCGTATAGTTCAGGCTCTGCTTGGCGAGGTAGAGCTGCGCGGCCGCCGCTTCGGATTGACTGGGATCCGATGCTTGCGCAAGCTTCCCTTGCGCCGTCGTCAAGGCGCCCGATGCGGCGGTCACTCCGGCGTCGGCGGCCGAAACCCGGCCCTGCGCGGCGGCAACCGTCGCCTCCGCGACGCTCACTTGATCCTGGGCGGCTCGCAACTGCGCGGCCGCGCCGGCGCTCTGCGCGCGAACGGCATCGAGTTGTTGTGAAGCGACGTCGCCGGTTTTAACCAAAGAGTCGACCCGCGCAAAATCGGCCTGCGCCTTGTCGTATGCCTGCTGCGCCGCCGGAACTTGCGCTTGCGCGGCGCGCAGTTGCGCGCTGGCTTGCGCGACGGCGTCTTGCGCTACCGGTACTTGCGCCTGCACGTTCGCGATCTCGCCGCCCGCCTGTGAGACGCCGCCCTGCCCCTGTTGCGTCGTGGCGCGCTGATTTGCGACCGCAAGATCGTACTGCGCTTGCGCCTGACGAAGTTTTGCGAGCTCGTCCTTGTTATCCAGGACG
>DATMKR010000138.1:0-29032 GCA_035571115.1 Candidatus Acidiferrum sp. | reverse complement strand
GGTAGAAGCCGTAGTGCGTGCCGCCACCGCCGCCCCCACCACCCGCGATCACCACGCGGTGAGACGACTTAATGCCTCCCTGACGGACATCGGACTCACCGCCGCCGCCTGCGCCCTCCCCACCGTAGGACTCCGCGCCGCCTGGTGCGCCGCCGTTGTAGCCGCCGATGCCGCCATCCCCGCTGCTGGCGCCGTCCTCACCGGCGCCGCCGACGAAAATCCCCAACTTCTGCCCTGGCGTAACCGGAATCGTCGCCTTCAGCTCTCCGCCGGGGCCGGCGGTCACTCGGGAGCCTTGGCTGCCGCTAGCGCCGCCGCCGCTAGCACCTTTGGCATCGATCCTAACCGTCGTCACGCCGGCAGGCACGGTAAACGTCTGCTTTGCACCCGTATACGAGAAGTCTTGATGGTGGCTAGCATCCTTCGCTACGTTCGGTACTCCGGGCGTCGAGTCGCCGCCGGCGCGACCGCCGCAACCCGCTAGAATGGAAATGGCGGCGCAAATACCCATCGCATAGCGACCGCAATTTAGAGCGCTCATTTGCTGTGCCTTCCTGAAGCGGAAACGCTTCGACGCCGAGTGAATTTCGACGAAGCGCCGGGTTCACCCGGCCACCATTACGCGCGGCCAATGAGGGTAAAAGGCGGCAGTCACGTCAGAGGGAGGATGCAATGAAGATAGCCGTTCTGCATGGTGAGAACGCGTACGCAGCGTCAGAGTTCGAACATCTGAGCGCCCGTTTGTCGGGGCACGAGCTCGTAACCTGGCATCCCGGCCAGCCGCCGCCGGCAAACGATTTTCAGATTCTCTTGGGCGTCGGGGAGATCGACCGCAAGTTGCTGGAAAGCCAACCGCATCTCGAGCTCGTGCAGATGACGAGTGCCGGCTACGAAGGTGTCGATGTCGAGGCCGCGAGCACGCTCGGAATCTGGGTTTCGCTCGCACCCTCCGGCGAAACCGGTAACGCGCTCTCCGTTGCCGAGTGGGGCGTGCTCCTGTTAATGGCATCGTCGCGCGATCTCGGCCTCGCGCTGCGATCGGAACGCGACCCTAGCGTCAAACTCGAGCGCCCCGGGCAGGCGCTCTTCGGCAAAGAGGTCTGCATCGTGGGCTACGGCGGTATCGGTCGCGAGCTCGTGGCGCGGTTGCGTTCGTTTGGGGTGCACTTTTCCATCGTCGACGACCACCCCGAGCGTGCGCCGAACGACGCCAAAGCTTACGCGGCCGCCGATCTCAAGCTCGCATTGAGCCGCGCCGACTGCGTCGTACTCTGTGTACCGGCTACGCCCGCGAACGAGAACCTCATCGACGCAAGCACGCTCGCGTCGATGAAGCGCGGTGCGATCTTCGTCAACGTCGCGCGCGGCACGCTGGTCGACGAGCCGGCCTTGAATGCCGCGCTCGAGAGCGGCCACATCCGCGCAGCCGGCCTCGACGTGCTGCGCAACGAGCCGGCGTCGCTCGCGGATCCGCTCGTGAACGCGGCGCACAGCTTCGTCACGCCGCACATGGCTGGCGGTACCGATGTAACGATCGAATGCACGGCGCAATACGTCGGCACCGTCATCGACGAGTTTGCGAAGGGCCGGCGTTGGAACTCATTGGTTAACGATCCGCAGAAGCCACGTCGCCCGCTTCACGATCAAGCCGCAACGCCTCAACCTGTGTAACAAAACCACGCCTGGCTAACGCCCACGCAACGACCTCAGGTCAGGTAGGAAGATCCGCCGCGGTGTGGCGCGGGTCGTCGGCGGTGTTCGCATATTCGAGGCCGAGCGGTCCGATCGCGGTAACTTGCGTGACGTATTCGCCCGACTTGGCCCAGTGGAAATGCCAGGTGTCTCCGGGAAGCACGAGCGCAGTGCCGGGTGGATACCCGGTCACGGCGTCACCGTCGAATTTATCGCCGAATCCGATGTAAAAGACGCCCGATATGACCGTGTAGCGCTTATCCGGCGGTGACATCTACACCAGCCCGTCGCTGAACGGTAGCCGGCGAACGCGCTTCCCCGTCAGGGCGAAGATCGCATTCCCGACTGCAGGCGCAATCGGCGGCGTGCAAATCTCGCCGACCCCGGTGGGCTTCTCGTTACTCGGTATGATGTGGACGTCGATGGAAGGCGCGTCGGCCATCCGCAGCACCGTGTAATCATAGAAGTTGTTTTGCTGACACCGGCCATTCGCAATCGTGATCTTTCCAGTCAACGCCGCGGAGAGGCCGTAGTTTGTCGCGCCCTGCGCCTGTTGTACGATAATGTCGGGATTAACTACGGTGCCGCAATCGACCGCGGCAACGACTCGATGTACCTTTGGCGCGTTTGCAGAGATCGATACGTCGGCTACCATCGCGGCGTAGCTGCCGTTCCAAAGGGTCAGGGCGATTCCCTGAGCCAGCCCGGCAGGGGAGGTTCCCCACCCCGCCTTTTCGGCGGCAAGGCGCAACGCGTTTGCCGCGCGCGCGTTACTCTTCAGTGCCGCCAGTCTGAATTCCAACGGATCCTTCCCCGCCGCGTGCGCAAGCTCGTCGACGAACGACTCGGTGACGAACCCGTTCCAGTTCGCGTTCGGTGCCCGCCAGGAGCCGATCGGAATGCCGCCCTCGTAGTCGATGTAGGTAACCTTGAAGTTTGGCGGCCTGTACGGAGCGTCGAGCACTTCTGCCAAATCGAGGGGATCGATCCCATCTTTGAAACCCGACGGCAGCCAGCGACGAAACCACGAGGGTGACACCACCTGGTGCGTCAGGGCAACGAGCGCGCCGTTTGACACGACTCCGCGCACGGTATTTACGCTCATCGGGCGGTAGCAATCATGCTGGATGTCGTCTTCGCGAGTCCACGTTACCTTGACCGGCTTGCTGATGGCCTTCGAAACCTCGACGGCCTCCTGAACGTAGTCGACTTCGAGCCGCCTGCCGAAGCCGCCGCCGAGATAGGTGGTATGAATCTTGCACTGCTCGAGTGACAGTCCGGTCACCTTCGCCGCGATCGCCTGTGCTCGCAGCTGGACCTGATTCGGCGCCCAGACCTCGCAACTATCGTTCCGCACGTCGGCGGTCGCATTCATCGGTTCCATGGTCGCGTGCGCGAGGTAGGGGCCGAGGTAGATCGCTTCCACAACCGTTCCCGCGGTTGTATCGGGCTTGCCTCGCGATATTGCCACTCGTTCGCCGGCGTGCGTCTTTGCCAGACGTTCGGACGTCGCAAACAGCGATGTGGTGCTGACTTTTGCGTTCGGGCCTTCGTCCCACGTGATGACGAGCGCGTTCTTTCCCTGGAACGCGGCCCAGGTGTTTTTTGCAATCACCGCAACGCCGCTTGGAACTTGCACGACGTCGGTTACGCCTGATACCGCCTTGGCGGAGGTTGCGTCGAAGCTCTTCACGCTTCCACCGAATACGGGCGAACGCGCGACGGCTGCGTAGACCATTCCCGGCACGACGACGTCGATTCCGTACTTCGCAGAGCCGTTGACCTTCGATGGTACGTCGGTGCGCCGGCCCTGTTTGCCGATGAGCGTAAACTGGCTGGCCGTTTTGAGCGGCACGCCGGTCGGCACGGGCAATGACGCCGCGGCTAACGCGAGACTGCCATAGGTCGCGCTGCGGTTCGATCCTCGATCGTAGACCGTTCCATCGCGTGCCGTGCAACTGGACGGATCGACGCCCCACTGCTTGGCGGCCGCTGCAACAAGCATCGCGCGAGCGGTCGCGCCGGCTTGACGCAGCGGCAGCCAGGAGTCGCGCATGCTGGTGCTGCCGCCCGTTACCATATCGCCCATCTCCGGGTCTGCGTAGCGTTGCTCCGCAGGCGCGAACTCGATCTGCATGCGGTTCATGGAGGCGTCCAGTTCGTCGGCGAGTACGGTCGGCAGGCCGGTTGCCACGCCCTGGCCCATTTCGGATTTGTTGAGAACGATCGTGACGGTCTCGTCGGGCGCAACGCGTACCCATGCGTTCGGCGCGAACTCATCGGGCTGGCCGCTGCTTTTGTTTGGAGAGCATCCCGGCAGGTAGAACGCCAGAGCGAGTCCCGCGCCAAGCGAGCCGGTGAGACGGATGAAACCGCCGCGATTCAGTGCCGTCGCTTCCACGATCAAGCCTCCCTCGCCGCGCGGTGAATAGCGCTGCGGATGCGGTCGTACGTTCCGCACCGGCAGATATTCGTTATTGCATCGGAGATTTGTGCGTCGCTCGGATTTGCGTTCGTGCGAAGGAAAGCCGCGGCGGCCATGATCTGCCCCGATTGGCAATAGCCGCACTGCGGCACCTGCTCGGCGATCCAGGCCTTCTGGATCGCGGTAGAGTTATCGGTTGAGAGGCTCTCGATCGTGTGCACCTGTTTGCCGACGACCTGTGAGACCGGCAAGACGCACGAACGGGTGGCCTGGCCGTCGACGTGCACGGTGCAGCAGCCGCACTGTGAAACGCCGCAACCGAACTTCGTGCCCGTCAGGCCGAGCTCGTCTCGAATGACCCAGAGTAACGGCATGTCGGCTGGGACATCCACATCGTGGTGTTCACCGTTCACCGTAATGGTTATCACACTGTTCTCCTTTCGGACGATAACTCGAAAGCCTTATTGTTGTTGGCTGCCCATAATAAGGTTACCGCGAAGAAGTAGACGCCAATCGGGCAGTCTGCCTGCTCGCTGCCCTCACGATGACACGTCGGAGGCGAGGGCTGGGCCGATTTGCGGATACGCAAACTCGTAGCCTAGCGAGAGCGTGCGTTCGGGAAGAACGCGCTGCCCGGTGGTGAGGATGCTCGCGCCTTCGCCGAAGATCAAGTGAAGCGCGAACGCCGGGACCGGGATGAAGGCCGGTCGGTGCAGCGCCGACGCGAGCGCCCAGGTGAAGTCAACGTTGCGGAGCGGCTCGGGTGCAGTAGCGTTGAGCGCGCCTTCGGCTCGATCGACGGCGAGAAGATAGATCCCGACGACGTCGTCGATATGGATCCACGAGCTCCACTGCCTGCCGTTACCGATGATGCCGCCGAGACCGGCCTGAAAAATGGGAAGGAGTCGCGCGAGCGCGCCACCATGGCGGCCGAGCACGATCCCAGTTCGAATGCGCGCAACGCGCATCCCGAACTCGCCGGCGCGCGATGCCTCGCGTTCCCAATCGACGCAGACTCGGGCGAGGAAGTCGTCTCCGGGTGGGCTGGACTCGGTGAACGTCGCCGTCTCGCTCGCACCGTAGTAGCCGACTGCCGAAGCGCTCACGTAGACCGTCGGGCGCGCACGGAGTTGCCAGAGAGCGTCCACGAGCGCGCGCGTCGCGTCGACGCGCGAACGGCGAATCTCGTCCTTCGCGCGAGCGCTCCATCGGGTTATGACCGGAGCGCCGGCGAGCTGCACGATTGCGTCGGAGCCTTCGCACGCCTGCGCTGCCGCCTCAGCGTTGCGAAGGCTCGCCTCGACCACTTCGTCCCCCCGGTCGCGCAAGGCGGCACTCAGGTGACGACCGATGAATCCGGAGGCGCCGATTACCGTGACACGCATCTCGGTTACCCGGCGTTTACGCCGTTAGCGCGTGCAACTGCTGCTGAGCGTAGCCTGCTGCCCGCCGCCCGATATCACTTGCGTCATGCTGATGGCGTTGGCGCCGGATTTCCCGTACGTGGTCGTAACGTCCATCGCCATCATTCCCATGTGCATCGTGCCGGTGAAGACCTTTCCGTCGGTGGAGGTTGCGATGCCATAGGAAGCCTCGTTGTCGGCACTGGTGGTCCAGTAGTTGCTCATTCTCGAGCTGTAGCCAAAATAGTCGTCGCCCATGTAATCCGCTCCCACAACGTGGTCGTGAATTACGTTGTGCGGCGCGAGGTCGAACGTGACCGACAGTTGATCGGTGTGCGCAGGCATTCCGTGCATCGCCGGCACTTGGCTCGTGCAGGTCCACGGTGCGCCGAGCAGATAACTGAAGCCGGCCATTTGGCCGGTCGGCGTCGTGTCCGCCGCGCTGGCTGAAGCCGGAAATGAAATGAATACCGCAACTGCCGCGGCACAAAGCGAAACGAAGAAAACTCGCATGATTTCGATCCTTTCTCAACGGGAAAAGTGGCTTAAGGGCTTATTCTTCTCGAGCGTGCGGTCCTGGCATTGCCAACAGGTCGGGTGGCCCACCCGCGTAAGGCCGGCTGCCCAGCCAGGATGACACCGCGACCGTAGGCCGAAGCTCCATTGCCTCAGTAATTGACGGCAAAGGAGGCCCTGGTGTTCGAAGGTCGTGTAGCGTTGGTGACGGGTGGTGCGCGCGGTATCGGTGCGGCCATCACGGAGATGTTGGCGTTGAGCGGGGCGGCGGTCGCCGCCGGCTACAGCCGCGGCAAAGAGAGCGCGGAAACATTTGCGCACGCGATGCACGAGAAGGGCGCAAAGGTTTCGATTCATCAAGGACGCGTCGATCAAGCTGAAGATTGTAACCGCGTCGCCAAAGAAGTCATGGATCGGTTTGGCCGCATCGATTACCTGGTGAACAACGCCGGCATCACCGTCGACAAGACGGTTCGGAAGATGAGCGTCGACGACTGGCGCCAAGTGCTTGACGTCAATCTATCGGGCGCATTCCAGATGACCAAGGCGGTACTCGAGCACATGATCGAGCGCGGCTCGGGACGCATCGTGAATATCAGTTCCGTGATCGGCGAGACGGGCAACGTCGGTCAAGCGAACTATGCGGCGTCCAAAGCGGGACTCTTCGGATTTTCGAAAAGCTTGGCGCTCGAGATGGCGCAAAAGGGCATCACCGTCAACTGCGTGGCGCCCGGTTTCATCGCCACCGAAATGGTCTCCGCGATCCCCGAGGCGGCGCTGGCGAAAGTCGTCGAGAAGATTCCGCAGCGCCGGCTGGGACGTCCCGAGGAAGTCGCGCGCGTCGTCCGGTTCCTGTTGGAGGACGACTCCTCATATATTACGGGAGCGGTGTACGCCATTAACGGCGGCTTGGATATGTAATGCCCTTCATGTATTGCGATCCGCCGACGACCATCGCACGGATTCGTCCGGCCGTCGATCAGACCCATGCGGGGAGCGGACGGGTAACGCTTACCGGCGGCGCTACCTTTGAAATCACGACCGCGCACCCGGCCAACGACCAGACGGAGTTCCTCGTCAAGCTTCGCAAGAGCGATCACATTCAAATCTGCTATGCACCGTCGCAGCGTTGGGCCGATGCGGGGCCCGCCGCCCGCATGGCGATCGTCGGCGACGTCGCGAGCAAAGCCTACATCTACGTGCTGGCTTATCCGAGACCCTAAGCAGTGCCGGGTCATACTTCGACAAGCTCAGCATGACAATGAGCGCAAGTGCCGGGTCATACTTCGACAAGCTCAGCATGACAATGAGCGCAAATGCCGGGTCATACTTCGACAAGCTCAGTATGACAAATGAGCGCAAATGCCGGGTCATACGTCGACAAGCTCAGCATGACAATGAGCGCAAATGCCGGGTCATACTTCGACAAGCCAGCATGACAATGGGCGGCAATGAGAAGGTAAAGCGGCCGGGAGTTGGGTAAATCTAGCGCGTGAGTAGTTTATCTCTCAGTGGACGCGTCGGCATTGTGACCGGCGGAGCTCGTGGCATCGGCGGTGCAATCAGCACGGTTCTTGCGGAGGACGGCGCGACCGTGGCAGTGCTCGGCTTGCCCGAAGACCGGGAGCGCACGCACACCTTGGCGGCGCGCCTCAACGGAGCGGCCTCGAAAATTCATTTTTATCAAAGCGACGTAAGTATCTACGACCAATGTCGGGAGACGGTTGCCGCCGTGCTGCAGGAGCACGGTCGCATCGATTTTCTGGTCAACAATGCGGGCATCACCCGCGACCATACCGTCCGAAAGATGACGGTCGAGGAATGGGAGAAGGTCCTACAGGTCAATCTGTCAGGACCTTTTTTCATGATAAAAGCCGTGCTCGATACGATGGTCGAGCGAGGCTTCGGGCGGATCGTCAACGTGAGCTCGGTAGTGGCTGAGGCCGGAAACTTCGGGCAGGCCAACTACGCCGCCGCCAAGGCCGGTTTGCTCGGCCTCACCAAGACCGTTGCGCTTGAGGTCGCCAAGCGAGGCATCACGGTCAACGCCGTGGCGCCCGGCTTCATCGACACGGATATGACCAAAGCGATGCCGGAGGCGGCCATCGAGAACGCGATCGCGCAGACGCCCGTGCGGGCGCTCGGCCAGCCCGAAGAAGTCGCGCGCCTGGTGCGGTTCCTTCTCGATGAGAAAGCGGGCTACATCACGGGCGCCGTCTACAACATCAACGGCGGCTGGTACATGTGACAATGCTGCTGGATGACAGGATCGCCCCCGAAGAGCTGAAGTACGGTATCGACATCACGGGACTCGATCCCGCGTCGTTGACCGATGCGCTGCGCGCCGTCATCGCCGACGTGATGACGGATCCGCTGCGGATGAGCACGTGGCTTACCGGTTTTGCGCTCGCCGAGCAAAACGTTGGCCTCAACATGTTGCGCCGTCTCAGCGGCGAAGCGCCATCCGCCTCACCATTCCCGGGCGACAAGCGTTTTGTGGACCAGGAGTGGAGCGCCAACCCGATTCTTGCCGGCGTCGTGGAAGATTATCGCGCGCGCACCGACGCGGCCTTGCAGCTCGTTGCCTCTTCGCGCTTACCCGAAGCGACGCGTAACAAGGCGCGCTTCGCCATGCAGCTGATGTGCGACGCCTTCGCTCCCAGCAACATCCCGTGGCTCAATCCGGGCGTCGTCAAAGAGGCGACGGATACCGGCGGCCTCAGCCTCGTAAAAGGGCTGCAAAACTTCTTGGACGACGTCGCCAACAACGGCGGTTATCCCCGACAGGTCGATCGCTCGGGCTTCGAACTGGGCGTCAACATCGCCGCGACCCCGGGCCGCGTCGTCATGCGCAACGACCTGATGGAACTGATCGCGTACGAGCCGCAGACGCCTCAAGTTCACGCCGTGCCGCTGCTCTGCAGCCCGCCGTGGATCAACAAGTATTACATCATGGATTTAGCGCCTGGACGCTCGTTCGTCGAATGGGCCGTGCAGCACGGGCATCAGACCTTCATGATTTCATACCGCAATCCGGACGTGACGCAATCGCAGCTCACGATGGACGACTACCTCCGCGACGGGATCCTCGCGGCGCTCGATGCCGTTCAAGAAATCACCGGCGCTCCCCAAGTCAATCTCTCGGGACTCTGCCTGGGGGGAACGATGGCGCTGATCGCACTTGCCTATCTCGCGGCGCACGGCCAAGCCGATCGCGTCGCTTCGGCCTCGGTCACCAACACGCTGATCGATTTCGGCATGCCAGGCGATCTCGGCATCTTCACCGATGAAGACACGATCGCACGACTCGAAAAACGCATGCACGAGCGCGGCTACCTCGAGTCTGCGGAGATGGCGCGAACGTTCGACTGGATGCGCTCGAGCGATTTGATTTGGAGTTATGTCGTCAACAACTGGTTCAAAGGCAAGCAGCCGCCGGCATTCGACATCCTCGCGTGGAACGCCGATTCAACGCGAATGCCGGTCGCGATGCACTCGCAGTATCTGCGCGCCTGCTATCTGCACAACTCGATCGTTAAGCCCAACGCTTTTGTGATCGACGATACGCCGATCGACCTGGGCAAGATCCGGACGCCGCTCTACGTCCTCGGCGCAGAAACCGATCACATCGCGCCTTGGCGCGCCACGTACCTGACCACCCAACACGTGAGTGGAGAGTCGAAGTACGTGCTGACGAACTCCGGGCATATTGCGGGAATCGTCAATCCTCCCGGCGGCAAGAAGACCTGGCACTACACGAAGCCGCGCGCGATCCGGGGAGAGAGCGCCGACGAGTGGCTGGAGAGCGCGGATCGCCATCAGGGGTCCTGGTGGGAAGATTGGGCCGCCTGGGCCGACGGCCGCGGAGGTGCGCTGCGGGCGCCGTACGGTTTGCCGGAGGGCGAGCCGGCTCCCGGACAGTACGTTCGTCCTTCGACAAGCTCAGGATGACAGTCGACAAGCTCAGGATGACACTCGACAAGCTCAGGACGACAGTCGACATGCTCAGGAAGATATTCGACACGTTCGGGATGACGGTCGACAGGCTCGGGATGACGGCAAAGGAAGAGGTACGATCGTGAGTGACGAGGAGGAGAAGAGCACCGCGAGCGACGGCTGGCGCGGCTTGGGCGAGTTCATCCGCGGTCAGCGGGAGCTTGCGAATCTATCGATGCGCCAGCTCGCTGAGATCGCGAAGATTTCGAATCCCTACCTTAGCCAGGTCGAACGCGGGCTCTACAAGCCCTCGGCGGATGTCCTCAAGAGTATTGCCAACGCACTACACCTCTCGGCGGAGACCATGTACTCGCAAGCCGGCTTGCTGGACAATTCGGGCAGTCGAGACGGGAGCCATCACGGCGTCGAGCATGCGATAAAAGTCGACCCGAAGTTGAGTGTAGACCAAAAGGAGAGCCTGATTCGGATCTACCGGAGTTTCACCGGCGACAGTTGACAGACACAGCACGTGCTTGGTATACTTAGCACATCACTAAAGCAGAGGAGATACCAAGCACATGACCGTCAACGTTACCGAGTATATGAACAAGTTTCAGGAAGAGGGCCTCGCGGCGATCAAGCAGACGCAAGACGCCAGCCTCAAGGCGATGAGTTCGTTCCACGAGTTCACCAAGGAGTTCAGCGAAAAGCCGGGCCACCTGCCCGAGTTCAAGAACGTTCCGAGCCCGACTCAGCTCGTCGAGATGTCCTTCGGATTCGCCAGCCAGCTTCTCGAGATGCGCAAGTCCTACACGATGAAAATCGCCGAGATGATGAGCGACACGCAGAAGCGCGCCGAGGCACAGTTCAAGGCTGCGACCCAGACCGTCACGGCGCCGAGCAACGGAAACCCGAACCCGAATCCGGCCGCCAACAAGCCAATCCTTAAGTAACTTTCTTCTGGGGGTTTCGGGCAGACCGCTCGGCAAATGCCGAGCGGTCTTTCTTTTTGCACCGTTGAACGCAGCCACGATGAATCGCGCATCCACGATCACGATTGGGAACGATCTAACGGTCCGCCGGTTGGGATTCGGGGGAATGCGGCTTTGCGGCCCGGGCATTTGGGGATGGCCGGCCGATCGCGAAAACGCACTCCTCGTCTTGCGCCGCGCGCTCGAGCTCGGCGTGAACTTTATCGATACCGCCGACTCGTACGGTCCGCACGTCAACGAAGAGCAGATCGCGCAGGCGCTGTATCCATACCCCGACGCGCTCGTTGTCGCCACGAAGGGTGGGCTGACGCGCAGTGGACCCGGCGAGTGGAAGCGCGACGGCCACCCCGAACATCTGCAAAAGGCCTGCGAAGGGAGCTTGCGCCGCCTGCGCCTCGAGCGGATCGACGTCTACCAGTTGCACGCGATCGATCCCGACGTTCCGTTAGAAGAGCAGATCGGCACGATGCGCGAGCTGCGCGATGCGGGAAAGGTTCGGCACGTCGGCCTTTCAAATGTCGATCTCGACCAGCTGAAGCGAGCTCGAGCGATCGTCGAGATCGTCTCGGTGCAAAATAACTATAACGTCGGCAATCGCACGAGCGAACCGGTCCTGAAATATTGCGAAGCTAACGGCATCGCGTTCATTCCGTATTTTCCGCTCGACGGCGGCGATTTGGCGGCAAATCAAGCGCTTTCCTCACTTGCCGCTGCGCGCAATGCGACGATCTGGCAGGTGGGACTAGCGTGGCTGCTGCGGCACTCACCGGCGATGCTGCCGATCCCCGGCACGTCGTCGGTGTCGCATTTGGAGGAGAACGTCGCGGCTACGGAGCTTGTGCTCGACGACGATGAATATCACGAGCTCTGCCGGCTTGAAGGTGAAGACGAGGCCGGGTTACCTACGGCTTAAGAACGCGGCGTTCGGTGGACTTCGATACCGAACGCCGCGCAGGTTGCTAGTGCCCGACACCCACGAGATAGAGGATGATCAGGACGGTAAGCGGCGCGCCGAGCAGCCAGAGAAGAATCAAAAACATTAGACCGAAACCTTGCCTTTCTGCGCTTCGAGATACGCGTTGCGCTTGCGATAGAATGTAAAGGTCATCGGCTCACCTGAGGCCATCCAGCCGCCGATGACGCTGCCGATAAGACCAAGCAGGAGCGACGTGATTGCCGCCATCGCCGTGTTGCGCACGACGTCCGGCGTGGCCGGCGCCGCGATGGCCACGCCGATCGGCGACGCGATTAAGCCACCGTACCAGCCGCCGAACGCGGTACCGGCTCCGGCTGCAAGCATCGTTACCAGGATCGGCGTTGAGACGAGCCACGCGATCGCGGCGTGAAGAATCGTTGGCTCGCAGTGTCGCGCGCCGGTAATCTTTCCGGCGACCCAGCCGCCGATGACGAAGCTGAAGAATGCGGCGCAGACGATAACGGTGACGTCGATCATCGAGATCGTGTGCCAGGACGAAATCTTCTCGAGCGATGTCGCGCCGAGGGCCGTGCCAAGCAGCCCAAAGATCAAGGCCGCCGAGAGCGCCGCGAGCGCACCCACCCAGATCGCGCCCCAATTTATGCTCCAGGCGACCCACGTCTCCGGTCGCGAGTACAGATCCTCATCTCGTGTCATGTTGTCCTCCGCATAAAACTCCGCTATCCTTGCCCAATGGCGGGGCAAGCGAAACCCATCACCGACATTTGCAGCTACGATGATTGCGAACGTACCGCGCCGAAGCTGCTCGGCACACCATGTACGAGGAGCCCCGAGTGAAAAGACCAGTCTTCCGCCGTTGCTTATGCGCGGCTGCCATAAGCGTCCTCGCTGCCTGCAGTGGCGGGCCTAGCGCGTCAACGCCGGCGCCCACGCAGATGTTCCCAGGCTCGGGGTCGGGAAGCACGCCGATCTCGCATATCGTGCTCATCGTTCAAGAGAATCGCACGTTCAACAATCTGTTCGCTCAGTTTACCGGCGCGACCGGAACGATCGTAGGTAAGGGAAAAAAGGGGAAGGGGAAGCACGCGAAGACGATATCCATTCCCCTGACCGAAGTCAATCTCGAGGACAAGCAGAATCTTAACCATCTCTATGTGTCGTATCAGACGGCATACGACGGCGGCAAGATGAACGGATTCAACCAAATCATATTTCAGACGAACGGCAAGGTTGAAGGCTCGAAACCCTACGAGTACGTTAACCCGACGCAAATCGCGCCATACTGGACGATGGCCGAAACGTACGCGCTGGCGAATGCGATGTTTCAAACGCAGGGCAGCGGAAGCTTCACCGCCCATCAGGACCTGATCCGCGGCGGCACCGCGCTCGATGGAACCTACGGCAGCAGCCCGAGCCTGATCAACGATCCGAGCTCGGGTAAGGTGTGGGGATGCGATGCGTACCCAGGTACGGTGACGTCGTTGATCACCACCAGTCTGCACTACGAGGGTGGTGGCGGGCCGTTTCCGTGCTCGAACGATTTTCCATACGGAAGCGCGAGTTATTCGACGCTGCGCGATCTCATGGACGACCATTCGCCGCCGATTTCCTGGAAATACTACGTACCCAAGCTCGCACCGAGCCAGCCGGGAGCGCTGTGGAACGCATTCGATGTCATCGCGCCGGTGCGCTATGGGCCCGAGTGGGGCACCAACGTTAACTGGCCCGAAACGAACATTTTTAGCGACATCACCAACGGCAACCTCGCCGCGGTCTCATGGGTGATTCCCGACGAGTCGAACTCCGACCATCCCGGTTACGGCTCCGACACGGGACCGTCGTGGGTGGCCAGCGTCGTCAACGCGATCGGGCAAAGCTCGTACTGGAACAGCACCGCCATCATCGTCGTGTGGGACGATTGGGGAGGTTTCTACGACCCCGTTGAGCCGCCGTCGTTGGACGACCAAGGGGGCCCGGGCTTTCGCGTGCCGATGATCGTCGTTTCGCCCTACGCGCGCGAGACGTCGTCGAGCCACCCGGGCTACATCTCGAACACCGTCTACGAGTTCGGCAGTATCATCCGCTTCATCGAAGAGACCTTCAAGCTCGGAAGTCTTGGGACGACCGACCAACGCAGTAACCGGATGGACGATATGTTCGATTTCGACCAAAAGCCGCGCGCGTTTACGACGATTCCTTCGAAGTATTCGAAATCGTATTTTCTGCACCAGAAGCCTTCCGGCTTGCCGGTAGATACAGAATAGTTTAGGCGCTACTCGACGCGATAGATTTTGCCGGTCTGCGCGCCTTCGACGCTTCTCGAGAAAGCCAGCGCCACGCGTTTTGCCGGCACCGGTTCGAAGCCACGAAAGTACGCACCGTAGGCGTCCATCGATTCCGCGATTACCGATGGGCTCACGGCGTTGATGCGCCGATCGTGAAGTTCGATGGCGGCCGCGCGCACGAAACTCTCCAACGCGCCGTTGACCATCGAGGCGGAAGCCCCAAAACGAATCGGGTCTTGCGAGAGCGTGCCGGCGATGAGCGTAAACGAGCCGCCTGGGTTTACGAACTCGCGTCCGGCGAGGACGAGATTGACCTGGCCCATCAACTTGTCGCGCAAGCCAATGTCGAACTGCTCGGCGGTCATCTCTTCGAGGGGGCCGAAGTGCACGTTGCCTGCCGCGCACACGACTGCATCGAGCTTTGCGACCGCGGAGAAGAGGTCGCGCACGCTCTTGGGGTCGGCGGTGTCGACCTGAAAGGTACCGCCCGAACGGCCGGCAGTCACGATTTCGTGGCGTTGTGAAAGCTCCGCAGCGACGGCCTTCCCGATCGTGCCGTTCGCGCCTACAATAAGGATCTTCATGATGGTCAGTTGGACCCGCCGCCGCTTTCGGGGGTTGCGGGCCGCGGACGCTAGCGATATCGCCGCGCGTGCAGGGAGGGCAACCGTAACTCAACGTTCCACTTCTCTCCGATGTCGAAGTTGATCTACATCGCCAATGCGTCGCTCGACGGTTATGTCGAGGACGAAACCGGCGCCTTCGATTGGGTCAATCCCGATCGAGTACACGAGTTCGTCACTGAGTTGTTGCGACCGATCGGAACCTATCTTTATGGGCGGCGACTCTATGAGACGATGGCCTACTTTGATGCCCCGGTGGGCGGCTATCCACCCGAACGCCGCGACTTTGCGCGTGTCTGGCAGAAGGCCGAGAAGATCGTCTTTTCACGAACGCTGACGGGCGCTACCACACGCAACACGCGCGTCGAGCAGGACTTCGGCCTCGAGGCTATTCGGAAGCTCAAACGGGAATCGGAGCACGACCTCAACATTGGCGGAGCCGAGCTTGCGGGGCTTGCGCTCGAAGCCGATCTCGTCGACGAATGTCACGTGTTTCTCAACCCGGTGATCGTCGGCGGTGGAAAGCCGGCGTTCCGACCAGGCTTACGACGGAATCTCGAACTCCTTGATACGCACCGTTTCAGTACCGGAGTAATCCACTTGCACTATTGCCTGCATTCTTGCGAGGAGTCGTCCCGAGCTCCCAATGACGTCTCACACTAAGCGCATCGCAGCTATACCCAATTGCCTTCAGATAAGTGGTGCCAAATGGCGCACTGTACGTGGCTTAGGTGTCTGCCCCAATGAGTGTAGTAAGTAAAGTGCCACCGCCACAAGGCGCTCTGGATTCGCCCAGATCGGTACAGAGCGAGACTTGCCGTCAGATCGCTATAGATGTCACTTAGGTCGTCCGCGATCGTTGCCATTACTGGTTTCGGTGGGTTCACCTCAAGAGGGTACGGCAGATGAGGTCCTTGGCTGCTTACAGAGCGGTCCACCAATTCGCTCACGGAGGCGCGGCGCCAATGCCGGTCGAAAGCCTAAGCTTCACGAGTGTTGCTATTCGGCGTGCTGATTGGTAAACGAGGCCTCACATTGCAAGAAGCCGAGCGCGGCGCCTGATATCTACTTCAAAGGAGCAAGGTTAATGAACACCCCTGGTTTACTTAAGTGCGCCGGCGCCGTCGTTGCACTCGTAATTCTTTCGGCGTGCGGGAGCGCGCTACGACAGGACATGGCGGTCGCGCCGTCAGCCGCTACGCTCAATGCGACCTACGTCGGTAGGACGCTGTTTGTGAATGGGAGCCCGGTAACGGCAGCGAGGCTGAATCCACTGCCGCGTTACGCTGAACTCGTACCGGATAAATCGAAGTCAAAGAACTACGAGTACATCATCAACCACTACGATACGTTGGCCGGCATTTTCGACTATCCGAAGAGCGTTACGCAGATCGGCATGATCAATGGCGCCGGCGGCCAAGGTTGCACCAACGTTTTGTACGGCTACGGAAAGAAGATTATCTGGAACCCCGGGCGTACGAACGAGCTAATTAACGAATACAAGGTTCCAAATACGCTGATCAGGTCGCTATCTCTTGACTACAAGTTCACATCCAGTTGCGCCATGAATGCTGGCGGCGATCTTGCAATCGGAATCCTCTTGGGTAATTCTTACGGTCCCGGCGGTCAGGTCGTGATCTTCAAGAACGCGACCGGCTCGGGTACGGTATACAACACGCCGTTGGCCAAAGAGTACTTCGACGGCTACGATTCCAGCGGCAATCTTTTTGCCGACGGCTTGACCGGCGCCTCTTCCTTCGGGCTCGTCGAGCTTCCGGAGGGCAGCAGCAAATTCGTTTCGATCAAAACGAGCAACGCTCCGCAGTTTCCCGGCTCGGTGCAGTGGGATGGCACCTACCTCACCGTGTTCGATCAGGACACGAGTGAGACGTATCAGTACACGGTAAGTGGGACGACGGCGACGTTGAAGAACACCGTACAGCTCAGCGGGGCTAGCGACTGCGCGCAGACGTGGATCGTTAAGGGCCTGCTGTATTGCGGAGATGCAGGTAACGACGACGGCGAGGTTTACAACTACCCTGCCGGCGGTTCAGCGATCGCAATCCTGGGAAGCGGTTTTCCCGAGCCGCTCGGCGCGGTGGCAGCTAAGAAATAATCTACGTCATCAAGGAGCTAGATTAATCAATAGCTCCGGGTGTTTGCCGTAGCCGGCACGATGGAACTGCTAACGAAGGGTTGAACTCCTTGGAGAGGGTCCACTAACGCAGCAAGGAGCAATACAAGTGCAGGTTTCGAGTTTCGGTCGTTACGCTTTGGGTGTTTGCGCGGCCGCGATGTTGCTCGCCGGATGCGGCGGAGGCGCGTTGTCGTGCTTCGCGTGCGCTCAGCGTGACGACACGGGGCGTGACACGGGCTCCGGCAGCGGGGGAAGTTCCAAATACGTCCAGCACGTGGTTATCGTGATCCAGGAGAACCGCAGCTTCGATAACCTCTTTGCTACGTTTCCGGGTGCGGACGGAGCAACCGGGGGATGCATGGCGCCTCCATCGGACCTGCTCCCGCGATCCGAGGCCACCTCTCACGGGTGTCCGAGCGGCGATCAGTGGGTTCCCCTCAAGGAAGAGGACCTGGCCGAGCCATGCGACTGGTCGCACGGCCGCCACAACTTCCTTACCGATTATGATGGCGGCGCTATGGATGGATTCGGCTCGGAGGGCGGCGGCAACAACTGTCCCGGAAAGGCAGGCACGAAGGCGTACGTCTACACGAACCCATCGGAGATCGTGCCGTACTGGACGATTGCGAAGCAATACGTGCTAGCGGACCATATGTACCAGACGCAAGGCAGCGGCAGCTTTACCGCACACCAGGATCTGATTGCCGGCGGTACGATCCTCAATCCGAACAAGACGCACAGCGTCGTTGATTTCCCCACGAGTATGCCGTGGGGATGCGACAATAAGGAACCCAAGACCGTAACCTCGCTCTTGATCTGGGAGCACAACAAGGTCGAAGGTCAGTTCGACGGCGGTCCGTTTCCGTGTTTCTCGTACGCCACGCTACGCGATCTGCTCGATGCCAAATCAGTTTCATGGACGTACTACTCGCCGCCGGAGCCGAACGGAACGGGGGCGTTGTGGAACGCCTTCGATGCGATCGACGCCGTTCGCAACGGGCCGGAATGGACGACCAACATCGAGAATTCGACCAAGCTCTTGAGCGACATCTCCGGCGGTTCGCTGGCGAGCGTCGCGTGGGTCGTTCCCGACGACAACAACTCCGACCATCCAGCGGTCACGCACGATCTAGGCCCCTCGTGGGTCGCCAGCATCGTCAATGCAATTGGCGAGAGCTCGTACTGGGACAATACCGCAATCATCGTCGTGTGGGACGATTGGGGCGGCTTCTACGACAATGAGACACCCCCGTTCTTCGACCACTGGGGCGGCTTGGGCTTTCGCGTACCGATGCTCATCATCTCGCCCTACGCGAAGCAGGGGAAGCACCACGGCTATATCTCGCACACCAAATACGAGTTCGGCAGCATCCTGAAGTTCATAGAAAACGTCTGGGGTCTTGGGCAGCTGGGAACTACGGATACTCGCGCAACGAGTATCGTCGACTCGTTCGACTTCACGCAAAAGCCGCGCAAGTTTACGCCGATCGGCTCAAAATACTCGCGCGCCTATTTCCTGCATCAGAAGCCCTCGTATCTGCCGGTCGACAGCGAGTAAAGTCTTTAGGCGCTCTTGGCGTCGAACGCGTCTTGCGCGGCGTGCACCTCGTTCATGTGGCGCTCGGCCCACTGAGAAAGCGCGCGCAGCGGCTCGTCGAGCGTGCGCCCGAGCGACGTGAGCGAGTATTCGACGCGCGGCGGAATGACCGGATAGATGTCCCGAACGACGAGGCCGTCGCGCTCGAGATCGCGCAGCGTTTGCGTCAGCATTTTCTGCGAGATGCCGTTGATCGAGCGGCGCAGGTCGCTAAAGCGGACGGGATCCTCGGCGCCGCCGAGGATCCCGATGATCATGGTGGTCCACTTGTTGGCAATACGATCCAGGAGGCCGCGGGCCGGGCAGGCGCCGGAGTAGACCGTGGTGACAGTATCCATTGGGTGCCTATACTACTTTCGGGTGTCTTCTTGTGTTCGGTGCGTAAGTATGCAATAGTGCCTTACAGGCTGGAGTATACCACACTTGAAGCCACCCCGCAACCAGAGGAGACTTTACTGAAATGACCACCACCCAAGAGCAAACGACTCAGATTTTCACGATTGACCCGATTCACACGAGCGTCGGATTCACCGTACGCCACCTCATGATCGCCAAAGTTCGCGGCCACTTTACGTCCGTGGCCGGGACGATCGAAATCCCTGCCGGAAGCGACGTTCCCAAAGCGGTCGACGTGACCATCGCCGGCTCCTCGATCGATACGCGCGAGCCGCAGCGGGACGAGCATTTGCGCTCCCCCGACTTCCTCGATGTCGCGACCTATCCGACGCTCACCCTGCGCAGCACCGCGATTACGGGAAGCCCGAGCGCGTTCAAGATTCATGGCGATCTGACGATTCACGGGACGACACGTCCGGTCGTCCTCGATGCGACCTTCGAGGGCCGGGCCACCGATCCGTGGGGAAATCTACGCGCAGGCTACGAAGCAACTACGAGGATCAACCGTACAGATTTCGGTTTGACCTGGAATCAGATGCTCGAAGCGGGCGGCGTGGCCGTCGGCGACGAGGTTCGCATCGAGATCAGCATCGAGGCAATCGCGCCGAAATAAAAGAATAGGAGCGGAGCCATGAGCAGCTTGAGCGTTCGTCGGGATGCGTCGGGCATCTGCGCAGCCATCGCGTTGCTTGCCGGTTGCGGCGGGAGTGCGGTGTCGCCCGCTCCGGGTGACACTACTGCGGCCGGGATGACGACCCAAGGCGCCCGGTCGTGGATGCTGCCCGAGGCAAAAGGCGAGGAGTTGCTCTATGCGGACTCGAGCGGCGCAAGCGTCCACAACGTCTACGCATTCTCTTACCCGGCGGGGAAGTTGGTCGGAACCATAAGTGAGCCGGGCGCAGCCTATCAGCAGGGGCTCTGCTCGGACGCGAAAGGCGATGTTTACGTTACGACGCTTTCCAATACTTATTACGGTGGCGCCGTCTACGAATATGCGCACGGCGGCACGAAGCCGGTTCGGATCCTCGACGAAGGGGGCGTTTGGCCCTGGGGTTGCGCCGTCGATGCGACCAGCGGAAACCTCGCGGTGGCCAGCATCAACTTGGCGAGCCAGGCAAGCTGGGTTGAGGTATACCAGCGCGCCAAAGGGGCGCCGGCAAACTACTATGATAACGAGATAATCAACTACAACTTTGTCGGGTACGACGCGAAGGGAAATCTTTTCGTCGACGGGTCGGGCCCCGGTTCAAGCGTAGAGTTCGGGGAGCTCCGCAAAGGCAGCGGCACGCTGGCGAACGTCGACCTTGACAAGAGTATTGACTGCTGCGGGCAGGTTCAGTGGGATGGCAAGCACATCACGATCGAGGACGAACAAGCCGCCGCGATTTATCGCCTGAGCTTTTCCGGTTCGACCGGGACCGTCGTCGGGACGACGCGGCTCAAACGATGGAACGACGGCGGCGCACAATCCTGGATACAGAGCAACGTGGTGCTTCAAGCCAACGGTACTAGCGCGACCGAGATCGGGTCGTGGCCTTACCCGCGCGGCGGGAACCCCGGGGCGAACATCTCGACCCCAGCCGCCGTGTTCGGCGTAACCGTTAGCCTGCGCCCATAAGCATCGTGGGAGAGCTTGCGCCGATTATCTCACTACACATCTTTACCGTCGAGCCGGCAGATTTCGGAAGACTCGTGGAGCGCGCTACGGAGGCGCTGCGGAAAGCTGCGACACTTCCCGGCTTCGTGAGCGTCAATGTTTTCGGAAACGCTCCACATACCAAACTTCTGCTCGCGTCGGAGTGGCGATCGGAACACGCTTGGAGCCGAGCGGAATGGGACGACCTGATTGAAAACGTTCTGACGGATTTAGTGGAGAATAGTCGGGACCACGAGTTCGACCTGTACTCGCATATTGCTCCGTAAGAGACTCGCGCGGGGCCGTTGGATTAGAATCGAAGGGTAAAGGTTTATCGGCCCAGCCCCTGGGGCACACGCCATGGGGTCGGCGTATTCTGACTCTCGGGCGTGCGCCGTTCCGTGATAGGCAAACGGCCTCGCATCGGCGAGACCGTTTGCTGTTCTTGCGCGGAGCTCGCTATTCGTAGTCGGGTGCGAAATAATCGTCGCCGCCGAACTGGCGCATGAAAAACTTCGGTGGCAAGGGCGCCTTGATCGGGATGAATGCGGCCGGCTTTTGCGAGAAGTCAAAGCAGTCGCCTGCGGGAGAGTTCGCACGAGTATCGGCTTTGGCGAGCTGACCGAGACCATAGAGATCTTCGGCGAAGCGCAGCACGCTGGCCGTCTCGTAGTGAACGTGGGAAACGTGGTTGTGCCTCACATACGGAGATAACATGATCAACGGAACGCGGAAGCCCAAGCTGTCGCGATCCTTGTACTCCGGCGCGACCGGGTCGTAGAGGCCGCCCCAGTCGTCCCATTGGATGAAGATCGCCGTCGAGTTCCAGAACTTGCTCCTGCCCACAGTGTTCACGAGGGCAGAGACCCACGACGGCCCGTAGTCATCCGGGCAGTTGGTGTGGTCCGAGTCGTCGCAGACAGGCGTGATCCACGTAAAGTTTGCGAGTTTGCCCTTGCGGACGTCGGTGATAAACTTCCAGTTTGGCGAAATGACGTCTTTCTTCCAGTCGGGCCCGTTGTAGATGTGGTTGATGGCCTGATAGCTGGACCACGTTCCGCCGTTGCCGCTCGAGCTGCTACCATATTGGCTCGCGTAAAAACGCCACGAGAGATTGGCTTTATCGAGTTCGTCGCCAAGGGTTTGATAATCGAAACACGCCTTCTGGTACCCGGTGACGACGCGTTGCGTCGTGATCATCGCAACTTCGGAGTACGCGTGGTTCTCGCAGCCCCAGGCCCCGTCGGGCAAGTCGGCACTCCAGGCCGCCTGCGCGGCGATGATGTATTGATGCGCGACGAAGCTTTCGTCGAGCTGCGACTGGAACATCCTGTCGGCAAGCGCACCTTCGTGCGCCATGTCGAAGTACGGCTTCGACTGATCGTGCGGCACGTACACGTACTGCGGGTTGTTAAAGTTGCCGTCGTTCGCTTCTCGGTTGAATCCGTTCATCCGGCAGTCTGTACCGGGCATCTTACCCGTGCCGTTGCAGGCCTGAATCATCGCCTCCACGGAGTGATCGATATCGTAATACGCGCCGAGCTTTGACGGCTGCAGTTTAATCGTTCGGCCCTGCGAGTCTTTGCCTTCAGTGACGGTATACGCTCCGGGATAGCCATAAAAAAGATTGTTGAAGCTACGGTTCTCTTGAACGATGTAGACGATATGCGTGATCTTGCCGGCGCCCGTTGCGTCGAGCGCACGCATCGCGTTGCCGCTTTGCATGTAGGGCAGCGCACCTTGCGAGCCAAGCGAGCAGCCGCCGAGCATGGCAGCAGCAGCGCACATGCTAAGCGCGAACCGAATAAGAACTAAAATCCTCATTTGCGTCGACCTCCACATAAACCGCAACGAACCGGCGAGCCAACTGATTTCGACCCGTACCGCTCAGTCTCATGGCGGCTTGAGAGCGCCGGCGATGGCGCTAGCGGGGCCGGTGGGAGCGGCGACACGGGCTCCCGCACCGGGTGCGACGGCGTTGCTGGAACGAGCGGCGCCGTCAGGGGAGGCCGCAAAGGCGGCTCCGGCGGCAGCCGCTCGTACTGACATCGCCTGGAGGAAATGGTGAGCGCGCTTACCAAGCCGTGATGTCCCTTGCCGTCGGAGGTTTTGGAGATGCGTCAGTCAACGATTTGTCGTTTGCGGCAGAGTGCCGCCGTTCTGTTCGTGCTCGTTCTTTGCGCGTGTGCAGCACATACGGCGCTCGATGGATCGCTACCAACGGGAGCGCAAGCGCCGGCGCTTCGAGGAGCGCTCTCTCCCGAGCGCAGCGCGCAGAAGCTGCGTTCGATGATGACGAAGAATGGTCTTGGAAGCGACGCATCACGCGGCGCGGGGTATCCGGTAACCGCCGATCCGCCCGTCTCACATCCGAACGAGGCCGCCTGCGTCGACAAACTCTTTAATCCGCATACTCCACCCCTAGAGTCGAGCCAGTTGCCGGTCGGCAAATTCGCCGACTACTCGGACCATCCGTTTAACTATAAGCCGCCGAAGAATTGTTCGGGACCCTACGCAAAGATTATTTTTAAGATGCACTTCCGCGTTTCGGCCGGCGTGCAATACGACCGGACGGGAGCCGTTTGGATCGGGGCCACGAACGTCTACTTCGGAACGACGTCGGAGCCCGGACAGAACGCAAGCCCGCAGTGGAACGTCGAGCGCGACGTGACCGACTACGCTCCGATTTTCGCGCAGCCATCGACCGGGCAAGCCTCCGTCTACAACATCGTCAACTCGCAATACACCGGCATCATTTACGGCACCGCCGAGCTGGACTTCTATCCGGCGACCAGAAAGTACCCGGCGGCCCGGAGCGCCGACGTTGTCGATCCGCTGTCGGGCGGCCCGGATGGCGGATACGTGAACCTCGACGCGCCCACCGATCAGATGACCGGTACGTTCACGTTCCCGACCAACGTCGAGGCGGCATATCTGGACGTCTTTCTCGAATCGCAGTCGGACGACGAGTTTTGGTACACGTGCTTCCCCAACGACCTGGCGCAAAAGCTCGACAACTGCGGCAACACCGCGTTCCGCGAGGGTGAGGTGACCCTCGACGGGCAGCCCGCAGGCGTGGCGCCAATCTATCCATGGATCTATACGGGCGGCATCGACCCGTACTTGTGGATTCCGATCCCAGGGGTCGAAACGCTGAACTTTCAACCCTACCGCATCGACCTTACGCCCTTTGCGGCGCAGCTCGACGATGGCAACAAGCACACAATTGCCGTCTCGGTGTTCAACGATGACAACTACTTTGCGGCCAACGCCACGCTGCTCGTCTACGAAGACCACGGCTCGACGCAAGTAACCGGGGCGCTGGTCCGCGACGGCACGGCGCTTTCGCCGGCGGAAACCGTCATCGAGCACGTGCGCTTCAACAAAGCCGGCGACGCGAGTGGCACGATCAACGTATCGGCGACGCATCCGGTCAGCCTCGAGGGCTACGTGATTACGTCGAAGGGGCGGATCACGACGCAGGTAACGCAGAGCGTGTCGTTTTCCAACGTCCAAAAGATCGACTCGACATCGAATCGCTTCTTCCAAAGCATCACTCAGGCGACGACGATTTCGTCGAACACGTCAACCGGAACGGGAGGCAGGCGCGTTAAGACGCAAAGCCAGTGGAGCTACCCGTTCAACCTGCGCTATAACTACGTCGCCGGCGCGAGCGGCACGGCAACCCAGACAACCAGCGTCTTGCAGGCGAAGAGCGGCAGCGGCTTAGACCAAATCCGTGGAAGGGCATCTTCGTGGACGTCGCTCAACACGGTGGGTTCGAGCGACACGCTGAACTTCACTGCGGGCGGTTTCACCCCGTCAAACGGCAAGAGCCGTCAGCAGTATAAATCGCTTAGCGCCGGTGGCCCTTGCTACGAAGAAACCATTAAATCGGTCAACTACGTACTGACGGGGAAGATGACGGGCTGCTGAAGGGTCGTAGGTTTCGGCGTACTTCACAAGAGATTCCCATCTAAGGGCTGTATACGGTATAAGCAGGAGCGCAGCCTATAGCTTACCGGCTAGAGCGGCCGGAGGGAATCGACATGGCTCGCAGATTGAGTGTCAGTTTTGTTTTCATGCTGACGACGGCGATTATCGTCGCCGCTTGTGGACGCCAGGTGACACCGAACCCGCCTGGTCTGGGGGCCGGCGGTGCGCCCCCGGGATATCTAGCGATACACTATGACGTCTATTCGGCTTTCAACTTCTCAAACTATCAGTATATGATCGTCTTCAATACGACGGGAACCAACGTAACGCCGTCGACCGACGCCGTGCAAACGAACTGGGCGGGTTATTCGTTCGCGTTGGTGGCCTTGGGCACTGCCGGAACCTCGAACGCGAAGGCAGTGCGGTTCCTACGAAATCAAAATCCACACATTCCTCCCTACGAGCAGACCCTGGGAACCAATCCAAACCAGCTTTCGTACAATCCGAACAGTAACGGTCAAGGCACCGAGTTCTCGATGATCGCCCAAAAAGTCATCTTTAGCCCTTCGCCTGCACCTACCACCAGCCCGAACAATATCTGGACGTTTAACGCGTTCGTTACGCAAGCCAGCCAAGGCCAGTGGTACTTCCTCGATTCGATGGGAGCGGGCGGCCCGATCGACCCGCAGTTCGTCTCGCCGCAGCTCTGCATGACCGAACCCTTCGACAACACGTACTTCGGGAAAGATAATATGGTCCCCGATCCCTCGGCTCAGATTGTCAGTATAGAGATCTCCAACAACCCCGTGAGACCGACACCATGCCCTTAAGAAAGAGTTGACAGTCGAGCTTCCCCCCGCGCGGCGGACAGGGCCTCGTTTTGCGCCGCAGTCGCGCGACGCGGCGGCTTAGTCTTCGCTTTGGATCGCGGCGTCAGTTATCGTCGTCTGGGCTTTCGTAACTGATCGGAAGAGCCTCAAAATAGCGAGCCGAATACTTTGTCGCGATTGGCCTAAACGCTCTGGGCCTGGCGCCGAAGTTGAAGCAATCCGAGAGATCGTTGGCCCGGACGTCGGTCGTCCCCAGCGATGCTAGGTCAAACGTCCGCTCGATAAACTTCAGGATGCTTCCGAACTCGTAGGGCGTGTGCGAGACGTAGCCGCGTTTTGCATAAGGTGAAATCACGATCATCGGCACGCGGAAGCCCAACTCGTACGAGTTGTAAATTTGCGGTGGGACGTGATCGTACCATCCGCCCCAGTCATCCCAGGTCACGATGATGGCCGTGTTGTTCCAGTACGAGCTCTTGCCGATCGCGTTGACGATCGAGGCGACCCACGACGGACCCGAACCGTCGTTCGTACCGGGGTGATCGGAATCGGCCGCGCTGGGGGTTACAAACGTCACCGCTGCCAGCCTGTCCGACGCGATATCCTTCAAGACTTGCGCGGACGGCCAGCGCACGTTATCGTAACTTGGCCCCTCCCGAATAGTCTTGATGGCATCGACCGCGTGCCAGAGTCCGGAGCCGCCGTACTCCTGGTAGTAGTGCCAGTTGACATCGCGCTGGTTCATCAGGTCCATGATCGACAGGCGATCAAAACACGGGTATACGGGGCGCCCTTCTTTGCCATTTCGGTCAATCGTGACCACCGTTGCTCGGGGCACGGAATTACAGCCGCCTTGGCGACCCAGGCGTCTCGGATCCGTTGGGTTCTCCGCGGCTTTGAGGTCCGAACGGTTATCGATCGTCGAAGTACCGCTGATGATGTACTGGTGGGCCGGGAAGCTCGGTCCTTGATTCGTCTGGAACATGTTATCGGCAAACGTGTACTTCAACGCCATGTCCCAGTACGGCTTGATATCGTTTCGCGGAACGTAGCCATAGGCGGCCACGTCGCGCTTCGGACATGGCCCCTTCTCTTTGCAGTTCTCATTTTCCGTGCTGAAGCCATCCATTCGGCCGTGATCGTGATCGGCGACCCAGCCACTGTGCCCGTGCGAGAGATCGTAAGGAGCCGTCAGCGAGACCGGTTGCAAGATGATCGTTTGGCCGTGCATGTTCTTACCGGATTGGACGGTATTCGCGCCAGGAAAACCGTTGAAGAGATTGTCCACAGTTCGGTTTTCCTGGACGATGACGACGATGTGTTCGATGGTGCCGGTGCCCGACGGTTGGTGGAGTAGCGCGCCGGCGGCGCGCGGCAGGCCTTCAGAAGTGGCCGACCCCGGAGCAGATACACTCGAGCAGTCGGTCAGGATGGCTAGAGTCGCAGCGAAGCCTACCAAGCAACGGCAGCAATCTGAGGCGTTCACGGCAGATCCCCTTTCTTGAACCGACGGTGCGACGCGTTCACGCAATCGCGAGTTGCATGTCGATAACCGGCGAAGAGCTTTATCTTATTCTTAGGATATCGAAGACTCCTTAGAATCGGCTCGAACTATCGACGAAAGGAAGCGGTTTCGCAGGGTGCGGCGGATCGCAGCCGATCGGTGCGCCGGGCGCGATGCACGGTGCGATGACGACTCGAAACGGAGCGCTCCAGGCATCGAGTTCAGGTACGTTAATATATGCGTCGAACACCGAGGAGGGCACGAAGGCAGTCATCCTTGACTATCCAAGCGGAGAGCTACTCGCCAGCTTCCAGCCTCCCATAGAGCCGGAAGGAGCGTGCTCCGACACCCAAGGTGATGTCTACCTAAGCGGCGGCACAATCAGCGGCGCAGCGAGTATTGTGGAGTACACCTACGGAGCTACGTCACCGTCCGCATCCGCAAATCTTCCTGGCGACGTGGCTCGCGATTGCACCGTCGATAACACAACCGGAAATGTGGCGGCGATCACCTATTACTCCCATTCAGGCCAGATTTACTCCGTGGCCGTTTTGCCAAAATTTCAAAGTCCGGCGAACATCTACAACTACCCTGCGATGTTACTTTTCGATTCCGTGGGCTACGATGGTAGCGGCAATCTCTTCCTCCTGGGCACGACGAGCGGTGGCAACTACGCCTTGGCTGAACTTCCAAGCGGGGGAAGCTCGTTTGAACCAATCTTGCTAAACTTAGGCGAGAGCATCGCGAAAGTCAGAACCGTGCAATGGGACGGAAAGTACCTCGCTATTGAGGCAACGAAGGTCGGACAAGGGCAGGAAAAACATTGGCCTCAAGTCATTTATCGTCTGACAGTTTCCGGATCAAAGGCAAAGGTTGTAGGTACGATTAGGTTCAAGGGGTTGCGTGGAGTGGAGAGCGGCACGAGTTGGATTCAGGCCGACCGAAACATCATGGTATTTGCTCGAGGCCCTATCCCAGTCTGGGGGTATCCTGGCGGCGGTAAGCAGCTCGCGAAATTACGCAGTGGGATAGATCAAGGGATGCACCTTGCGACAGTTGCGGCGTCGTCCTCATATTCACAAATTCAGAAGCATTAGCCCCCACCGCTGCCCCTCAGCACGACGTTCGCAAAGGCGAGGCCGTGTTTGCTTGCAGTGCTACTCGTCAGGCAGCGCAGGCACACAGGTTACCTTGCGCAAAAACCGTTGAATATGTTGGCGCTGTTTGCGGCCGGTCTGATGCTTGCGGCAAAGACAGGTTCCGTTCCATCCCAAGCGCCAAGCGCGAGCGTACGTCCAGATTCCACCCAAAAGCCTCAGGTCGACGGAACGATTGAGTTCTCGCTCAAAAGCTGCGGTCGATCGGCGCAAGACTCATACGGCGAGATCGTAAAGATTGTCGTGGCCAATTCGGACGGGACTAGCGTCGACACGCCCACGTGGAGTTTTGGTGGCAAGACTTCGTTACGCGCGCCACTGAACGTGCCAGCAGGTGTGTATAGCTATCGGGCTCGGAACAACGTGGGCTGCGTAACTAGTGGCTCGGTCGCCGTCCTACCTGGGAGCGTCAGGGAAGTTGACAAAATGCTGCATCCTTACGTCACGATTAGCCTTCTACCAAGGCTGCATCTTTACGGAACTGCGCCGCCGGGGACGAGCATTTCTGTAGTACGTTACTCGGCGCGTCTCGATTGTAACAGCGCTATAGCGAATGCCCAAGCGCAGAACTTCCAGGAGCTTGATCGCGATATTGTCGGGTACTATGCAGAAGATTATGCGCTCGGAAACGGCGCGGTATTTGGCATTCGTGTGCAGCCAACTAAGGGAGTTGACCGAACGATTCGCGTCGCCGCTGATGACTTAAGGAAGCTTGGGACCCCGGCATCAATCCGCTTTGACATCACGACGCAGATACTTCGAGCAGCCATTAAGCAGCCCGCTGATGTGCTAATCTGCGCGTCGCCCTAGCCCCGCGCGTCTGCCCCTCCGCACGACGTTCGCGAAAGCGGACCGTGTTGCTATGCGGGCTTTGCAGCATCGCGGGCATTGCGGCGCGGATCGCGTTGCAGCCGCGCCAGCGCAGCGGCGTGGATCGCGTAGCGGCTTAGCCTGGGCTTCGATCGCGTTGCAGGCCTAGCGACCAGGCGCCTGGGGTGCACAATTTTAGCGGCCTGGCTCCTTTCCCGGG
>DATMKR010000137.1:0-6818 GCA_035571115.1 Candidatus Acidiferrum sp. | reverse complement strand
GCTCCCAGACTACGATTGTGCTCCCAGACTATAGGAAGGATCGACCGTGAGCGCTCTGGACCCGACTCGAACCGATCCGGATAGAACATCGGGACCACCGACTCACACGTGGTCTTCGTGGAGCTGAAAGATTGACCTTAGGGGCCATCACGTGGGCATAACGGTGCGCAAGGAACGACCTACTGACGTTGAAGCGATCGGTCGCCTGACCGAAGCTGCCTTCCGAGATCATCCACTCTCAAACCATACCGAGCAATTCATTATTCGCGCGCTGCGGCGGTGCGATCGCTTGACGCTCTCTTTGGTGGCAGTTGATGGTGGTGCGATTCTCGGGCACGTCGCCCTCTCGCCGGTTACCATCTCCTCCGGCGTAACGGGGTGGTACGGGCTCGGCCCGATCTCGACATTACCGAGCCGCCAGCGCGAAGGCATCGGCTCGCTGCTGATCGACTCCGCACTTGGTGAATTGAAGCGCATCGGAGCTGCCGGATGCGTCGTGCTTGGCGACCACGGGTTTTATCGCCGCTTCGGATTCGAGGCCCGTCCCGGCCTGGATCTGCCCGGCGCTCCGGCGGAACACTTCCAGGCGATCTCCTTCGGTTCCGAACCGCCGATTGGCATCGTACGCTACCACGAGGCATTTGAGGCCACGGCCTAAGTCGCGCTCGAATCTTGCACGGCTATTTCCAGGTTCTGCCGAGCCCTTCCAGATTCGCGCTCCCAAGATCTTCAGGCGTCATTGCGACCCGAAATTCCACTTCGGCATTGAATGTGAGAAACCACGGTTCGGCCAACCGCGGGACATCCGCCGGTTCGTTGACGTTTACGATAAGAGTACCGCCGCGATGGCCGTCCTGTTCGGAGAAGTAGGACGCTTCGGGTTTGATCGCCTCGAGAATTCTCTGCATTTTCGGGCCCGCGCTTCCATCCCGAACGGCGCTGTTGAATGGCTCAATTGGCAGCTTAATATGCATTAGCATGCGCATAATGTTACTCCTGGAGATGGTTGCCTCTCTACCAACATGCGACTGAAGGTTTGGCCCGGTACGAGGCGTGGAGGACGCGTGCCCCGACTTAGTAGCTAAATCCTTCCGCGACTGCTCCGAACCGGATCTCGTTCTAAGGTCTTAGCGAGTTCTTTTGCCTTCGAGAGCACGAATGAGCTAAACGCACGCGGCACTACTTCGGATATCGTTAGCCGGCGGTCGTTGAACATTTGGCTCGTGAGGCTGTTAAGCTTGCAGGAGACGAACGCACTCCCATCGCGCTGGAATCCAAAGGCAAACCTGGGGTACTTCACGCCAAAGAACACGAAACCATCGGTTGCAGCGAATCCGCCGGCATTCTGATTATCGAAAACGAACAGAACCTCTCCGAAGAGCGGATGCTCTACAACGAACGTCGCTGAAAACGCACGCGACCTCACGGTGTGACTACGCAGCTTGTTTTGATTCGGGCTCCTCGGTCTCTACGACGCGGACCGGGAACACAAAGGCGATCGCGAGGTCGCCTAGTTGAATCCAGCCCGTCTGCTGCCCAAAGCCTGCGCCCATTTCCGCCTCCTCAACTCTTGAGGACTCCCCGGCGAAGCAGTCAATGCGCGCCGGGGAGCCACAGCGGTCCTGATTCCAGAAAGGTGACCAAAGTCATCTTTCTTAGGAAAGAAAAATGGCGGGGCCGGCTACCAGCGTGCCAGCTGCGTGATCTGGACCAGGTTGCCACAGGTGTCGTTGAGCATGGCGATGGTCGAGCCGGTCACCTCGGTTGGCGGCATCGTGAACTCGGCCCCGCGGCTCTTGATGCGCTCGTAGTCGCCCTTCACGTCGTCGGTGAAAAACATGACGGCGGGCTGATCCTGCGCAAACCTGGCCTCCTGGTAGGTCTTGGCCGCAGGGTTGTCGTTGAGCGCGAGCTGCAGCTCGGTCCCGTCTGGATCCTCAGGCGAGGCCACCGTCAGCCAGCGAAACGGCCCGTTGCTGAAATCGCCCTTTTTGATAAAGCCCAACGCTTCGGTATAGAAGCGCAGGGCCTTCTCCTGGTCGTCCACGTGCACGGTGGTCAACTTGATTCTCATCGGTTTCTCCTCTCCGTTCGGTTACGGTCGCGGTATCTGCTGCCGCCTCACTTCGTTGACGGAACACGACGGGAGAATGTGACCGAAGACGGCGGCAGAGCGCAAGGCCGCTACTAGGAGCGTGGCGGGGCCGCATCGGCCGGAAAAGGCAACCTCGTGCCGGTCCGACGAAAAGACGTGCCGAGTCTACCTGAAGCCTGAAACAGAGGGCAGGCTCTCGGCGTAGAGTTAGGCAGCAATGGATTTTGCATCATGTGGCTGACGCGTTTCGCGCTCTCCCGTCCGACGATTACCATCGCCATCTTTGGCGCGCTGGTTATCTTTGGCATTATCTCGTTCGTTCAGCTTGGGCGTAGCTCGAGTCCGCCCAACACCGACTTCCCGGTCGTCGCCGTCTACGCCAGCTATCCGGGAGCGTCGCCTCAAGACATGGAGCGCATGGTCATCAAGCCGATCGAAGACCAGATGTCCGGCATCGACCATCTCGACGAGTTGACGGCGAATGCCCAAGAAGGCACGGCGATCGTCGTCGTGCAGTTCAAGATGGGCACGGATCTCAATCTGGCTGCAGTAGACGTGCAGCGGCGCGTGGATATCGCGCGGGTCTACATGCCCACCGATCTCGACCCGCCCGTCGTGACGAAGGCCGGACAGGCCGAGCCGCCCCTGTTGGACGTCGCCGTCAGCTCGACGAGCCTCTCTCAGCCGCAGATCGCAGACCTCATCAATAGCGAGATCACGCCGCTGATCGAGCAGATACCCAACGTTCAATCGGTGGACGTCTACGGTTCTGCCACTCGTGAGTTCCACGTCGAACCCGATCCTGTGAAGCTCGACGGCACCAACGCTACGCTCGAAGACATCTTCAACGCCGTCGCGATCAACAACCTCAACGTGCCGGGCGGCATCATGACGCAGCCGACGCGGGAAGGCAGCGTCGCGATCCACGATTACGTCGAGAAGGCGGACGATCTGCTGGGCATTCCGCTGTCGCCGCTGAGCGTGCTGCAATATCCCGTCAAGTCGTTGAAGATCGGCGACGTCGCCAATGCCTACGACAGCCACATCGCGATGCGGACGATCTCGTCGTACAACGCGCACCCGCGCGTCTACATGGAGATCAACCCGACGCTAGACGCCGACCAGATCAAAGCGACTGCCTCCTTGCGAGCCGAGCTCGCGAAAATTCAAACGCAGTTCCCGCAGCTGCAGTTCCACGAGATCGACGCGCCGGCCGACTACACGCAAAAGATGCTCGTAGGCGTGGGGCAGTCGCTGATCGAGGGGATCGTCTTAACGGCGATCGTCATGCTGCTGTTTCTCCATGCCTGGCGCAACGCGGTCGTCGTTTTTCTCGCGATTCCCACCTCGATTCTCGCGACCTTCATCGTGATGCGCCTCTTTGGATTCCACATAGACTCGATGTCGATGATGGGACTGGCGCTGATCATCGGCATCCTCGTCGACGACTCGATCGTCGTGCTCGAGAATATTACGCGTCATCGAGATATGGGGCTGGACCCGATGAGCGCGGCCATCACGGGCCGAACGGAGATCGGCGGCGCAGCGGTCGCAATCACGATGGTGGACGTCGTGGTCTTCCTTCCGATCGCCTTCATGTCCGGAATCGTCGGTGCGTACTTGCGCGAGTACGGCGCGGTCGTCGTGACGGCAACGCTCTTCTCGCTCTTCGTCTCCTTTACGCTGACACCGTTGCTGGCGGCAAAGTGGAGCGTTCTCACCCGCTCCGAAGCGCCTCCGGCCTGGTTGCGACTGCTCGACGACCGGCGCGTCGACATCGGGCTGCTCCTGTTGGCGGCGGCGATGTTTGCGATCGGAACGATGACGGGCTGGTTCCTGCTCAACGCGCTCGGCATTTTCGTCGCGGCACTGTTGTTGCTCAACGCCTTCGTCCACCGGTACGAATCGATACTGCAGCTCTATCGCTCGAAGTTCTTACCATTTGCGCTGCGGCACGGAGCCTTCGTGGTCTTCGTCTGCCTTGCGCTCCTGCTCAATTCGATCACGCTGGTCGCAGGCGGCGGCATGGTTACCGTGGTTGTCGACGTTCTTTTGTTGGTTGTCTGCGCGCTCGCTCACGGCGTCGGGATGCTCCTGCGCAGGCCGCGCGCTTCGCGCCGCGTCGAACGCATCGGACCACTGCGTTTCCTCCGGTCGATCGGTACGACGAAATCCACGACGGTGGCCACGTTCGCGATCCCGGTCGTGCTGGCGCTCTTGATGCTCCCACTGGGAGCCGTGAGCTTTGACTTCATGCCGGCGCAGCAGACGGGCGAAGTGAGCATGACGGTCTCCTATCCGCCCGGGACGCCGATTGCCGTGACCAACGGTTACGTCTCTCACTTAGAGGATGCGATCCTCAAGATCGACGGCATCAAATCGGTCAGCGCCACGACCGGCCGCAAGCCCGCGGGCTGGAGCAGCGTGACCGGCGGCAACTACGCACAGCTCAGCGCGCAGATGCAAGACGGCCGCATCAAGGATACGAACAACGCCATCAAATTAATCCGTAAACTTGGGTATTTGGTACCCGGCGCCGAGTTCGACGTCGCCGGTGATAACGGCAACGGACCGGCGATCTACTACTCTTTGACCGGCCCCGACGACGAGATCGGTCCCGCGGCCGAAAAGGTCGCGCAGTTCTTACGAACCGTGCCGGGTGCGGTCAACGTGCAGACGAGCGCTGAAAATGGCGCGCCTCGAATGAACGTCGACGTCGATCGCGCCAAGTGCGAGCTCCTCGGAATCAATCCGTCGGACGTCGCGACGGTGGCTCGCATCGCGGTGGACGGCGCGGTTGCGACCAAGGTGCGTACGCCCACCGGTCTGGTCGACGTTCGCGTGCAGTTTCCCGCCGCCGACCGCACGACGGAAGACGCATTGAAGTTCGTGAAGGTTCGCGCAAACGACGGTTCGCTGGTTCCCATCGGCGACGTGGCCAGCTTTAGCTGGACGACCGCGCCCACGAAGATCGAACGCCTCAATCGCGAACGCGTGGTCAACGTGTACGGCGACGTGCTTCCCGGCTATTCGCTGGGTCAGGTCGTCGGGCCGTTGCAGAAAAAGATGCAAGCGCCGGGCTTTCTTCCCCAAGGCGTCGGCCTCAAATCGCAGGGCAACTCCCAGTTCATGGAAGAGACCTTCGCGAACATGGGCGTGGCGCTGATTACCTCGTTCATGCTGGTCTACATTCTGATGGTGATCCTCTACGGTTCATTCCTCGAGCCGCTGATCGTTATGTTCTCGGTGCCCCTGGCAATAATCGGAGCGCTGATCCTGCTGGCATTGATGGGGCGCGTGCAGCCCGAGCAAGGTCAATCGCTCAACATCATTTCGATGCTCGGCGTCATCATGCTGTTCGGGCTCGTCGCGAAGAACGGAATTCTGCTCGTGGATTACTCCAACACGCTCGTGAAACGTGGGATGCGCGTGCACGATGCCGTTCTGCAGGCCTCGGCCACGCGCTTCCGGCCGATCATCATGACGACCGCGGCCATGATCTTCGGCATGCTGCCGCTCGCGCTCGGTTACGCCGAAGGCGGAGAGTGGCGTCAAGCGATGGGGACGGTCATCATCGGTGGACTCTTGAGCTCGTTGATTCTAACGCTCTTCCTCGTACCCATGATCTACGAGACGTGGATCGGCTATTTCGAGCGCCGCGCGGATCGCCGCGCCATCGAAGCGGAGATGTCGCAGCCATTGGAGAGGGCGCCTGCATAAGCGTCGAGCGCTCGTAACCGGGGCGGCAGCCGGCCTTGCCGCCGGAATCGCCCCGGCATTGGCGCGTGACGGCTTCAGTAGCGTTTCTATCACCTATCGCGATACGCCGCCGGGCGCGACGCTCGCCGCCATCGAAGCCGCCGGCGCGATCGCGTCGGCCGCAAAGATCGACTTTCTCGAAGATCCAACTCGCGTGGAAAAGAGTCTCGACTCGTTCGTGCGGGAACACGGTCCCTTCGATACGCTCGTGCACGCCGTCGGTCCGCTCGTCGTCAAGCGCTTCGCCCGCTCGACGCTGGAAGAGTACGCAGAAACGTTCGATGGTAATGTGCGCAGCGCGGTGTTGGCCGCGCGCGCGACGTTGCCGGCGATGCGCGACGCAAAGTTCGGCCGAGTTGTATTTTTCGGGATGCTCGGCTCCGAGCAGACCAGACCCTTCCGCGGCTTCTCACTTTATCAATCGGCAAAGAGCGCACTGGTTGCATTTGCACGCTGCCTGGCCCTCGAAGAGGCGTCCAACCACATAACCATTAACGTCGTATCTCCCGGCGACATTCGCGAAAAGGCGCTGGCGCGCGAACAGGCCTACGAACGCAGCGCCAACAATCCGCGCGGGCGACCGGGCAGTTACGAAGACGTTGCCGATGCGGTCCGTTTCTTCGTCGCCGCAGAGCGCGACTTTATCACCGGTGCGGTGATTGAAGTGGGCGGCGGCCTGCAAACCGCCGCGGAGTGACTGGAGCACAGGACAAACCTATGCCCGGCTCGTAAGCCGAGCTTGGTGCTGCGCGACGACCGAGACGAACATCAGGCATTCGCCTTACCCGGCGCGCGCGCGCACTATGGCCCCGATAAGGTCGTTGCAGTCGAACATATCGATCTCCACGTAACCCCGGACTTCGAAAACGAGTCGCTCGACGGCGTTTGCACGCTGACGGTTCGCGCGCTCGACGAGCCGGTTTCCCGCTTGACGCTCGACGCCGTCGATCTCGAAATCCTTCGG
>DATMKR010000136.1:0-12978 GCA_035571115.1 Candidatus Acidiferrum sp. | reverse complement strand
CCGCCGCCTGCGCCAACGAAATTAGCGATGGCTGTACCCGATCCCAGAGCGCTATCGCTGACCGATCCGGAGTACTGCCCGGTAAGGTTTTGGCCGTTGCCGTGCTGCCACGCCGGAGTTTGCTGCGCTGGCGCTGGGCCGGCGCTCAAAGCGATGAGACCAAATGCAAAGAGTGCTGTGATACAGCGGGGCAAATATTTCACTGGAGGCTCCCTCTTATAAAAGTAAAGCGCGGCTCCCGCGCCTGGTAGACTTACGCCCTCGCTTGGCTGGCGCCTTTTTACCAGGCCGGCCAGACCGGATCAGCCGTGCTTCATCGAGAAGGCGCTCTTTCGGCTTGACCACAGGAGCTAGCTATGGAACCAATCGATCGACGCGGTTTTCTTTTCGCCGCGGGCGCGGCCACAGCCGCGCTTAGCACGGCGTCGCCGGCTTCGCCGCAAACGCGCAACGACGGTGCGGTCTTTTTGTCCACATGGGATTTTGGCGTCGAAGCCAATCGGCGCGCCGGCGACGTCTTCGCCGGCGGTGGATCGCTGCTCGATGCAGTCGAGAAAGGCATCAACGTCGTCGAGGACGATCCCAACGTGACCAGTGTTGGTTACGGCGGTTTGCCGAACGCCGAGGGCGAGGTCGAGCTCGATGCGGGCATCATGGACGGAATGGCGCATCGCGCCGGGTCGGTCTGCAACCTTCACAAGATCAAGAACCCGATTTCGGTTGCCCGGCTCGTCATGGAGAAGACGCGTCACACGACGATGGCGGGTGACGGTGCGTTGCGCTTTGCAATCGAGATGGGTTTCACGCCGCAGCAACTGCTCACGCCCCAGAGCTTGGAAGAGTGGCTGCGGTGGAGGAGTACGCCGAAGCACGAAACGTTTTGGATCGACGGTCGCAATCACGATACGATCGGCATGCTCGGCGTTGACGGCCGAGGCGGGGTCGTGGCCGGATGCTCCACGAGCGGCCTGGCGTGGAAGATCCCCGGGCGTGTTGCCGATTCTCCGCTCGTCGGCTGCGGTTACTACGCCGACATTGCCGGCGCCGCCGCCGCAACCGGCAACGGGGACGTGATGGCGAACTACTGCACGTCCGTCTTCATCGTGCGGCGCATGGCGCAGGGCGCGCATCCGCAAGAAGCATGCGACGATCTCATGCAACTGATGGCGAGGACCGCGCCGAACCTGCGCGAGGAGATGTATTGCGTTATTGCGATCGACCCGCACGGTGAGATCGGCGCCGCCTCGATGAACTCCAAACAGCCGTTGCAGTACGCACTCTGGAGGAACGCAGCCGGGACGCTTCACACCGCACCGGCATTTCTGGGATGAGGGCTTTGGCAATTTGGCAACGAACCGAGGTTTCTGCTGCTCTACTTCGTTAGGAGGTAGCGGGGGTGCTCGTTGCAGTTCTCCTAGGATTTCTTGCCGGACTGCGCACGTTCACGGCTCCGGCCGTCTTGTGGCTCATGCGGCGCGACACGCCTTTGGCGTATGCCCTAGGCGTACTCGCGCTCCTCGAATACGTCGGCGACCTTTATCCCAAAGCTCCTGCGCGAACGCGCCCGGCCGGCTTGATCGCGCGGGGGTGCAGCGGAGCCTTTTGCGGCTGGACGGTGGCATCGCTGAGCGGTACGCCCGTCGCGGGCGCGGCACTGGCCGGCGCCGCAGCCGCCATCGTCGGGGCTTACGTTGGACTGGCTATCCGTTCGCGGGCCATTAGGCTGATCGGGCGCGTACCTGCGGGACTGCTGGAAGACGTCGTCACGGCCGCGGCGTCGGTGGCCGTTGTGACGTACGTCTAGGCAGACCTCCTCGTTGCGGCGAAGGTCCGCCATTGTTTTTCGCTCATTATCGTTTTTAGTCAAGAAAGGGCTGTCAATGCCGCGCTGCGGGTCTTTTTGTAGGGGATCGCTCCTCACTCTGCTGCTTGTTGCGTGCTCCGCGGGCAAAGACGCGGGAATCCCGCCGAGCGCGTCGCTCGCTCGTACAGGTCCGCAAGCTGGAAGCCTTTCGGTTCCCCTGACGAGCGGCACGTTGTACGTCGCGAACTATTACGCAAGCACCATTTCGGTTTTTGCGCCCGGCAAGAAGTCGCCGAGCCGCACGATCTCAAGCGGCATCTCCTATCCTAACTCGCTGACGGTCGATAAAGCGGGAAACCTGTACGTCGGTAACTACGGTACCCCCAGCGGCAGCCTGACCAGTTCGGTATCGGTCTACTCGCCGCACGGCAGCCAGCCGGCTCGCGTGATCGTCAACGGCGTGTACGGTCCATTTGCATTGGCAATCGATCGTTCGGGCAAGCTGTACGTCGCAAATAACGGCGGAGATACGGTAACCGTCTACGCGCGAGGAGCTACGTCACCGGCGGAAACGCTCACGCAGGGAGTTCGCGGCCCCGAGGCGCTCGCATTCGACAGCAGCCGCAACCTCTACGTTGCTAATTTTGACACCGACACGGTCACCATGTACGCACCGGGTAAGACGAAGCCGATGAATACCTTCAAGCGTGACCTGGCGGGCCCGGCGTCGCTGGCGATGGATTCGGCCAACAACCTTTACGTGGCCAATCAGCGAAATAGGTCGATCACGATTTTTCCCTTCCTCAAGCCGAACCACCCGCGGCAGATCACGAAAGGGGTCGCCAAACCGATCGCCATTATCTCCAGTTCGGGCGAGTTATACGTCCTGGATTATTCGAAAAGTAGCCTGAGCGCGTACGATGAGACGACGCTGAAACGCGTCGCCGTGCGGTCGGACGGCATCCAATGCCCGAGCGGCATGACCCTCAGCACGACCGGTGACTTATTCGTGACCAACTCGTGTCCAAGCGGCGTCTCGATATATAGTGCCTCCGATCTCACGCTGGAGGGCTCGATCAGCCACGGGATCAGCTATCCCGTCGCCGTGAGCGTTTCCCAGTAACGACATCATCCTGAGACTGTCATCCTGAGCCTGTCGAAGGGTGTTTTCTAGGCCTTTCGCCCTTGCCGAGAAGCCAACTTTGTGATACAAAGTAAATAATGGAACTTCAGCGAGCGCTCTCCGATCTTGCGGAAGTCCGCGACCGGCTCGCTGCGCTGCAGCGCTTCGAGGGCTATTCGGGCCTCGCAGCCGCGGGCAGCGGCATCGCCGCGTTCATCGCAGCTTTTCTTCAACTGCGAGTCGCGCCGATGCCGGTAACCTCGGAGGAGTTGCGCGCCTATCTCACGATCTGGCTGTCGTGTTTAGCGGTTGCGCTGGCGCTCAACTACGGCGCAGTAGCCGTGTGGCTCCTCGAGCACCGCGCACCCGGTGCGCGCAGTCGTTTTCGCACCGCTGCACTGTCGATTGCGCCAAGCATCGTCTTGGGCGGCGCGCTTACCTTTGCGCTCGTCGGGCATTCAGCATTCGCGCTGCTGCCGGGGACCTGGTTTGCCTTTTATGCGATCGGACTTTTCGCTTCACGCGGTGCCATCCCGGCTTCGACGTTTGCTGTGACGATTGGATTTGCGCTCCTCGCCAGGGTATTTCTGGCTACCCCCTTCGATGCCGTTGCGCTCGCTTGGTGGGTGATGCCGATTGGATTCGGCGCAGGCCAACTCGCCATCGGCTATCTGATCTGGCTCGATCGCGCGTCATGAGTACGTCACCACAAGCGCCGTTTGCCTACGCGGGGCTCGAGCGGATCTTTCACGAGCGAGGAAGGCTCGCGATCTGCACGTGTTTGATCGCGCATCCCGACGGACTAAGCTTTACGGAGCTGCAGAGCGCGTGCGATCTGACCGACGGCAATTTGAATAGACATCTTCACGCGCTCGCCGAAGTCGGAATCGTAGCGACGGATAAGCAGCGGGGAGCCGGCCGTCCCTCGACCGTCTATCGCATCAGCAAACGGGGCCGCGAACGTTTTCTCGCATACGTTGACGAGCTGGAGTCGGTCGTGCGCGACGTTCACGAACGATCGGTGAGTTCCGTTACGAGACCGAAGCTGGCGACGACGTGATCCCGCATCACGTCGCGATCATCATGGACGGTAATCGTCGGTGGGCGCGCGAACGAAAGCTTCCGATTGCGTACGGCTACCAGCGTGGTGTCGCGGCGCTTCGCCGAACGTTGCGGGCCGCGCGGCAAGCGAGGATCCGGATCGTCACGGCTTTTGCTTTTTCAGAGGAAAACTGGAAGCGGCCGTCCGGCGAAGTCGAACTGCTGATGGGCCTGTGCATCGCGGCAGCGAGCGGCGAACTGCGCACTCTCGCTCGCGAAGGCGTACGCGTTCGGCTCTGCGGGCGAGGCGACCGGCTTCCTGCCGCGGCGCGCGGCGCTCTTGCCGAGCTCGTGGCGAAGACGGCCGGGAACGACGCGCTGACGCTCAATCTCGCAATCGACTATGGAGCGCGACGCGAGATCGGCGACGCCGTCCGCGCGTTGGTTCGCGAAGTAGACGCCGGACTGCGCGACGTGGACTCGATCGACGAGCACGCCGTCGAAAGCCGGCTGTATACGGCCGGCCTGCCCGATCCCGATCTGGTCATCCGAACCGGCGGCGAGCTGCGCCTCTCGAACTTCCTATTGTTTCAGGCCGCCTACGCGGAGTTTTGGGCGACCGAAACGTACTGGCCGGACTTCGGTGAAGTCGAGCTTCAGGCCGCGCTCGACGACTACGCACTGCGTCAACGGCGCTACGGCACTTAAGCTGGCCCGAGCTCGCCGCGAGCTTCGAGCCGAGCTAACAAGAGATGATAGTAGAGCATTCCGCGCTGCGATCCGAGTACGTCGAGCACGTTCTCGAGCTCCGTTGGCGAGCCGCCCACGAACGCTAAGCCGCGGGCGACTCCGGAGTCGTTCATTGGAAATACGTCGAGCCGGCCGAGTCCGCGCAGTAGGACGACCGTTGCCGTCCACGGTCCTATGCCTTTGATCGAGCGAAGCATTGCCGCTGCCTCAACGCTGGAACGTTCTTCCAACATTCGCTCGTCGAGCGTTCCGGAGACGAGAGTCTCGGCGACGCGCCGTAACGCCGCGATCTTGTTCGTGCTTAACCCGGCGGCACGCAGCACGCCATCGTTTGCGCGAAGCGTGACCTCGGCGTCCGGGAACGCATGCAATGTGGGTCCATCGCGCAACTCGGTTGGCGAACCGAGCGCGACGACGCAGCGTCGCAGGATCGCGCTGGCGGCGTGGATACTCACCTGCTGGAAAACGATTGCGTTGACGCAAGCTTCCCAAAGTGTCGGATAACGCGGCGGCTTGACGCCCCGCATGCGCAGCGCCAGCCGGCGCAGCCAAGGGATGCTCGCGGCGCCCCGGTCGAACTCTCGGAGCGTGCGGTCGGTCCCGAGCATTCGGCGCACCGTTTCCAGAGCGCGCCCGTGGCCGCGGCGTTCACCTTCGAGCGTGACGCAGAGCGTGCCGCGCTGTTGAGAAGCAACGCGTACCACCATCGGCGCAAGGGCATCCCCGAGCACGCGCAGATAAACGCCTTCGGGCGTGAGCACGTCCACGAGATTTGTCGATAAGCGCCGTAGAACGCTCACGGTAAGATCGAGCCGATACGGCTCGGCCACCGGCACTTCGTAGCGAGCAACGGCAAACGCCATGGATTTGGCGGCGAAGCGTTTGCCGGCAGGCAGGCGGAACCTGCCTCGCGCTTACGTACTGACGGTGTTCGCTGTTTTGACGGTTTTAAACGACGCTTCGCCCGTCTCGCCGATGCCTGGAAGCGTGATCTCGGCGGCCTTCGCGAGAGGACCACGATAAGCCGTCAGACACCCCGCGGTGCGAAAGACCTCCTCAAACAGGGTCATCGCGTCGGCGTCGTCGCCGCAGTACGGAATGTTGGCATTGAGCTGCGGCGCCACGATCAGGGCGCGGATGACTCGGTGGGTATTGAGTTTGTGGGCGAGGAGGTCCGTCCCGTCGCCATCCGTGCCTTCCATCGCGTCAACCACCACCGCATCGGGCGAAATGCACCCTGCCGCCGTCAGGAGATCGTCGAGATCGGCGCGGGAGCCGGCGAAAATCAACATCTCGCAGGAGGTCGCATCGTTGTAGGGCGTGTCCGCGACGCCTCCGGCCTGCCGGGCGGCCGTCTCCGCCTGACTCACGCCGGCCGCATCGCCAAAGCAGACGCGATATCCGGCATCGACCAGCAGCTTGCCGATGGCGACCGCGCGAGCGTCCGAGCCAAAAACCGCAATCTTCATTTGGGCGTTGTACCCACTCTTGCGATGATTCTTACATTTCCTTGACAGCGCCCCGCGCGGATGGTAATCTTCGGACCATGTCTCGATCTGCGAGTAACGTAATGATGTTCTCGATGTGCGGCATGCGTATGCATGTGGCAGGGTCGTCGTGAAGCTCGCAAGTTAAGTCCGGAAACCAAGAATGCTTCTCGCGCCCCTCGCCACCACGGCGGGGGGCGCGCGTTTATCCTCGCTTTCCCATCGCAACAGGAGGCCGGGAAATATGAAAACGACCGTCGGGGTCGGACTGCTCGGGTGCGGAACGGTCGGCTCAAACGTAGCCGATCGTCTGCAACGCGAGCGCGAAATCATCGAACGTCGTAGCGGCGTTCGATACGAGCTTCGCGCGATTGCGATTCAAGATTCACTAAAGAGGCGTTCGAGCGCGCTCGAACGCCGTCTCTTCACGCGCGACGCTCGCTCCGTCGTCGACGATCCGCACGTCGATCTCGTTATCGAGGTTATCGGCGGAACGACCGATGCCGCCGAGCTGGTCGAGCGCGCGCTCGAACGCGGACGTCACGTCGTTACCGCCAATAAGGATTTGCTTGGCGAGCACGGCCCGCGACTGCGAGCCCTGGCGGCTTCGCGCCGCGCGGCGCTGCGTTTCGAAGGCGCCGTAGCCGGTGCAATTCCGATCGTGCGAACGCTTGGCGAGGCGCTGGCGGGAGACGAGATTCTCTCGGTTGCGGGCGTCGTCAACGGGACGTGCACGGCGATCCTCTCGGCCATGGAAGAAGGCGTCGGCTTCGACGAGTCGCTGGCTCGAGCGCAACGGCTCGGATATGCCGAAGCCGATCCGGGCAACGACATCGAGGGAGTCGATGCGGCGCACAAGATTGCCGTTATTGCGCAACTGGCTTTTGGCCTCGCGGTGACCTCTCCGCGCGTCGCGCGAACCGGAATTTCGGCGGTCACGCAGCGCGACGTGGCCCGCGCTCGCATGCTGGGATTTCGAATCCGTCACGTTGCCGCGGTCCTGCGCACGCCCGACGGCGTTTTGGTCGAGGTTGCGCCGCTGCTCGTCGCGGAGAGCCACGAGTTCGCACGGACTGCGGACGCGGAGAACGTCGTGCAGGTTCTCGCGCGCGACGCCGGCCGGCTCGTGTTGCGCGGCATTGGTGCGGGCGGCGCCGCGACCGGCTCGGCGGTGCTCGGTGATGTCGTCACCATCTTGCATGCGCTCGGCCAGGGCCGCGGCTTCGATCTGCGTGGCGGCTCGTACTCACTCGAAACGGCGAGCCGCATCGAGCCGTTCTTCGACCGGCTCTCCCGAACCGTCGAACTTCCCAACTATGCGATCTGGGACGATGCGTTAAGCAGCGCTCCGTTCCAGGCCCTGGTGAACGCCTGATGCGCGAGGAGACGGTGGCTGTTGGCGCGCTGCGGCTCGACTGCGGGCAAACGCTTCCAGTCGTCGAGCAACGCGTCACCGTGTACGGCACCCCCGCCGATGACGGCTCAAACGTCGTTTTGGTGGAACACGCCCTGACCGGTTCGAGCCGCGTGGCCGACTGGTGGCCGGGCATCGTTGGTGAGGGGGCGCTCTTTGACCCGCGTGAGTGGTGCGTGGTCGGCATCAACGCGCTGGGAAGTTGTTATGGCTCGACGAGGACCTCGCAGCGGATCACGGTTCGCGATGTCGTGCGGGCCGAAATGCTCGCCCTGCGCGAGCTGGGGCTCGAGCGGGTCGAGCTCGTTATCGGCGGATCGCTGGGCGGTATGCGCGCGCTGCAGTGGGCGCTCGCTGCGCCGCAACGGATCGGCAACGCGGTGTTGGTTGGCGCGCACGATCATCACAGCGCGATGGGCATCGCGCTCAACGCGCTGCAACGGGAAGCGCTCGCGCTCGATCCGGTGCGCGGCCTGCGTCTCGCGCGGAAGCTTGCGATGCTCTCGTATAAGAGCGAAGAGCTCTTCAACGTGCGCCACTCCCGTCGCAGCGATCGCGGTGGAAAAGCGTGCTTTGACGTTGAGGGTTACCTGGAACGTCAGGCGGATCTATTCGAAGCTCGCATGGACGCCGCCAGTTACGCCACGCTCACTCATGCGATGGACTCGTTCGACGTGCGCGATGCCGGAGACTGGCTCCTACATGGAAGCGGCGCGAGAAAACCTAGGTTGACGTTCGTTGGAATCACGTCGGATTGGCTGTTTCGCCCGCAGGACGTACGGGCAGCGGCGCGGCGGTTTGCGCTGCGCGGCTTCGACGCGCAGTATCTCGAGTTCCAATCGCTTCACGGTCACGACGCATTCTTGGCCGAGCCAAATGCGTTGCGGGCGATCCTAGAACCAGTTATCAGAACGCGCGCTACGGCGGCTTGCCGGAGCAACTGACGTTGAACGGAAGATCGAGGCACTCTTCGCCGCTCGGCTTCTCGACGCGAGCGGTTTGGAGCGGGCAGGAGGCGTGCCCGGCAACGGGAGCGACGATCGTTCCCGTCTATCAAACCGCGACGTTCACGCTGCCGGAAGTCGGAGTGACGAAGGGCTTCGACTATTCGCGAACCATAAACCCGACGCGTTCCGCGATGGAGCGTCAGCTCGCCGCTCTCGAGGGCGGCGCGTTTGCTTCGGCCTTTGCTTCAGGCATGGCCGCGGTCGCCGGCGCGACGTCGCTGCTCTCCTGTGGCGACCACATCCTCGCAACGCGCGACATCTACGGAGGCACCCATCGCCTCTTTACAACGGTTCTCTCGCGCTACGGCATCGACGTGACGTTCGTCGATACGAGCGACGCGCGCAAAACCTGGGCGGCGGCGAGGCCGAACACGCGGTTGCTCTGGCTCGAGACGCCGAGCAATCCGTTACTGCGGCTGTGCGATCTCGAGGCGCTCGCGCGGCTGCGGCCACCCGGCGCCCTGATCGTCGCCGACAATACGTTTGCGTCGCCCTTTCTGCAGCAGCCGCTTGCGTTGGGGGCCGATATGGTCGTTCATTCGACAACGAAATACATCGGCGGACACAGCGACGTTATCGGCGGGGCGGTCATCACGAACGATCGCGATATCGCCGGGCAAGTCGCCTACCATCAGAACTGCGTGGGTGCGGTGCCTGGCCCGTGGGATGCCTATCTCACGATGCGCGGGGCAAAGACGCTCGGCTTGCGCATGCGCGCGCACTCGAGAAACGCGCAGGTCATTGCGGAGTTTCTCTCTGGACGCGATGACGTCGCTGAGGTCTACTACCCGGGTCTTGCGACGCATCCACAGCACGAGCTTGCGAAGCGGCAAATGAGCGGATTCGGCGGCATCGTCTCGTTCCGTCCGACAGGCGGTCCCGAGCGCGCGCGCGCGATCGCAACCTCGACCGCCATCTTCGCGCTCGCGGTCTCGTTGGGCGGAGTCGAATCGCTAATCTGCAGTCCGGCAAGGATGACGCACGCGTCGCTCACGCCCCAGCAGCGCGCGCAACTCGATATTAGGGACGATCTGCTGCGCCTGTCGGTCGGCATCGAAGAGGTCGAGGACCTCGTTGCCGATCTGGCTCGCGCGCTCGACTCGGCGGTGAGCTGACGCGCCAGGTCAGGCGGCGCTTTTCTGAAGGGGCGCTCGAAAACTCGGCAAACAGGCAAGTTCTTGGGCCGGCGGCGGTCCGGCCTCATAGCTACTCTCGGAAAGGCACAACCATGAAGAAGGTTCTTTCGCAATTCGTACTTGCCGCGTTTGTCGTCGCGGTTCCATGCGCGGCGCAGTCTCAGATGATGTCGGCTTCCGTGCCCGGGGCCGGTCCGCACGGCTATGATTGGGCGGTCGGAACGTGGTCGTGTACCAACACGATGCCCTCGGCGATGGGTGGCCCCAGCCACCAGTCCATGACGGTCACACGTACCAACGGCGGCGCCATCATGTATCACTCCGTCGGCGCGAACTTCGATAGTGTTTTTTACAACGTCTACGTGGCCAAGACGAAGACGTGGTGGAGCCCGCTCATCGTGTCGGATGGAACCTACGGCACGGAGTCGTCGTCGACGATCGGAAAGAAGATGGTGTGGATCGGCACGGCCTCCAATACTTCAGGTACGAGCATGCAGATACGGGACACGGTCACCTACAGCACGACGAAGACAACCGACCTCGGCGAATATAAATCCGGCGGTCCCTGGAGAGAGCAATACAACGTTACCTGCGTGAGGACGTAAGCGCAGCGCCGCGTTCAATGCGGCATCTCCTCGTCGTGGAGGCCGAAATAGTGTCCGAGCTCGTGAATAACGGTCTCGCGCACTTCCCGTACGGCCTCCTCCCGAGTGGAGGCGATGCGGTTGATGGGGCCGCGAAATATCGCGATCTCGTCGGGCAACAAAGGCATGTCGTGCGTTCGTTCGGTAAGCGCCACGCCGCGGTAGATGCCCAGAAGCTCCGAATCGTCGTCCGCGTCGTCCTCGATGCCGTCGAGGTCTTCGGCGGTCGGCTCTTCTTCGACGGCGATGACGACATTTTCAACGAGGTCGGCGAATCGCTTTGGAAGGGATGCCAACGCTTCGCCAACCACGCGTTCGAACTCCCGGTGCGTCAAATCTCCTCGTAGACGCCGCCGAGGAAACTCCACAGCGCGTCACACGCCTCGGTCGTTGCAGCCAGAACCTCTGCCTGCTTTGCCGGAGCGTCGGCGGCGCGCTCGATCAAACGCCACTCGGCGGCGGAATGGAAGACGTCTGCCTCCTCGTGCACGGTGAAGAACTCATATTCGCGAGGATCGGTGAACCCGTAGTATCGCCGAAGCCCATCGATCTTGACCGCCGCGATCGCCGGCACTTGCGATTCGAAGGCGTGCAGTGCCGCCAAGCCTGCGTAGTACGGCCGGTTCCGGCAAAGATCGGTGAAGGTTCTTACGAGGCATTGGGTCGCCGGCAGAGGCGCGGCGGCGGCGAGGTCGTCCTCTGAGAGTCCCAATGCCGCGGCGAAGCGCTTCCAGAGCGCGGGATGATTCTCCGGCCCGAGCTCCTCGTCGATAAGGTTCTGGAGGATTGCCTGCCGCGAGCTTAGGTCGCTCTTTCCATCGCTTGCAAAGTGTGGCGTGTTGGAGTGAACGGCGCTCAAATACGTCGGCTCGGCCAGCACGTGATGCATATACTGACCTGCGTACTGCCTGAGCTGCTCGTAGGAGAGTTCGCCATTCGACCAGGCAATGTAGAAAGGGTGGCCGAGCAGATGGCGGTCCGCGACGACCGAACGAACCTGTTCTTGAAATTGCGATGAAGTTGTTTCCATCGCCGTGGCTTCTCCGGAATTCCTGGCCGGCCCCTGTTCGGCCGACGGAGTCGCCAAGCTATTTTTTGGAGAAAATGTCCGGCGTGGAGCCTCTCAAACGTCTAAGCCGCATAACACTCTTCTAGGAGGCACGATCATGAACGATTTTCTTTACCTCTATCGCGGTGGTCAACGAAGCCAGAGTCCGGAGCAGTCACAGCAGATCATGCAGAAATGGCTTGCCTGGATGAAAGAGCTCACGGACAGCGGCAATCTTAAGGATCCTGGGCAGCCGCTCGAACTCGAGGGCAAGGTCGTCAAAGGCAAAGGGGGTACGGTGACGGACGGTCCCTTTGCCGAGGCAAAGGATCTCGTCGGCGGATTCACGCTCGTAGTAGCCGATTCTCTCGCGCACGCGGCAAAGCTCGCCGGCGGCTGCCCGATTCTCGAAGTAGATGGCTGTGTCGAGGTACGGCCCGTCATGAAAATGGACATGTAGATGGAACTAAGCGACCATCTCTTCCGCCGCGAAGCGGGACGTATGGTCGCCGCCCTCACGCGGGCATTTGGCCTTCACAATCTCACGCTGGCAGAAGACGTCGTCCAAGATGCCTTCTGCCGAGCGTTGGAGGTCTGGAAACTCCGAGGCATTCCCGAAAACCCATCCGCGTGGCTCATGAAGACCGCGAAGAATCGCGCCGTCGACGTAATGCGGCGCGAACGCACGGCCCGGACTTTTGCGCCGGACTTGGGACGACTGCTGCTAACCGAGTGGACTCTGGCCAACGCGGTCGACGAGATCTTCGATCCGATCGGCATCAAAGACGACCAACTCCGCATGATGTTCTCGTGCTGTCATCCGCGGCTTTCGGAGACGGCGCAGGTGATGCTCGTGCTGCAACTCGTTGGGGGTTTTGGCGCTCGCGAAGTCGCAAGCGCGTTCGTTAGTAGTCCCGCCGCAGTTGAAAAACGTTTGAACCGCTCGAAGAAGACGCTTGCGGAATCGGGGGTGCTCTTCGATATCGCCGATGCGGCCGACTTCGCACTTCGGCTCCCCGTCGTTCAGCGGGCCCTGTATCTTATCTTTAGCGAAGGCTATCACGGCGCGTCGGCTCACGCCGTCATTCGCGCGGACTTGTGTCGCGAATCGATCCGGCTCGCGCAGCTGCTCGCCAAACATCCGCTGGGCGCGGTGCCGTCTACATTAGCGCTTTGTGCGCTAATGTATCTCGACGCCGCCCGCTTGCCGGCGCGTCTCGACGCTTGGGGCGACTTAAGCTCGTTGTTCGATCAGGATCGCTCGCGTTGGGATCGTGAAATGATCGACGAAGGCCAGGCGTGGCTCGAACGTTCCGCATCCGGGAACGAATTGAGCCGTTATCACGTCGAGGCGGCTATCGCCGCGGTGCACACCGGCGCGCCGCGCTTTGAGGAGACGGATTGGGCGGCGATCGTCTCGCTTTACGACACATTGATGGAGGTCGCGCCCTCTCCGGTCGTCGGGCTCAACCGCGCGATCGCCGTTGCGCAGCTAAGCGGGCCTCAAAGCGGCCTGGAAGCGAT